>CAZZMV010000050.1:0-8776 GCA_964655425.1 uncultured Bifidobacterium sp.
GCCGGTGCCGGTGAGTTTTGCGCGCAAGATGGGCGCGGATTTTGTTATTGCGGTGAATATCTCGGCACAGCCAGAGGCGCAGTCTGCTTCGGGTACGTTGGAGGTTTTATTGCAAACCTTTGCGATTATGGGGCAGAGCCTGAATCAGTATGAGTTGCGGGACGCGGACGTGGTGATTCGTCCCGAGCTGGCGACGATGAAGGGGAATGATTTTCAGCAGCGGAATGTCGCGATCATGGCGGGCGAGCGCGCTACCACGGCGATGATAGGGGAGATCAAGCAACGGTTGAAGGCTAAACGGGAGCGGCCTTGAGTGCCGGTATGTATCGTGAAGGTACTGAACCTCAACGGGGTGCAGGTTCGTTTTCCAGCACTCGCCGCGCGCCATTGAAACGCGCCTTCCAATAATTCATGTCCATATTCTCCACGCGGACATTGCGTCCTGCGGAAGGTGCGTGAATGAATTGATTGTTGCCGAGATAAATCCCGACATGGGAGAACGCACGGTTCAAAGTGTTGAAGAACACCAGATCGCCCGGCTGCAAATCTTGTTTGTCGACGGGCTCGCCACGGCGGCTCATTTCCTGCGAGGTGCGCGGCAAGTCAGTGCCGCCGGCTTCCCTGAACACATAACGAACCAGACCGCTGCAATCCAGACCCTGTTCAGGTGAGTTACCGCCGTAGCGGTAGCGTATGCCGACAAGTGACAATGCTTCAATTGCAATTTGGGCAGCGCGGTCGGTGAAACTGCTGAGTTTGTCCAATACGGTGGACTGCTCTTGTTCAGGCTCTGCGCTTGCAGGTGGTGGGGACACCAATACAGTCGCAATCATCGCAACGATCACGATATTGCGCACAGTCTTGCTGATTTGGTATGTCCAGCGTATCAAAGTAACCCCAAGGCAAACAAACGTGCGGACTGTAAGCGATCGATGTTTACTTGTCAAAGGTGGGGCGGATTTGTTCAGCGTTCCCTTTGTCATAGTGACCAAATAAACTTGTCGTACAATCCAGCCTTTTCAAAATCGAAGGGAAGCAGCAACATGCGCTCAAAACAGGCTCTGACGCTGGAAGACGTCAAAAAAATTGCCTCGGCCGCTGAAAAGGAAGCCTTGACTAACAAGTGGGCGGTCACCATTGCGATCGTGGATGACGGCGGCAATCTCTTGTGGCTGCAGCGTCTGGATGGCGCAGCACCCGTATCGGCGTCAATTGCGCCATCGAAAGCGCGTACCGCAGCGCTGGGCGTTCGCGAGACCAAAATCTACGAAGACATCATTAACAATGGCCGTTATTCCTTCTTGTCAGCGCCTAATATTGATGGCTTGCTTGAAGGCGGCGTGCCCATCCTGGTGGCGGGTGACTGTGTAGGTGCGGTCGGCGTTTCTGGCGTGAAATCCAATGAGGATGCGCAGATCGCGAAAGCCGGTATCGCCGCACTGGGCTTGTAAGCGGGCACTTCGCTGAAATGCGGCATGGCGGGCCGAGGTTGCCCGGGGATAGCGCTTCACGCTATAATTGCAAGGTTTAACCACATCCGCCCGCCGCCCGCGCAAAACTACCGATACCCACCAGCTTCGCCCGATATTCGCACGCCCGTACGCGGCTTGCGCATGCGAAAGGTAAGGCCGGATTCCGTTGTGGCGGCACAAAACAGGAGTTTCTCTTGCCGCCATTTTTAACGGCTAACACGCAGCCGGCCTTCCTAGCACTCGCGGATGGCACGGTGTTTCAAGGACTGTCCATTGGCGCTGCTGGCCACACCAGCGGAGAGGTAGTTTTCAATACGGCAATGACGGGTTATCAGGAAATCCTGACCGATCCCAGCTATAGCCGCCAGATCGTCACCCTGACTTATCCCCACATTGGCAATACCGGCGTCAACCCCGAGGACGTTGAATCCGACCGCATTCATGCTGCTGGTCTGGTGATTCGCGATTTGCCTCTGATGGTGTCGAATTTTCGCGCTACGCAGAGCCTCCCCGACTATCTGAAATCCCAAAACATCGTTGCCATTGCCGGTATCGACACCCGCAAGCTCACGCGGATATTGCGGGAAAAGGGCGCTCAGAGCGGTGCCATCATGGCTGGCCCCAAGGCATCTGCCAATGCGGCACTTGATCATGCGCGCGGTTTCCCCGGTCTGTCCGGTATGGATCTGGCCAAAGTCGTCTCCACCACCAAGTCGTACGCGTGGACGCAGACCGAATGGCAACTCGGACAGGGTTATGGCACGCTCGACCAGCCCAAATTCCATGTCGTCGCCTTTGATTACGGCGTGAAGTACAACATCCTGCGCATGCTGGCCTCACGTGGCTGCAAGGTCACCATTCTGCCAGCGCAATCAACGGCAGCCGATGCACTGGCGCACAAGCCCGATGGTATTTTTCTGTCGAACGGCCCCGGTGATCCCCAGCCTTGCGACTACGCGATTGCGGCATCACGCGAACTGATCGAAGCGGGGCTGCCCACTTTCGGTATTTGCCTCGGTCATCAAATCATGGCACTGGCCAGTGGCGCCAAGACCCTGAAAATGAAATTCGGTCATCACGGTGCCAATCACCCGGTACAGGATCTCGATACCAAACAAGTGATGATCACCTCGCAGAATCATGGGTTTGCAGTCGATCCCGATACGCTGCCTTCCAATTGCCGCGTGACGCATATCTCGCTGTTTGACGGATCGCTGCAAGGATTTGAGCGTACCGATCGTCCTGCATTCTGCTTTCAGGGACACCCCGAGGCATCACCCGGTCCGCATGACATCGCCCCCTTGTTCGACCGCTTCGTGGCGATGATGGAGAAACACAAAAATGGCTAAGCGTACCGATATCAAAAGCATTCTCATCATCGGTGCTGGCCCGATTATCATTGGTCAGGCCTGTGAATTCGATTATTCCGGCGCACAGGCTTGCAAGGCCTTGCGCGAAGAAGGCTACAAAGTCATTCTGGTCAACAGCAATCCGGCCACCATCATGACCGACCCCGAGATGGCCGATGTCACCTACATCGAGCCCATCACCTGGCAAGTGGTCGAGCGCATCATCGACAAAGAAAAACCAGATGCGATTTTGCCAACCATGGGTGGCCAAACCGCGCTGAATTGCGCGCTGGATTTGTGGCGTCACGGCGTACTCGACAAATACAAGGTCGAGCTGATCGGTGCAACGCCCGAGGCAATCGATAAAGCAGAGGACCGTCAGAAGTTCAAAGAAGCCATGACCAAAATTGGTCTCGGTTCGGCCCGCTCCGGCATCGCGCACTCGATGGATGAAGCATGGGCAGTGCAGAAAGAGGTTGGTTTCCCGACCATTATTCGCCCCTCGTTCACCATGGGTGGTACCGGTGGCGGCATTGCTTACAACGCGGAAGAGTTTGAAACGATTTGCAAGCGTGGGCTGGAAGCATCGCCAACCAATGAGCTGCTGATTGAAGAATCGCTGCTCGGCTGGAAAGAATTCGAGATGGAAGTCGTTCGCGACAAGAACGATAACTGCATCATCGTCTGCTCGATCGAGAACCTTGACCCGATGGGCGTGCATACCGGCGACTCGATTACCGTCGCGCCAGCACAAACGCTGACGGATAAAGAGTATCAAATCATGCGTAATGCCTCGTTGGCTGTATTGCGCGAGATTGGCGTTGATACCGGTGGCTCGAATGTGCAGTTTGCGGTCAACCCAAACGATGGCCGCATGATTGTGATCGAGATGAATCCGCGCGTATCGCGTTCCTCAGCGCTCGCATCAAAAGCGACAGGTTTTCCGATTGCGAAAGTGGCGGCCAAGCTGGCTGTTGGTTTTACGCTGGACGAGTTACGCAACGAGATCACCGGCGGTGCGACGCCGGCATCATTCGAGCCGTCGATTGATTATGTCGTGACCAAGGTACCGCGGTTTGCTTTCGAAAAATTTCCGCAAGCGGATAGCCACCTCACTACCCAGATGAAATCGGTGGGCGAGGTGATGGCAATTGGCCGTACCTTTCAGGAGTCGTTTCAAAAAGCGTTACGCGGTCTCGAGGTTGGCGTCGATGGCATGAATGAAAAAACTAAAGACCGCGAGGTACTCGAAGAAGAGCTCGGCGAGCCAGGGCCAGAGCGGATCTGGTACGTCGGTGATGCATTTGCGCAGGGCTTTTCGCTGGATGAGGTGCAGCAGCTGACCAAGATTGATCCTTGGTTTCTTGCGCAGATCAAAGAAATTGTTGATATCGAGCTATGGCTGGAGACTCAAACTGTCCAGGTACTCGACAAGGACACACTGCTGGCTTTGAAGCGTAAAGGATTTTCTGATCGCCGCATTGCCAAGTTACTTAAAATCGAAGACCGTGATGTACGAAAGCTGCGCCGCATGAATGGTGTGCGTCCGGTCTACAAGCGCGTGGATACCTGTGCTGGCGAATTTGCCACGGGCACTGCCTATATGTACTCCACCTACGAAGAGGAATGCGAATCTAATCCCAGCAATCGCCAAAAGATCATGGTCTTGGGCGGTGGCCCGAACCGCATCGGGCAGGGCATCGAGTTTGATTACTGCTGCGTGCACGCTGCTTTCGCGATGCGTGAAGATGGTTTCGAGACCATCATGGTCAACTGTAATCCCGAGACTGTATCGACTGATTACGACACCTCGGATCGTTTGTATTTCGAGCCACTTACATTGGAGGACGTGCTCGAGATCGTCGATAAAGAGCGGCCAGTGGGTGTGATCGTGCAATACGGTGGCCAAACCCCGCTCAAGCTGGCTCTCGATCTGGAAGCGAACGGTGTGCCGATTATTGGTACTTCGCCCGATATGATCGACGCTGCTGAAGACCGCGAGCGTTTTCAGAAGCTACTGCATGAGTTGGCGTTGCGGCAGCCGCCTAACCGGACTGCACGTAATGAAGAAGAAGCGCTTAAATTGGCGCAAGAGATTGGTTATCCGCTGGTGGTGCGGCCTTCGTATGTGTTGGGCGGACGGGCGATGGAGATCGTGCATGAGCAGCGCGACCTTGAGCGCTACATGCGTGAAGCGGTGAAGGTATCGAATGACTCACCGGTATTACTCGATCGCTTTCTGAATGATGCGATTGAAGTCGATGTCGATTGCCTGTCCGATGGTGAGCGTACCTTCATCGGTGGCGTGATGGAACACATTGAACAAGCGGGTGTCCACTCGGGCGACTCGGCGTGTTCGTTGCCACCGTACTCGCTATCTGCCGAGACTATTGATGAGCTTAAACGGCAGACGGCCTTGATGGCGCGCGGCTTGGGTGTGGTTGGGCTGATGAATGTTCAGTTCGCGATTCAGCAGCAAGAGATCGATGGCAAGCTTCAAGACATCGTTTACGTGCTCGAGGTGAATCCGCGTGCCTCGCGCACTGTGCCTTATGTCTCAAAAGCCACCGGCTTGCAACTCGCAAAAATTGCAGCGCGCTGCATGGTGGGTAAGTCACTTGCAACGCAGGGTATTACCGATGAAGTTACGCCCGATTATTTCAGCGTTAAGGAAGCTGTATTCCCGTTTGTGAAGTTCCCGGGAGTCGACACTATTCTTGGACCGGAGATGAAGTCGACCGGCGAGGTGATGGGCGTGGGTAAAACATTTGGCGAAGCCTTTGTCAAATCTCAGCTCGGTGCGGGTGTACGACTGCCGACGGCTGGCAAGGTTTTTCTGTCGGTCAAAAACAGTGACAAGCCGCGCGCGGTTGAGATAGCGCGATCTTTGGTGGATATCGGCTTTACGATTGTTGCGACCAAGGGCACGGCCGCAGCGATCGCCGCAGCCGGCATCACAGTGCAGACTGTGAACAAAGTTGCTGAGGGTCGGCCTCACATCGTTGACATGATCAAGAATAACGAAATCGCGCTGGTGATCAACACGGTCGAAGAAAAGCGTAACGCTATCAATGACTCGCGCACGATTCGTACTTCGGCATTGGGTGCGCGCGTCACCACCTACACTACGATTGCTGGCGCTGAAGCTGCAGTGGCGGGCATGGCGCACCTGAATGAGTTGCATGTGTATGACCTTCAGGGCATGCACGCCTCGTTGTCTGCCTGATCATCGGGAGCAATAACGTAGCGCCGAAACTCGTCCTATAATTGTCAAGAATTCAGCAGAGGCTGCGGCACCCGCAGCCTCTGTTCTTTTTTAACTCCTGAGAAAACACCATGAATACCATCCCCTTGACCAAAGAAGGCGCGGAGATGTTGAAAGACGAACTGCATCGCCTGAAGACCAAAGAGCGGCCTGCAGTAATTGCCGCGATCTCTGATGCGCGCGCCCAGGGCGACTTGTCTGAAAATGCGGAATACGACGCCGCCAAAGAGCGTCAGAGCTTTATTGAAGGACGCATTGCCGAGTTGGAGGGCAAGCTGTCGGCGGCACAAATTATTGATCCCACACTGATTGACGGTGATGGTCGGGTGGTGTTCGCCTCGACAGTGACCCTGGAAGATCTGGAGTCGGGCGACAAGGTGACTTACAAAATCGTCGGTGACGATGAGGCAGACATCAAACTGAAAAAAGTATCGATCAGCTCACCGATTGCGCGTGCTTTGATTGGCAAGTATGCAGGCGATACAGTCGAGGTTCAAACGCCGGGTGGCACTCGCGAATACGAAATTCTTGAGGTGCAGTACATCTGAGGTATCGCACTCAGGCGCAGCTCATCGTCCCAGTGCGTTTTTCTTCAGGCTTTTTTGTCGCGTCTTCGCTTTGCGCACATTGCCACCCGCAGTCAGACGCTCGTTCCCCTTCAGCACCACTTTCTTCACGGTGGGTCGCTTGGTCGGATGTGTGGTGACGATAGTGACTTCGCGTGGGCCCTTGCCACGCGTTGGTTTCGGCTCCTTGGTCTTTTCCAGCGGCGGTCGATACAACACCAGTAGCTTGCCGATGTGCTGTATGGGCGCGGCACCAAGTTGTTCGCACAAGGTCTCGTAATAAGACACCCGTGCTTCGCGATCATCGCCAAACACGCGCACCTTGATCAGGCCGTGTGCTTTAAGGGCGGTGTCGGTTTCCTTTACTACGGCGGGCGTCAGGCCAGCGTCGCCAATCATGACGACGGGGCTGAGGCCGTGCGCTTGAGAGCGTAATGTGCTGCGTTCTGCGGGCGTGAGCTTGAGCATGTGCATCCTTGAAAACAGCATATTCTATGCTGCTTCCGCATGCACGCAGCAACGCCATTGGCGGCGCGCCTGAATCTATTTTTTGAAAGCCAGCCTTCATGGCCAAGAGCCGAGTCAACAAGCAGTGGTTGCATGATCATCTCAATGATCCGTACGTGAAGCTTGCCCAGAAAGAGGGCTATCGTGCGCGGGCTGCGTACAAGTTGAAAGAGATCGACGAGGACGAGAAGCTGATCAAGCCCGGCCAGAATATTGTCGACCTAGGCTGTGCGCCGGGCAGTTGGCTGCAGTACGTACGACGCAAGCTGGCCGGCAAGGAGGGCGGCGGTATCCACGGGATGATTATCGGGCTCGATATGCTGCCGATGGAACCGGTGGCTGATGTGCAGTTCATCATGGGCGACTTCCGCGAGCAGGCAGTGGCCGACCAGCTCGCGCAGTTGCTGGCGGGCCAAAAGCTCGATCTGGTGCTGTCGGATATGGCACCCAACTTGTCTGGCATTGCCGTTGCCGATGCCGCTCGCATTGAGGATATTGTCGAACTGGCTATTGATTTCGCCTGCGAGCACCTGAAACCTTCGGGGTGCCTGCTCGTCAAATGCTTCAATGGCAGTGGCTATCAGACGATTTTCGAGCGATTTCGACAAGTATTTCGCGTCGTGACTCCCAAGAAGCCCAAGGCCAGTCGGGACAGGTCCTCCGAGGTATTCCTATTGGGTCGGGGTCTCAAGCCCTAGCCCCGATCGCGGTCGGGTCAACCGCCTTGAAAAATCAGGGGCTTAGCCCCATTTGGCTGGTAGCAAGGCCCAAGTCTTGAGAGTAGAATCACCGTTCGTGTCAAGCCGAATCCTTCGGCCGCTTTCCAGGAGCCCTCCGCGTGAACAACATGTTTTCTAAAGCTGCCATCTGGGTCGTCATTGCCTTGGTGCTGTTTACCGTCTTTAAGCAGTTTGACGAGCGCGGCATCGCAGGTGGCGCGACGCCGATTGCTTACTCTGATTTTCTCGATGAGGTGAAAGCGCAGCGTATTCGCGAGGCGACCATCGAAGATCGCACCATTATCGCAATCACCAACGATGGCAAAAAAATCAAGGCCACCACCACCAACCTCGATCGTGGCCTGATTGGTGATTTGGTGAACAACGGCGTCAAGTTCGACGTCAAGCAGCCCGAGCCGCCGTCGTTCCTTTCTCAAGTATTCATTTCCTGGTTCCCGATGCTGCTGCTGATCGGCGTCTGGATTTTCTTCATGCGCCAGATGCAGGGTGGTGGCAAAGGTGGCGCGTTCTCGTTCGGTAAATCGAAAGCGCGCATGCTCGATGAAAGCCAGAACGCAGTCACCTTCGCCGATGTGGCGGGTTGTGATGAGGCGAAAGAAGAAGTGGGCGAGTTAGTTGACTTCTTGCGTGACCCCACCAAGTTTCAAAAGCTGGGCGGTCGCATTCCGCGTGGCGTGTTGATGGTCGGCCCGCCGGGTACTGGTAAAACTTTGTTGGCGCGTGCGATCGCTGGTGAAGCGAAAGTGCCGTTCTTCACGATTTCAGGCTCCGACTTTGTTGAAATGTTTGTCGGTGTCGGCGCGTCTCGCGTGCGCGACATGTTCGAGAATGCCAAAAAGCACTCGCCTTGCATCATCTTCATCGACGAGATTGATGC
>CAZZMV010000050.1:8876-10477 GCA_964655425.1 uncultured Bifidobacterium sp.
AATGTGCATATGCGCAAGGTGCCGATTGCACCCGATGTGCGTGCGGATGTTTTGGCACGCGGATCGCCAGGGTTCTCCGGTGCTGATCTGGCCAACCTGGTGAATGAGGCTGCGCTGTTCGCTGCGCGTCGCAACAAGCGTTTGGTCGAAATGCAAGACTTTGAAGACGCGAAAGACAAGATCGTGATGGGTCCGGAGCGCAAGTCGGCAGTCATGCGCGAAGAAGAGCGTCGTAACACGGCGTTCCATGAGTCTGGTCACGCTGTCGTTGCCAAGCTATTGCCGAAGGCAGATCCAGTACACAAGGTCACCATCATGCCGCGCGGTATGGCACTTGGGTTGACGTGGCAGTTGCCCGAGCATGACCGTGTCAACATGTACAAAGACAAGATGCTGGAAGATATTGCGATCTTGTTTGGTGGCCGTATCGCTGAAGAGATTTTCATGAATCAGATGTCGACAGGGGCCTCCAACGACTTTGATCGCGCCACCAAGATGGCGCGCGCAATGGTGACTCGCTTCGGTATGTCTGAAGAACTTGGCACCATGGTGTATGAAGACTCGGATCAGGATTCTTACTTTGGCCGCATGTCAGCCAAGACCGTGTCCGAGGCAACCCAGCAAAAAGTAGATGCCGAGATTCGCAAGATTCTCGATCAGCAGTACGAACTATCGCGTCATCTGCTGGAGACCAATCGCGACAAGGTAGAGGCGATGGCGAAAGCCTTGCTCGAGTGGGAAACCATCGACGCGGATCAGGTGAGTGACATCATGGCGGGTCGTGAGCCACGGCCACCCAAACTAACGCCGCCGTCGCGTCCAAGTGATGGCCCATCGGACGGCGGTGTCGAACCCGCGGCTGCGCCGGCCTGATCCCGATCCACGCTTGCGGTGCGCGGGGTGGGGAGTAATCCTCACCCCGTTTGCTTGTGAGGCGACCACTCCGTATGACCCGATCATCCAGCGTTGATTTGCAATGCGGCCGCTATCGACTTAGCGTTGGGCAATCAGCGCGACCGTTGGTCATGGGTGTGTTGAACGTGACGCCGGATTCATTTTCCGACGGTGGCTTGTTCGAGGCGCATGATGGTGCCATCGCGCACGCCCGCCAAATGCTCGCCGATGGCGCGGACATTATTGATATTGGCGGTGAATCTACGCGGCCCGGTGCGCCGCCCTTGCTAGTAGAGGAAGAGCTGAGCCGTGTGCTACCGGTTTTGGATGCACTGCGCGACTGCGGCAAGCCCTTGTCTGTTGATACGCGGCGTGCGGTAGTGATGCGCGAAGTACTGAATGCTGGTGCTGACATGATCAACGACATCAGCGGCTTTCGTGATCCCGACAGCTTGGCGGCGGTCAGTGATTCGCAATGCGCGATCTGTATCATGCACATGCAGGGTGATCCGCAAAGCATGCAGGTATCACCGTATTACGATGATGTGTTGATCGAGGTACGTGATTTTTTGATTGACCGAGCGGACGCAGCCGAGGCTGCAGGCATTGCGATGCAGCGTATCTGTATCGACCCCGGCTATGGGTTTGGTAAAACTGCTGAACATAATCTGATACTGCTGCAGCAGCAGGCGACGCTCCAGCAAGCG
>CAZZMV010000051.1:0-5521 GCA_964655425.1 uncultured Bifidobacterium sp.
CGCTTCTCGCCCGATGCGGTCATTGGCAATGGCTTTAATCCCACGCATCTTTACGCCATGAGTTGGTGCACGTTATTTCGCCGCACGTACGTCCCGATGACCGACGGCACCTTGCAGTCGGAACGTGGCCTGAGCCGAGTACATGTCGCCTTGCGGCGCTGGACTTATCGCCGCGCGCGCAGCGTGATCGCTGCAAGTAATGGCGGCTTTGCGCTGTACAAGCACTACAACGTGCCGCGGTCGGCCTGCTACCGCTCTTGCCTGTGTATCGACAATGACAGCTTTCGTAGTGCAGCTGAAGAGAAACCATCGCCCGAATTCGATTTCATTTTCTGCGGCAGGCTAGAAACCGGTAAGCGTCCTGAATTCGCGATTGAGGTAGCAGCTCGTTGCGCGTCCCTGCTCATGCGCAAGATACGCGTTCTAATCGTCGGTTCGGGTAGCTTGGAAAAATCATTGCGCCTAAGAGCGCGTGCGCATGACAGCAAGGTCGAGGTCGCGTTTCACGGCTTTGCAAAACAGGCTGAGTTACCGGCCCTGTACTGTTCGGCAAAGATTTTTCTGTTTCCCACCGAAGCCGACGTGTGGGGCGTGGTGGCCAATGAAGCCTGTGCAGCGGGTCTGCCCGTGATCATCAGTCCACATGCCGGTGCCGCAGATGAATTAGTGGTGGATCGGCAAAACGGTTTTGTACGAGAGCTCGATTTGGATCAGTGGGCCGACTGCGCTGCCACCTTGCTGTCGAACGATACCCTGCGCGAGGCCTTTGGGCAGCGTTCGCGCATGATGGTCGAGCCGTACAACTTCGATCAATCTGCCATGGGCATCGTGGGCGCAGTCAGAGCAGCGCTAGACTCGTCGGCCAACGCACGTCAGGCAGTAAGTCGACCGCTTTGATAATCCCTCACCGCTTGCTCGATCTCGGCCATAGTGTTCATCACGAACGGACCGTATTGCGCGATGGGCTCGTTGATGGGGCGACCGGCCAACACTAAAAAACGTGCTCCCTGCTCGGCAGCGGTAAATGCAGCAACATCACCGTCATTCAGTACCGCCGCACTGTGTGTTGCGAGCAAGGTATCGGCACCGGCCAGCCTCAGCTGGCCTTCGAATACATACGCCATGGCGTTCAAACCACGCGCAATCCGCAGCGAGAAACTTGCACCGGGCGGCAGCTGCACATCGATGTACATCGGGTCGGTCGATAAACCAGTAATCGGGCCGGTAATCTTGGTGTCTTCGGTGTCGAGCGTACCTGCAATCACCTTCACCTGGCCACCGCCAGCCAGTACGTGTACCGGAATCTCTTCGGGCGATATGTCGCGATAGCCCGCCGGTTTCATTTTTTCTTTGGCGGGCAAATTAATCCACAGCTGAAAGCCACGCATGCGACCTTCCAGTTGCTGCGGCATCTCCGAGTGAATAATGCCGCGGCCGGCGGTCATCCATTGCACACCGCCGCTTTGCAGATCACCTTGGTTACCCATATGGTCTTCATGCCGCATATGGCCGTCGAGAATATACGTGACGGTTTCAAAACCTCGATGGGGATGTGCCGGAAAGCCGGCGATGTAATCGCCCGGGTTATCCGATGAAAACTCATCCAGCATCAAAAAAGGATCGAGCCGAACATCTTTTCCGCTGCCTAAGCTTCGGCGTAGCCGAACGCCGGCGCCATCAGACGTGTTCATGGCGGGAATAATGCGCGCCAAGGTGCGCAGCACAACTTCATTCGCTGACATAAATAAACCTTTAATCCGGGATCCCGCTATTGTACCCAGAGTGTCAGATTGCAGCAGAGTGCGTGGCTGTTAAGATCAGACATTGCTCAACCCAGCAAAAATCCCATGAAGTATCCCGTCACCGATGGTGTGGTCGCGCCCGAAGGGCATCTCGAGGTGCTGTCGCGGCAGGAGATAGCCAAACTACTCGATAACAGCCAAACCGGTCTGCACCAGCTTTTTCGAAATTGCGCGCTGGCGGTGCTGGCCTCGGCGGATTACATGGACGATGGCAAGGCATTGATGGAAGCGTATCCGGACTTTGATATCCGTATCGTGCACCGTGAGCGCGGAATCAAGCTGGAACTCAGCAACGCCCCGGCCAGTGCATTTGTGGATGGCCGCATGATTCTCGGTATGCGCGAGCATCTGTTTGCTGCATTGAGAGATATTTTATTCACCAGCACCGAGTTGGAGTTGCAGCATCAGCGCGGCGAGCATGACACGGTCGCGCTAACCGATTTGGTGTTTCATATTCTGCGCAACGCGAACGTGTTGCAAACGACGCTGGCGCCGAATTTAGTCGTGTGCTGGGGCGGACATTCGATTTCGCGTAACGAGTACGAATACACCAAGCGCGTCGGGTACCAGATGGGCTTGCGTGATCTCGATATCTGCACCGGATGCGGCCCGGGCGCGATGAAAGGACCGATGAAAGGCGCGGCGATTGGCCATGCCAAGCAACGTATCGTGAACGGCCGCTATCTCGGCTTCACCGAGCCTGGCATCATCGCCGCTGAATCACCTAATCCGATTGTGAATAATCTGGTGATACTGCCGGATATTGAAAAGCGTCTGGAAGCCTTTGTGCGAGCTGGGCACGTGATCGTGGTATTTCCCGGTGGCGTGGGCACTGCGGAAGAAATTTTATATTTGCTCGGTATTTTGCTGCACCCGGACAATCATGCCCTGCCCTTCCCGCTGATATTTACCGGTCCGTCAGAGGCAGCAGGGTATTTTCATCAGATTGACGAGTTCATCGGTGCCACCCTGGGCCCAAAAGCCCAATCGCTATACAAGGTGGTGATTGACGACCCCGAGCACGTAGCGCGTTTATGCAGGGAGGGTACGCGCGAGGTACGCGAGTACCGCAAGCAGCATAGTGACGCTTACTACTTCAACTGGCGGCTGAAAATCGACGGCGAGTTTCAGCGACCGTTTGTACCGACCCATGCCGCGATGCGAGGACTTAATTTACATCGACATCAGGAAGCCCATCAGCTGGCGGCCCAGTTGCGGCGTGCGTTTTCAGGGGTCGTGGCTGGCAATGTAAAGCTGCAAGGCATACAAGAAATCGAGCGTCACGGTCTGTTTGAGCTGCATGGCGATGCTGAGATCATGCTGCAGATGGATCGCTTGCTGAGCGCGTTTGTCGAACAGTCGCGCATGAAGCTGCCGGGTACGCAATACAAACCCTGCTACCACATCTCACATTAGGTGACTAGTTACTTCAGCAAAGCGAGCTGACTCTCTTCCAGATAACACCACTCGCCTTCTGCCAAGCCCAGCGCTTGCAAGCCTAGTTCACCCACCGAAATCCGCTGTAGTGCGGCGCAATGATTACCGGCCGCTGCCAGCATGCGCTTGACTTGATGGTATTTACCCTGCGCGAGTACGATCTCAAGCTGCTGCTCCGCGACCTGTACACATTCCAAGGCAGCGATTGGCGCGGGCTCATCGTGCAGTTGAACCCCGTTATGTAGCGCTTCGAGGAATTCAGCTGTAATCGGCGCTGCAGTGGTGGCCAGATAACGCTTCGGCACATGATGCTTGGGCGATGACATGCGGTGATTGAATGCACCGTCATCCGTCAGCAGCAGCAAACCTGTGGTGTCATGGTCCAGCCGACCAATAGACTGCACCCCGCGCTCGCGAAAAATCTCGGGCAGTAAGGTCATCACGCTGGGGTGATGACTGGGCCGGCGCGAGCATTCAATACCACTCGGTTTGTTCAGCGCAATGTAGACAAACTGGCGATACTGCCAAAGCTCATCGAACAAACTGAATTGAAGGCCATCAGTTTCAAATTCAGTGCGCTCATCATCCACAACTTCGCCATAGATGCTGACTTCGCCCGACCGTATCAGCTGCCGACACGCGTTGCGCGTACCGAAACCCTGCGACTGCAGAATTCGATCAAGGCTGAGCTTTGTCATCCAAAAAACGTGCTAATTCTTTAAAGCCCTGCGCGCGTGCAAAATCAGCGGCCGTCATGTCAGCTTCATTTTTTAGCTTGGGGTCAGCGCCCTCTTCCAATAAAAGCTTAATGACAGCGCCGTGCCCGCCACGCGCTGCCATCATGAGTGGCGTCGTTTTATTCGGTGACTCGGCGTCGATAAATGCCGACTCATCGAGCAGCCGCTGAATAATCGGCAGGCTGCCGGAGGCCGCCGCATAATGCAAGGCAGTCCATCCCGGGCGATTGATCTCGACACCTTTGGTAATCAGAGCCAGCGCGCGCGGAATATCGGGCAGGTAGGCGGCAATCATCAATGCCGTGTCACCATTCAGCGAGCGCGCATTCAAATTGACATCTGGTGCTTGCAGCAATGCAGAAAATACTTTGGATGATTTAAGTCGAACCGACAAAATCAGGGCTGTATCAAAACGTTCCGGCTCAACGGAGTTCGGATCAAAGCCTCGCGCCAGCAGTGACTGCACGCGTCTTACGTCGTCGATGCGCACCGCCTCGAACCATTCGCGGTATGAATCCGGCTTGGGTTTAAGTAGCCGCTCAAATACGGAATCTGCATCGGCCAGAACAATCGCCGCGAGCAATTGACGTCGGCCAGGATTCTGCAGCGACTCCGTCATGTTCAATGAATCTGAAATAGTGTACGAAAGTTATTGGTGGTGGTAGCCGCAAGCGTGGCGAGCGGCACGCCTTTCAAGTCAGCCAGGTACTCGGCAACATGACGCACAAAGCCCGGCTCATTGGTCTTGCCGCGCTTCGGCACCGGGGCCAAGTAGGGCGAGTCGGTTTCTATCAGCATGCGCTCGAGCGGTACCGCGCGTGCGACTTCCTGCAGCGCTTTGGCATTTTTGAAGGTGACGATGCCCGAAAAAGAAATATAAAAACCCATCGCAATCGCCGCTTCAGCAACTTGCAAGGTCTCAGTAAAACAATGCATCACACCACCCATACCACCGGACGCAGTATCCGCGCCCTCCTCTTGCATGATACGCAGCGTGTCTTCTGACGCTGAACGGGTATGAATGATGAGCGGTTTTTTGGCAGCTCGAGAGGCCCGCAAGTGCACACGGAAGCGCTCACGCTGCCACGCCAGGTCACCATTTAAACGGTAGTAGTCGAGGCCAGTCTCGCCGATGGCCACAATACGTGGGTGCGCGGCGAGCTCGACCAGCTGATCGATGGTGGGCTCCTCGGTGTCTTCGTAATCTGGGTGTACACCGACCGACGCATATAAGTTCTCGTGAGTTTCGGCCAGTGCCAACACCTTGGGAAATTCCGGCAGCGTGACTGACACACACAGTGCGTGGCTAACTTGATTGTCCTGCATCTTTTGCAAGACCTCGGGCAAGCGATCTACCAGTTCCGGAAAATCAAGATGGCAATGAGAGTCGATGAACATGAACAGCGCGTCTCTGAAAAACGCGCCATTGTAGTTCAGATCGTATGGGTCGGACGCGATGCGCCCAGTGCCGTGCCCAGCAGTTCTTCAATTCTGCGTTTGACGCGCACACCGCTCTCATCCTCAGGAAACTGTACGCCGATACCC
>CAZZMV010000051.1:5621-10271 GCA_964655425.1 uncultured Bifidobacterium sp.
AGCAGCATTTGCTCGATGAATAAGCGCGCGGAAAGCGGATGGTCCGAAACCGAGCGACGTTTGGCAGCATCACGCACGGCTTGCTGCAAACGATCTGCGCTCACGCGTGCTGCCAGCTGCGTCAGCGCCTGTTGCTGATGCGGGAAGTAGCGTACCCGAGCACCCAGCTTCAATGACAGTAAATCATGCAACCAGCGTTGCTGCCACGCGACCAGTTCGGACAAAGATGCTTTTTGCAGGCGCTCTGCAATCACGACCGGGTTGAGGGATTCAGGTTTTGCCAGTTGGCTTAGCCAATCATCTTTCTCCGGCATTGCGGCGCCTTGCGCTGCAGCCAGTGCCAACAGGGGCGCACCGCCATACTCGGCCAGCCAGCGATCAGCGTTTAGTACGTCTTGCTCGGCCAGCCAAGTACTGGCAGCGGTGGCATCCGGTGGTGACAAGGCAAAGCGGTGGCAGCGCGACAAAATCGTCGGCAATAATCTGTCGATACGGTGCGTAATTAACAAGAACAAGGTATTCGGCGGTGGCTCTTCGAGCGTTTTGAGCAGGGTGTTAGCCGCCGTGGTGTTGAGTGCCTCGGCCGGGTACAACAGCACCACGCGCAAACCGGCGCGATGGGTCGAGACATTCATGAAAGTCGCCAGCGCCCTCACCTGCTCAGTACGAATTTCTTTCGAAGGGGTTTTGCTGGTTTTTTTGCCTGTGCTTTCCTCTTGCTCTGCGCCATCGTCAATCTCCTCGGTCTCCAAAGCATCAGGTCGTACCCGACGGTAGTCTGGATGTCCGTACTGCACGAACCATCCGCAGGAGTCGCAGCGACCACAGGCATGGCCATCAAGGCTGATGTTTTCACACAGTAGCGAGGCCGCTAGATGCTCGGCCAGCGCCAGTTTGCCGATGCCGGCTTCACCATGAAACAGAATCGCATGCGGCAATCGTTCGCGCATTTGCTGCAGCCGCCCCCAGTCACGCTGCTGCCATGGATAAATTGCGTTGCTCATTGATTGGTCTTGGCTTTGTTATCGCTTCGTTTTTACTTATTCATAGCTCGCTGGTAAACAGCCAGTGTGCAGCTTACAGACTACTCATTTGCGCCGCGATTTTCTGTATTTCGCGGCTGATCTCATCGATAGGCTTAGTCGAATCAATGACGCGAATTCGCTTTGAAAATTGAGCGGCACGCTGCAAGTAGACTTGCCGCACGCGCACGAAGAAATCTTCCTGCTCTTGCTCGAATTTGTCGAGATCGCGAGTTTTTTGCAAACGCTCACGTGCCACCTCCAGTGGCACATCGAATAGCAAGGTCAGGTCAGGTTGCATATCGCCGTGCACCCATTGCTCGAGCTGCGTGAGTTTGTCGATTGAAAGTCCGCGACCACCACCCTGATAGGCAAATGTCGCGTCGGTAAAACGATCAGAAATGACCCAATCACCCCGCGCCAGCGACGGAACAATCACTTGAGCGAGATGCTCACGCCTTGCCGCGAACATCAGCAAGGCTTCGGTTTCCAGATGCATGGGTTCATGCAGTAGTAACTCACGTAGCTTCTCACCCAAGGCAGTACCGCCTGGTTCGCGCGTGCTTATAACGTTTTTGCCGAGTCTGCGCAGCGCGTCGGCAAACGCAGCAATATGAGTCGATTTACCCGCGCCATCGACACCTTCAAAGGTGATGAATTTTCCGGTTGCCATGGTGAAGCCGGGCTTATTGCCCGCGCTGATATTTGTTGACCGCGCGATTATGGTCGTCGAGGTTGTTCGAGAATTCGCTGCTACCGTCACCACGCGCAACAAAATACAGCGCCTCGGTCGTAGCCGGGTTAAGTGCTGCGTTTAATGCCGCGCGTCCGGGCAAGGCAATCGGTGTCGGTGGCAAGCCCGGGCGCATATAGGTGTTGTAGGGCGTATCGGTTTGCAAATCAATCTTGCGCAGGTTGCCATCAAAACTCGGGCCGATACCGTAAATCACGGTGGGATCGGTTTGCAGCAACATGCCGCGCTTTAATCGGTTCACAAAAACGGCGGCCACCTTGTCGCGATCTGCAGCGGTACCGGTTTCTTTCTCGACAATCGAGGCCATGATCAAAGCTTCGTAAGGTTCCTTGAATGGCAATTGGGGTGCGCGTTTAGCCCAAGCCTCGTTCAGCATCTTCAGCATGCGTTGGTGCGCTTGCTGCATCACCAGCAAATCACTGCTACCGCGATCAAAGAAATAGGTGTCGGGGTAAAACAAACCTTCCGGGAAGTTGTAGCCTGGCGCGACTTTCTGCATCAGCGTTGAGTTATCCATCTCGGCGCTATCCTGACGCAGATATTTGTTACGACCGATCTCGGCGCGCATCTGCGCAAAATTCCAACCCTCGATAATCGTCAGCGACTCCTTGATGGTGTTACCGCGCGCCAGCGTATCTAGCAACGACAGTGGTGAGGTACCACCTTCTACCCGGTAGCTGCCAGCTTTCAGGCTACGCGTACCCGAGCCGCGCGCCAGAATCTCCATCAGAACAGGCGATGCCGGCACTCCGGCCTGCTGCACTTGTCGCATCGCAGCACGAATACTGCTGCCCTGCGCAATATTGAACTCAATTGCCGCAGAATCCGGTGGCATCAAGGGCTCACGCGCCCAATAGATAAAGAAAGCGGCAACCGCTAGCACTAGCAGCACCAGCAGCGCGACGAGTTTTTTGATAACTGCCATGGCTATCCTCGGACCGGCCAACGCGTTTTTGGGCGCGCCTCTATAATTCGCCCCCAATGATAGTCGCGAAATCGAATTTCCCCGAATTCATGTCGGCACCCGAAGGGGCTTTCACCGACATCAGCACAGGTTTTGTGTCTGCGCTCGATCACCTCGGTGTAATTGAAGCCAGTGGCGATGATGCCGCTGTTTTTCTGCATAACCAACTTACTAACGACATACTCAGCCTGGCGCAAGGCCGCATCGAGCTGGCCGGTTACTGCTCTGCCAAGGGTCGCCTGATCGCGACTCTGATGGTCTGGCGTCATGGCGACCGTTTTTTTCTCGCTCTGCCGCACGAGTTGCTGTCCGGTTTTATGAAACGTTTGCAGATGTTCGTGCTGCGTTCGAAAGTCACGCTGAAAGACGTTACTGAAGCGAAGTTGATGATCGGCGCCGCCAGCTTGCCAGTCAATGATGCACCGCCTGTTTGGCATGGCACCACGGATGAGCGAGGCGTGCTCGTGCGCCTGCCAGATGCGGTCAAGCTCCAACGTTGGCTGTGTGTCGGTCCATCCGAACACGTGCAACGGCAATGGGCCGAGTGGGTAACAACTCGACCGGTCGCGCCATCATCCATCTGGCGCTGGAGCGAGATCATCGCTGGATTGCCGCACGTTGTAGAAGCCACTCGCGAGCAATTTGTACCGCAGATGATCAATTTTGAATTGGTGGGTGGTGTCAATTTCAAAAAAGGCTGCTACCCCGGTCAAGAAGTCGTCGCGCGTAGCCAGTACCTCGGCAAAACGAAACGTCGCACCTTACTGGCCTTTACAGATGACCTTACCGCCCGCGCCGGCGCGGAGGTTTTTTCAGTAGATGATCCCGAGCAGCCCTGCGGCATGTTGGTGAACGCAGAGTTAGGCCCGGATGGTCGCGTGGCATGCCTGGTCGAGATGAAACTGGACGCCCGATCCAGCCGAGTGCATTTACGCTCGATCAATGGGCCGACGCTGGATTTCGGCGACCTTCCTTATGCACTGAACGATGCAGCATGAGTGATATCTATGTCTACTATCGGGTGCGAAGTGATCTTGCAGCGTTGATGTTGCCGCATGTGCGCGAGATGCAGAAAAGACTAAGTGACGTGCACGGTGTTGAAACAATGCTGAAACGTCGCCCCGAAGAAAAAGACGGCGCTCAAACCTGGCTGGAGATTTACCCCTCGGTACCTGAGGATTTTCTTGGTGCGTTGGAGCAAGCGGCGATTGATGCGAGGCTACCGATTGAAGGTGGTCGTCACATCGAAATTTTTGTGGATCTGTACGAATGTGCCTGATTGTCTTTGCCTGGAAGCTGATACCGCAATGCCCGCTGGTGCTGGCGGCGAACCGCGATGAGTTTTTTTCTCGCCCTGCGCAATCGGCTAATTGGTGGCAAGACCAGCCGAATGTGTTCGCTGGCCGCGATCTGGAGGGTGGCGGTACGTGGCTGGGAATAAATCGGCAAGGCCGCTTCGCAGCACTGACCAATATTCGTAACGGCTACGAACCTGCTCGCGAAAAAAGCTCGCGCGGTGAGTTAGTGGCAAATTTTTTGAGTCAGGATATTGCCGCGCAAGATTATGTCGAACAAGTACGTGCTGTCGGCTCGGCATATAACGGCTTTAATTTAATCGTTGGTGACGACAGCGCGATGTACTGGGTATCGAATGGCGGTGAGGGTGAATCGCAAGCCATCTCACCCGGTATTTATGGCTTGTCGAATGGCGCCTTGGATACGCCATGGCCGAAAGTTGTGCGCGCCAAAGCGCAATTTGCCAGCTTGCTGTGCCAGGGTGCGCCCGACGATGCATATTTCGAGATGCTTTCAGACACCACACGCGCTGCAGATAGCAGACTGCCTGATACCGGCGTCAGCCTGGAACTTGAACGCATGCTGTCACCGATTTGCATCGAGTCCGAGCACTA
>CAZZMV010000052.1:0-10219 GCA_964655425.1 uncultured Bifidobacterium sp.
TGGTCGCCCTTGCGGGTGTAGCTCAATGGTAGAGCTGAAGCCTTCCAAGCTTAAGACGAGGGTTCGATTCCCTTCACCCGCTCCAGAAATTTGCTTGCTCGTTGTGAAGTGCACGGGCGGCTTGCAGTAGCGCCCTTGTAGCTCAGTGGTAGAGCACTCCCTTGGTAAGGGAGAGGCCACGTGTTCAATCCACGTCAAGGGCACCAGTGTTCGTTTGTCAGTACAGTCGGGCGCGTGCCTGATCATTCTCATCAATTCGTTAGGAGTACATGATGGCAAAAGGCAAGTTTGAGCGGACGAAGCCGCACGTGAATGTGGGGACGATTGGTCACGTTGATCATGGCAAGACGACTTTGACGGCGGCGATAGCGACGGTGCTGTCGTCGAAGTTTGGTGGCGAGGCGAAGAAGTACGACGAGATTGATGCGGCGCCGGAAGAGAAGGCACGTGGCATTACGATTAACACGGCGCACGTCGAGTACGAGACGCAGAACCGTCACTACGCGCACGTGGACTGCCCGGGCCATGCGGATTATGTGAAGAACATGATCACGGGTGCAGCGCAAATGGATGGCGCGATTTTGGTGTGCTCAGCCGCCGACGGCCCGATGCCGCAAACGCGCGAGCATATTTTGTTGGCGCGTCAGGTGGGTGTGCCGTACATCATCGTGTTCCTGAACAAGTGCGACATGGTCGATGACGCTGAGTTGCTGGAACTGGTTGAGATGGAAGTGCGCGAACTCTTGTCCAAGTACGAGTTCCCGGGCGACGATTTGCCGATCATCCGTGGCTCGGCCAAGCTGGCCTTGGAAGGCGACAAGGGTGACTTGGGCGAAGGCGCGATCATGAAGCTGGCCGAGGCATTGGATAGCTACATTCCGACGCCAGAGCGCGCGATTGACGGCGCGTTCCTGATGCCGGTGGAAGACGTGTTCTCGATCTCGGGCCGCGGTACTGTGGTGACCGGTCGTGTGGAGCGCGGCATCATCAAGGTCGGCGAGGAAATCGAGATTGTGGGTATCCGCGATACGCAGAAGACGACGTGTACGGGTGTGGAGATGTTCCGCAAGCTGCTGGACCAGGGTCAGGCGGGCGACAACGTGGGCGTGCTGCTGCGTGGTACCAAGCGTGAGGACGTTGAGCGTGGTCAGGTGCTGGCCAAGCCGGGTTCGATCAAGCCGCACAAGCACTTCACGGGCGAAATTTATGTGTTGTCGAAGGAAGAGGGTGGTCGTCATACGC
This sequence comes from uncultured Bifidobacterium sp., assembly GCA_964655425.1. GTDB lineage: Bacteria > Pseudomonadota > Gammaproteobacteria > Burkholderiales > Burkholderiaceae_D > Pernthalerella. The sequence continues at coordinate 1,243 of CAZZMV010000052.1, forward strand.
CGTTCTTCAACAACTACCGTCCGCAGTTTTACTTCCGTACGACGGATGTGACGGGTGCGATTGAGCTGCCGGAAGGCAAGGAGATGGTGATGCCTGGGGATAACGTGTCGATCACGGTCAAGCTGATCAACCCGATTGCGATGGAAGAGGGCTTGCGCTTTGCGATCCGCGAGGGTGGTCGTACGGTTGGCGCCGGCGTCGTCGCCAAAATTATCGAGTAATTGACGGCCTGGTTCGTCAGGTCACTGAACTTATGCCGCGGGCACACCTCGCTCGCGGCTCGCTCTTTTAAGGAAGCAACATGGAAAAGCAGAAGATTCGTATTCGACTGAAAGCGTTTGACTATCGATTGATTGATCAGTCGGCGCTCGAGATTGTCGATACCGCGAAGCGTACCGGTGCTGTTGTGAAGGGGCCGGTGCCGCTGCCAACCCGTATTCAGCGTTGGGATGTGCTGCGTTCGCCGCACGTGAACAAGAGTTCGCGCGACCAGTTTGAGATTCGTACCCATCAGCGTTTGATGGATATCGTTGACCCCACCGACAAGACGGTCGACGCGCTGATGAAGCTGGATCTTCCGGCTGGCGTCGATGTCGAGATCAAGCTGCAGTAGTAACAAACAGGCATTAATCTTGGGGTCGATTTCGACGGGCTTGTCGGAATCAGTGCCTCGCGTTATAATTTTCGGCTTGGTCGAGCGCATGCGCTTCTGATCAACTGAATTTCTAAACACAGCCCCGCCCAATCGAAGGTGGGAATGGAGAAAACAATGAGCCTGGGCCTTCTCGGTCGCAAGGTTGGCATGATGCGCATCTTTACGGATGACGGGGATTCCATCCCAGTTACCGTGGTTGACGTGTCCGACAACCGCGTGACGCAGATTAAAACGCCGGAAACCGATGGCTATGCAGCCATTCAGGTCACCTTCGGTAAGCGTCGCCCCTCTCGCGTCAATAAATCCGCTGCTGGCCATTTGGCCAAAGCCGGTGTCGAGGCAGGTACTGTCCTCAAAGAATTCCGAGTCGATGCGGCCAAAGCTGCCGAGTTCAAGCCGGGCGATCAGATCGCTGTGAGCTTGTTCGAGGCTGGCCAAAAGGTTGACGTGCAGGGCGTAACCATCGGTAAGGGTTACGCCGGCACCATCAAGCGCTACAACTTCGCGTCCGGACGCGCCAGCCACGGTAACTCGCGTTCGCACAATGTGCCGGGCTCAATCGGTATGGCGCAGGATCCAGGTCGCGTATTTCCTGGTAAGCGCATGACGGGTCACATGGGTGACGTTACTCGCACTGTTCAAAACCTCGAAGTGGCTCGTGTCGACGCCGAGCGCCAACTGATCCTCATTAAGGGGGCTGTGCCGGGCGCCAGAAACGGTGATGTCGTGGTGTTCCCGGCTGTCAAAGCCAAAGTCGCGAAGGGAGCCTAAGACATGGAACTCAAGCTCCTGAATGCACAAGGCCAAGCGGCGTCTAATGTGGCTGCGCCCGATACGATCTTCGGTCGCGACTATAACGAGGCGTTGATTCATCAAATCGTTGTGGCTTACCAGGCCAACGCGCGCAGCGGCAACCGCAAACAGAAAGATCGCGAAGAAGTTGCGCACACCACCAAAAAGCCTTGGCGCCAAAAAGGTACCGGCCGCGCACGCGCTGGTATGTCCTCATCGCCGATCTGGCGTGGCGGTGGTCGTACATTCCCGAACACACCGGATGAGAATTTCTCTCACAAGGTCAACAAGAAAATGTACCGCGCCGGCCTGTGCTCAATCTTGTCGCAGCTTGCCCGCGACGACAGGCTGTCGGTCATCGAAGAGTTGTCCCTCGAAGCGCCTAAAACAAAGCTGCTCGCGCAAAAACTGAAGGGCATGGGCTTAGATTCCGTGCTGGTCATTACTGACCATCTGGATGAAAACCTGCTGCTGGCTTCGCGCAACTTGCCGAACGTGCTGGTGTGCGAGCCACGTCATGCCGATCCGCTTTCGCTGGTGTTCTACAAAAAAGTGCTGATCACCAAGCCGGCGCTGGCCAAGATTGAGGAGATGCTGGCATGAGCGCCGTAATCAAACATAACGAAGAGCGCCTGATGAAGGTGCTCCTTGCACCGGTGATCTCCGAGAAAGCAACTTTCGTTGCCGAGAAAAACGAACAAGTGGTTTTCCTCGTCACGCAAGACGCAACCAAGCCAGAGATCAAGGCAGCTGTTGAAATGCTGTTCAAGGTCGAAGTGGATTCAGTGCAAGTGGCAAACCGTGCTGGCAAAGTGAAGCGCACTGGTCGATTCATCGGCCGTCGCAACCATACGCGTCGCGCCTTTGTCTCGCTGAAACCAGGTCAGGAAATCAACTTCACCGAGGAGGCTAAGTAAATGGCACTCGTCAAGTTAAAGCCAACCTCGCCAGGCCGTCGCGGCATGGTGAAGGTGGTGAATCCCGATCTGCATAAAGGTCGTCCGTTCGCGGCCTTGGTCGAAAAGAAATCAAAATCTGCAGGCCGCAACAATAACGGCCATATCACCACGCGGCATCTGGGTGGCGGCCATAAGCATCACTATCGCGTTGTGGATTTTCGTCGCAACAAGGATGGTATTTCGGCCAAGGTTGAGCGTTTGGAATATGACCCGAACCGCAGCGCCAACATTGCACTGTTGTGCTATGCCGATGGCGAACGCCGCTACATCATCGCGCCGAAAGGCGTGTCCGTTGGCGATCAGTTGATGAGTGGTTCGGAAGCGCCAATCAAAGCGGGCAACTGTCTGCCGATTCGCAATATTCCAGTCGGTACCACCATGCATTGCGTTGAAATGTTACCGGGTAAAGGCGCGCAAATTGCCCGCACTGCAGGGGCTGCTGTGGTGTTGATGGCGCGTGAAGGTATTTACGCGCAGGTGCGCTTGCGCTCGGGTGAGGTTCGTCGCATTCATGTTGAGTGTCGCGCTACGATCGGTGAGGTGGGTAACGGCGAGCACAACTTGCGCAAGATCGGCAAAGCGGGCGCAACCCGCTGGCGCGGTATTCGTCCGACGGTGCGCGGTGTCGCCATGAACCCGATTGATCACCCGCATGGTGGTGGCGAAGGTAGAACCGCTGCCGGTCAGCATCCGGTATCGCCGTGGGGCCAGCAGACGAAGGGCAAGAAGACGCGTCGCAACAAGCGCACGACGTCGATGATTGTCTCGCGTCGCGGCAAGAAATAAGGGGTAACAGATGGCACGTTCATTGAAAAAAGGGCCGTTCTGCGATGCCCATTTGCTCAAAAAAGTCGAGACCGCGCAAGCGACTCGCGACAAAAAGCCGATCAAGACATGGTCGCGCCGCTCGACCATCATGCCGGACTTCATCGGCCTGACGATCGCGGTGCACAACGGCAAGCAGCATGTGCCGGTGTATGTATCCGAGAACATGGTCGGTCACAAACTCGGCGAATTTGCTCTGACCCGCACGTTCAAGGGTCATGCCGCCGACAAGAAAGCGAAAAAATAAGGTCCTGATATGGAAACCAAAGCCAGCCTCCGCAGCGCGCGCTTGTCGGCCCAAAAAGGTCGATTGGTCGCTGACCTGATCCGCGGAAAACAGGTCGATCAGGCGCTGAACATTCTGAGCTTCAGCCCGAAAAAAGGTGCTTTCATTATCAAGAAAGTGCTCGAGTCCGCAATCGCAAACGCCGAACACAATGACGGCGCCGATATCGACGAATTGAAAGTGAAAACTATCTTTGTCGAAAAAGGTGCGGTGCTGAAACGTTTCACCGCCCGAGCAAAAGGCCGTGGTGATCGTATCTCCAAGCAAACATGTCACATCTATGTGACCGTCGGTAACTGAGGGAGTCACGATGGGACAGAAAATTCATCCGACTGGCTTTCGTCTGGCCGTCACACGTAACTGGGGCTCGCGCTGGTATGCGGGTAACAGTAATTTTGCCCACATGTTGGGCGAGGACTTGAAGGTTCGCGCTTATCTGCGCAAGAAACTGAAAAACGCATCGGTCGGCCGTGTGCTGATTGAGCGTCCTGCAAAGAACGCGCGTATCACGATTTTCAGCTCGCGCCCCGGTGTGGTCATTGGTAAGAAAGGCGAGGATATTGAAGTCTTGAAGTCCTCGCTGGCCAAGATGATGGGCGTGCCAGTGCACGTCAACATCGAAGAAATTCGCAAGCCGGAAACCGATGCACAGCTGATTGCTGATTCGATCGCACAGCAGTTAGAGAAGCGCATCATGTTCCGCCGCGCAATGAAACGCGCAATGCAAAATGCGATGCGTCTCGGCGCGCAGGGCATCAAGATCATGTCGTCTGGTCGTTTGAATGGTATCGAGATTGCACGTACCGAGTGGTATCGCGAAGGGCGTGTACCGCTGCACACGCTGCGCGCTGACATCGATTACGGCTTCGGCGAGGCTGAAACGACATACGGCATCATCGGTATCAAGGTTTGGGTCTACAAAGGCGATCGTTTGGCCAGCGGTGAGACCCCGACCATCGAAGCACCGGCGGATGAAGAGCGCAAGCGTCGCGCACCGCGTCGCGATGACGGCAAGCCCGCAGCGCGCACTGCACGCAAACCGGCAGGTGAGGCAGCTCCTGCTGCTGTACCTGTTGCCAAGCGGGTTCGTGCGAAAAAGGCTGAGCCAGCCGCTGCACCCGCAGACAAGGCAGGAGAATAAACATGCTGCAACCAGCACGCAGAAAATATCGCAAAGAACAAAAGGGCCGTAACCGCGGCATCTCGCACGAGACCGGTACCTCTGTCTCATTTGGTGAATTCGGCCTGAAGGCTGTTGGCCGTGGTCGCCTGACAGCGCGCCAGATTGAGTCGGCACGTCGTGCGATGACCCGTCACATCAAACGGGGTGGTCGTATTTGGATTCGAATTTTCCCGGACAAGCCGATTTCGCAAAAGCCGGCTGAAGTCCGTATGGGTAACGGCAAAGGTAGTCCCGAGTACTACGTTGCCGAGATTCGGCCGGGCAAGGTGCTTTACGAAATGGATGGTGTCGGTGAAGAACTGGCGCGTGAGGCGTTTCGTTTGGCGGCCGCCAAGCTGCCGTTACAAACCACCTTTGTCGTGCGCCAAGTTGGGCAATAAGGGAGCAAGACATGAAAGCATCTGAACTCCGTGGCAAAGATCAGCCAGCGCTTAAAAAAGAGCTGAATGAGCTGTTGAAGGCCCAATTTGGTTTGCGCATGCAAATCGCGACGCAGCAGCTGAGCAATACGGCACAGCTGAAAAAAGTGCGTCGGGACATCGCGCGCGTCAAGACCGTGCTCAATCAGAAGGACGCCTAAATGAACGCGACTGCAGAAAAAAAATCGCTCAAGCGGACATTGGTCGGTACCGTCGTATCGGACAAGATGGACAAGACGGTCACGGTCATGATCGAGCGTCGTGTTCGCCACCCGCTGTACGGCAAGATTATCGTGCGCTCCAACAAGTATCACGCGCATGACGAGGGCAATGTCGCCAAGACGGGCGATACCGTAGAAATCCAGGAGGGCCGGCCGATTTCCAAGACTAAAGCCTGGACGGTGACCCGAGTAGTGCAAACAGCGCAAACTGTATAAGGCTTGCGCTGATCCCTTGTCCTCGGGCATAATGACGGGCTTTCCCGCAAACTTTGCGGGGGTTCGCCAGGGCCGCATGATGGCGAACAGCAACGCAGTAACGTTGGTCGATTTGATGTAAGCATTTTGTCAACCCAATCGAAGTCCTCGCAGCAGCGGAGATCTCGGCGGGACCAAGACTGACCGTAGTCACGCGCGCTGTGCGCTAGACGCGGATTAAGTTGGGAAAGAGAAATCATGATTCAAACTGAGAGCCGGCTCGAAGTAGCCGACAACACGGGTGCGCAAGAAGTTTTGTGTATCAAAGTGATGGGTGGGTCCAAGCGACGCTATGCGGGCATTGGTGACCTGATCAAAGTCACTGTGAAGCGTGCCGCGCCGCGTGGTCGTGTGAAAAAAGGTGAAATCTATAACGCCGTGGTGGTGAGAACCGCCAAAGGTGTTCGTCGCCAGGATGGTTCGCTGATTCGATTTGACGGCAACGCAGCCGTGCTGTTAAACGCCAAGCTTGAGCCGATCGGTACCCGTATCTTCGGGCCAGTGACGCGTGAGTTACGCAGCGAACGCTTCATGAAAATCGTGTCGCTCGCACCGGAAGTTCTGTAAGGGGTCGCCATGGAAAAAATTCGAAAAGGTGACGAGGTGATCGTCCTGACCGGAAAAGACAAGGGCAAGCGTGGTGTGGTTCAGCAGCGCGTCGATGCTCAGCATATTGTGGTTGATGGCGTCAATATCGCGAAAAAAGCGGTCAAGCCGAATCCGATGACTGGCGTAACTGGTGGCATTGTCGACAAGCTGATGCCTATCCATGTCTCAAATGTTGCATTGTTTAACGCGGCGACCGGCAAAGCGGATCGCGTCGGCGTCAAGCTGGTCGATGGTAAGCGTGTTCGCGTTTACAAATCGACGGGCGAAGCGGTGAAGGTGTAATCATGGCGCGTCTCCAACAAACCTACGAAAAAGAAATCGTTGCAGCCTTAACTGCGAAGTTCGGTTACAAGTCGCGCATGCAGGTGCCGCGCCTGACGAAGATCACCCTTAACATGGGTCTGGGTGAGGCTGTGGCCGACAAAAAAATCATTGAGCATGCAGTCGGCGACATGACCAAAATCGCCGGCCAAAAGCCGGTGATTACCAAGGCGCGTAAAGCGATTGCCGGATTCAAGATCCGAGAGGGTTACCCGATCGGCTGCATGGTCACGCTGCGCGGTGCACGCATGTATGAATTTCTTGATCGCCTGGTCACGATTGCATTTCCCCGCGTTCGCGATTTTCGTGGTGTGTCCGGCAAAGCGTTTGACGGTCGCGGCAACTACAACATCGGGGTGAAAGAGCAAATCATTTTCCCTGAGATCGAGTACGACAAGATTGATGCGCTGCGTGGTATGAACATCAGCATTACCACCACCGCCAAGACCGACGAAGAAGCCAAAGCGCTTCTCGCCGCTTTTAAATTCCCGTTCAGAAACTGAGGCTGCCATGGCAAAACTGGCACTGATTAACCGTGAACAGAAGCGCGCTGCGCTGGTGAAGAAATATGCCGCCAAGCGTGCCGAGCTGAAGGCCATCATCGAGGATGCATCGAAATCGGACGAAGAGCGTTACGAAGCTCGTCTGAAGTTGCAGTCCTTGCCGCGCAACTCGGCGCCAAGTCGACAGCGCAATCGCTGCGCGTTGACTGGTCGTCCACGCGGCACTTTCCGCAAATTCGGTCTTGGTCGCACCAAGCTCCGCGAAATCGCCATGCGTGGCGAAATCCCGGGCATGACCAAAGCTAGCTGGTAATAGGAGAACGATCTATGAGTATGAGCGATCCTATCGCCGATATGCTGACCCGCATCCGCAATGCGCAGGGCGTCAACAAAACCACGGTTGCGATGCCTTCGTCAAAGCTGAAAGTGGCGATCGCCCGTGTGCTGAAGGACGAGGGCTACATCGAGAACTACGCTGTCGCTGAAGATGCGGGCAAATCCACGCTGTCGATCGAATTGAAATACTACGCCGGCCGCCCTGTCATCGAGCGCATCGAGCGTGTGTCACGCCCTGGTTTGCGTGTTTACAAGGGCAAGTCCGATATCCCGACAGTCATGAATGGCTTGGGTGTGACCATCGTGTCGACTCCCAAAGGCGTCATGACCGATCGCAAGGCGCGCGCTACCGGTACCGGTGGCGAGATTCTTTGCTACGTCGCTTGATAGGGGAGAAGGACGATGTCTCGAGTAGCCAAAATGCCGATTTCTCTGGCAGCGGGTATTGAAGTGACGATCAGCGCCGAAAAAATTTCGGTCAAAGGCCCACAGGGCACGCTATCACTGCCGTTGACGGGCCAAGTCATCATCAAGAACGAAAACAACACGCTTACTTTTGCACCAGCGGACGAGTCGCGCGAGGCAGTTGCGATGTCCGGTACCGTGCGTGCCTTGGTGAACAACATGGTTGTCGGCGTGTCGCAAGGCTTTGAAAAAAAGCTGTCACTGGTCGGCGTGGGTTATCGCGCGCAGGCGCAGGGCGACAAGCTGAATTTATCGCTGGGTTTTTCGCATCCCATCGTGCATCAAATGCCGGCGGGTGTGAAATGCGAAACGCCATCGCAAACTGAAATCCTGATCAAAGGTATCGACCGTCAAAAGGTGGGCCAGGTTGCCGCCGAAGTACGTGCCTACCGCAGTCCCGAGCCTTACAAGGGTAAAGGCGTTCGCTATGCGGATGAGGTCGTCGTGATCAAAGAAACCAAGAAGAAGTAAGGGCTGAACATGGACAAGAAAGCATCCCGCCTGCGCAGAGCACGTCAGACGCGTGCCAAGATCGCGGAGCTGAAAGTCAATCGGCTGTCGGTGCATCGTACCAACCTGCACATTTACGCCACGATTTACGCGCCAGACGCCAAGGTGTTGGCATCAGCATCGACCGCCGAGGCTGAAGTCCGCGCCGCACTAGCCGGCCAATCCGGCAAGGGCGGTAACGCATCTGCTGCAGCCATGGTTGGCAAGCGTGTGGCAGAAAAAGCGCTCAAGGCGGGTATCGATACGGTTGCATTTGATCGTGCTGGTTTTCGCTACCACGGCCGTGTCAAAGCAGTTGCTGACGCAGCTCGCGAAGCTGGTCTGAAGTTCTAAGGAATACTGACTATGGCAAAAATGCAGCAAAAAATGCAGAGCGACAAGCCGGACGACGGCATGCGCGAGAAGATGATTGCGGTTAACCGCGTCACCAAGGTAGTGAAGGGCGGTCGCATCATGGGTTTCGCCGCACTGGCTGTAGCGGGTGATGGTGATCGCCGAATCGGCATGGGCAAAGGTAAATCCAAGGAAGTGCCCGTCGCTGTGCAAAAGGCGATGGAAGAAGCACGCCGCAAGATGATCAAGGTCAGCTTGAAAAACGGTACCTTGCAGCATATGGTGCACGGCCGCCATGGCGCATC
>CAZZMV010000053.1:0-7944 GCA_964655425.1 uncultured Bifidobacterium sp.
CGGTACTGTTGCGCCAGTCGCATTGAGAGAATCAAGATACCGCTTCAATTGCTGCAGGCAGAATGCGGCAGGGGCTAGTTCAAAAACTTCATAATTTGCCCGCTTGGCGATCGCTTCATTCATGTGCCTTAGGTAGCCCGGATCGTAAGCAGGCAACTGAATCGTTTTTAGATAGTTATTCAGCTCGCGTTTGTAGCCGCGTATGACTTTAGTCGTTCGTGTCTCAGTTTTCTTCAACAGCAACCCATCGGAGGATTGCACACCCTCGGCCGTGCCGGCGCCGCGTGGGGAGACTGGCGTCGGTGCCGTACTCGCCGTTTCTTTTTTACGTGGCGAGATTAAACCCTGAATCAGATTACCAAGATTCGGTTTTTTTTGAGAGCCGCTGGCAGCGCCACTTGAAATCGTTGCACCCCGGTTGAGCAAACGTTTACCTTTTTCCTGCTTCTGGTTAGCCATGGTTGCTTCTTTGTGAAGCAATGCGGCTGCCTTCATCAGCGGCTTGAAGTATTGCTCGAATTGTTTTGGCTTGTTATCTACAGAGCCAATCACATCGAGCACGAAATCGTCAGATAAAAACGAGGTGTAGTGGGCAAGTTGCGCCGTCAGCTTGGCTTTCCATTTCACCCACTCGCTACCGTTGTGCTGCTCGGTTTGCATTTCTTGCTCAAATTTCGCATTCCAAACCGGTAGCAGCCCTCGAATGAACAGCACACCTACCAAGGCGCTCTTCATCATATTGGTGAGCTGGTCTGGTGGGATATTTTGTTGCTTGGACCAATCGATATAGCAGCTCACGATTTCCTTCAAAAAGACCTTGAAATCGGTCGCAACTTGGGACGATTCGAGACTACGGCCTGCACCAAAGACAAAATTCTCCAGCGGCTGAATTACTGTGCTGAATTCCTTTCTGAACACCAGATTTTGCAGTGTGCCTTGTTTCGCATTTCTACCTTCCTCGGTCTTGAGCAAATTTTTGTGTGGGCCGCTAACAAACGCATTGAATCGGTCGCGCACCTCGATACGTGCTTGCTCGGCTTCAGGCGTGTTGAACACCCGCTCCGTGAATGGCACCAAGATTTGCTCAATAACATTGATCTCTTTAAGTATCAATGCACTGTTGACCTGGAAGCCGACAATCGCAAACCGGTCTCTCAGTGGTTTAGTCAAGTCATCCCCTGAGGGCGCTTTGGCGCCAAAGTTGCACTCCATCCCAACCATCAGGCTGGCAATTTGCTTGGGTGGGATATTAAACACGGGCACTTGAATAGTTTTCGCCGGGTTAGTCGGGTCGGGGACAGATTTCATACCTTGATAGCAGGCGCGCAACGTACTCGTGAGGTCGTCCGGAATTTGCTCCCCCGGTACCTTGCTTTTGAGATAGGTCGCGGGCTTGGCACTGCTCGGTGTGGATGTGCTGGTTGTGGATGTACTGGGGTTCGAGGTACTCGGTATCACTGTGGTCGGTATCGTAGGCAACGGCGGTACTGCAACACGCTGCCTGACCTTTGGCTCGCTGGATTTTTCGCGGGCCGTTGTCATATCGGTGCTTGGCGTATTCGCGCCAGCGCGAGGCGATGCTGCGTTTGAACTGGCGGTCGCAGCGACCCATGTCCCGGCGCGACGCCTTGCCGGCTGATCCAACTTGGGTTTACCCGGCTGTTTTTCCTGCGACGACGAACTCGACTCGCTGTCAGCTGAAGCGTCTTCTGCGCTAACACCTTCGCTACCCGCATTCAAATCAGTGCGTGAAGATTGACGTCCCGGCGGGAAGTTCGGTTTGCTCATGATTACCCTTTCAAAATCTGGAACGACCCTGCATCAGCGATAAGCGGTGGGGGCTCACCCGGGGTCAGTTGGGAAGAAAATGACGCCGACTATGCTCAATCTGACAACATCAGCGCACCGACGAATTTCGTAACCCCGCATTCGAGCCGGGTTCCTGCAGTTTTTGGGCTCATACCAAGCGATCTGGCTTGAATTGCTTGACGTTATTTCACCGCGCGGCCTATATTGCTGACCCCCCGGTTAGTAACCCGCCAAGCCACCATGCCCACCCTGTTTGAAGCGCCCGCCAAGCCACGCTGGGAACGTCGCAAAGACGCCCGACCGCAGGAGCTGCTGGATGCAGCCTTGGACTTATTTGTCGAGCGCGGCTACGCCGCTACGCGCTTGGATGAAGTAGCCGCGCGCGCAGGCGTCTCAAAGGGCACGCTGTATCTCTACTTCGAGAACAAGGAAGAGCTTTTCAAAGCCGTAGTGAGGGCCAATATGGTGCCGCCACTCGCCGATGCGGAAGCATTGATCAACGACTTCGAGGGACACAGCAGCGACCTGCTGCGCCTGTGTATTGATGGCTGGTGGCAACGCATTGGCGCCACCAAACTCTCGGGTATTTCGAAGCTGATGATGGCCGAGTCTGGCAATTTTCCGGACGTGGCGCGTTTCTACCATGAGGAAGTGGTGTCACGCGGCGGCGCACTGCTTACGCGCATCATCGAACGGGGTATTGCACTTGGCGAGTTTCGGCCGGTGGATACCACGATTGCTACCCGCGTCATCATCGCGCCGATGTTGATGCTCACCATGTGGCGGCACTCGCTGCATGCCTGTCACCTGGATCCGATTGATCCCGATGCTTTCCTCGACTGTCTGGTCGATTTACTGACGCGTGGTTTTGAAACGCCGGGCAGTAGCTCACTTGGAAATTCCGACTGCCATGCGTAGACGCACCATCCTTCTCGTTATTGCGCTGCTGATCGCGGCGGCGTTCGGTGCTCGCGTCTGGTTCAAAGGCAAAGAATCCAGCAGCCCGCAAGCTGTGCCTGTGGCTGCAAAAACCAGTGCACCTGCCACGCTTGAGTTTTTAGCCAGCGAGATCGTGACTGCAGAGCCGGCCGATTTGAAGCAAGTGATGCTATTGACCGGCACGCTGCGCGCGGTTGACCAAGTAACCGTCAAAGCCAAGGTATCTGCCGAAGTACGCGCGGTGATGGTGCGCGAGGGTGAGGCGGTGAAAGCCGGCCAGGTGGTCGTGAAAATGGATACCACTGAATATGACGCGCGCGTCGCGCAAGCGCGCGGCAACCTGAATAACGCGCGTGCGCAGTTCGAGATTGCGACCAAGACGCGCGACAACAATCTGGCGCTGGTCGAGAAAGGCTTCATCTCGAAGAATGCGTTTGACAATTCAGCGAGCCAGTATGTGGCGGCCAAAGCCAGTGTCGATGCGGCTCAGGGTGCGCTGGATATTGTGCAGAAATCACTTAACGACACCATCAGCCATGCACCCATCTCCGGACTGGTCTCGGTGCGTCATGTACAACCGGGCGAGAAGGTTGCTGTCGATAGTCGTTTGATCGAGATCGTCAATTTGCAAAAGCTGGAACTGGAAGCCGCCGTGCCCAGCAGCGAGATTACGCAGGTGGCGATCGGACAGACAGTTGCCTTGCGTATTGAGGGATTACCGCAATCATTCGAGGGCAAGGTGGTGCGGATCAACCCCTCGACGCAAACCGGCTCGCGCTCGATACCCGTCTACATACAAGTCGCCAACCCGCAAAACCTGCTAAGGGTCGGTATGTTTGCCGACGGACGGCTGCTGTTGCGTAATCAATCGGGTGTCTTGACATTGCCGCAGAGCGCGGTGCGCACGGTTAATGATGGCAAATTCGTGTTCGCTGTCGTCAACAACAAAATCGAACGCCTACCGGTCACGCTAGGCAACAGCGGCTTGGTGGGTGATGAGCCGCGTACTGAGATTACCAGTGGTCTGGCGTTCGGCGCACAAGTCATTCGCACTGATATGGGCAACCTGGTACCGGGTACAGCCGTGCGTATCAAAGCATCACCGAATCGCTAAGCGAAGGGCACGCACGCATCATGTGGTTTACCAGAATCAGTATCGGCAACCCGGTTCTCGCCACCATGATGATGCTGGCGTTTGTGGTGCTCGGTCTGTTCTCTTACCAGCGGCTGCGAGTAGATCAATTTCCGGATGTCACCTTCCCGGTGGTGGTGGTGCAAACCGAGTATCCCGGCGCAGCGCCGGAAACGGTTGAGTCGGATGTCACTCGCAAAGTCGAAGAAGCGGTTAACACCATCAATGGCATCAATGCGCTGACCTCACGCTCGTATGAAGGCCTGTCGGTGGTCATCATCGAGTTCAAGCTCACGGTCGATCCGGCGCAGGCCGCACAAGATGTGCGCGAAAAAGTTGCGGTGATCAAAGCGGCTTTCAGAAAAGAAGTAAAAGAACCACGCGTCACGCGCTACGACCCGGCTGATCGACCCATATTTTCACTCGCAGTGAGCAATGCCGCCGGCAAGGGCAACTACAGCATGCGCGAGCTGACCAGTGTCGCCGACGAGTTGGTGAAAAAGCGTCTGGAGAATGTGCGCGGCGTTGGCTCGGTAACGCTGGTGGGCGGCGTCAAGCGCGAGATTCAAATTTACCTCAAGCCTGCGGCGATGGAGGCACTCGGCATCAGTGTTGACCATGTGATGCAGGCCGTACGCAGCGAGAATCAGGAGTTGCCCGCGGGTTCAGTGCGTACCAGCGTCAATGAGCAAATGGTACAGGTGCAAGGCCGTATCAAGCGCCCCGAGGATTTCAATCGCATCGTGGTGGCGCGTCGTGGCGGGCAATCGGTGCTATTGGAACAAGTGGCTACCGTCGTAGATAGTCAGCACGAGCAGGAAAATCTTGCGCGTTACAACGGCCAGCGTATTTTGGCGTTGGACATTCTGAAAGCACAGGGCCAGAACACGATCGAGGTGGTTGATGCTCTGAAAAAATCCATGGCCGAGTTGCAGGATACGCTAGATCAGGTACATCCGGGGATGAAGCTCGAGATGGTGAAAGACGGATCGCGCCAGATTCGAGTCGGCGTTGAAAATGTCCGACGCACGCTGATCGAGGGTGCGCTACTCACTATTCTGATTGTTTTCTTGTTCCTGAACTCGTGGCGCTCGACTGTGATTACCGGACTAACCCTGCCGGTATCGCTGATTGGCACGTTTCTGTTCATGGATTGGTTTGGTTTCACCATCAACATGATTACGCTGATGGCACTGTCGCTGTGCGTGGGCCTGTTGATCGATGACGCGATTGTGGTGCGAGAGAACATCGTGCGTCACGCAGGTATGCGCGTGAATGGTCGCTACAAGAATGCGCGTGAGGCGTCACTCGACGGCACAGCAGAAATCGGGCTGGCGGTACTGGCAACGACGCTGTCGATTGTTGCGGTGTTCTTGCCAGTGGGTTTCATGGGCGGCATCATCGGTCGCTTCTTTCATCAGTTCGGTATTACGGTGGCGGCAGCCGTGCTGATCTCGATGTTTGTGTCATTCACTTTGGACCCGATGCTGTCATCGGTGTGGCATGACCCCGAGGCGCGGGGCGAGCACGCCAAACGCGGTTGGTATGCAAATACGATTGGGCGAGTACTGCATCAGTTTGAGCGCTTGGTACATTGGTTTTCGGATCAATATCAGCATGCATTGCGGTGGTCTCTGAAACACCGAATTGCAACCTTGATGCTCGCGGTAGCCACTTTCTTCGGTGGCTTTCTGATTCCCGCAGCCGGCTTGATCGGTACTGAATTTGTACCGCAAGCCGATTACTCTGAAACCGGCGTGATCTTTTATACGCCGGTTGGATCATCACTGGAATTCACTGAAAGCAAAGCGCATCAGGTCGAAGCTGCATTACGCGAATTACCTGAAGTGCGCGATCTCTACACCACCATTAATACGGGCACTGCGCAGGGCAAGAACTACGCAACGGTATATGCGCGGCTGGTGCCGCGCGCAGAACGCAAGCGCAGCACCAAGCAATTGAACCAACCCCTGCGCGACAAGCTTGCGGGCATACCAGGTATCACAGTGACCCATGTCGGCGCGTTGGATGGTGTCGGTGGTGACAATAAACAGATTCGGCTGTCGCTGCTCGGCCCAGACCTGAAACAACTCGGCAAGTTATCGGAAGAAGCAACTGCGCGTATTCGCGCCATTCCTGGTGTGGTCGATCTTGAAACCAGCCTGAAACCAAGCAAGCCCACAATCTGGGTTGAACCGCGGCGTGAATTAGCCGCTGAGCTCGGCGTCGGCGTGGCACAAATCGGCGGCACACTGCGTCCGCTGCTGGGTGGTGAAATCACGACCAGCTGGCGCGCGCCAAATGACGAGAGCTATGACGTCTACGTGCGCTTGCAACCGAGTGATCGCACCAACATCGCAGATCTATCTCGGCTGATGTTGGCCAGTACACAAATGAACGCCGATGGCTCACCAAAAATGGTGCCGCTACGGCAGGTGGCGGATATCTCGCCGGCGACTGGCGCGAATCAGATCAATCGACGCGATCTGAACCGAGAGGTTGAACTATCCGCCAATGTCGTCGGGCGCTCGGCCGGCCAAGTCAATGCAGAAATCAAAAAAACGCTGGAGCAGATGCAGTTCTCGCCGGGCTATCGGTTTCAAGTCGGAGGTGCAGCCAAGAACATGGCGGAATCATTTGGTTATGCATTGCAAGCGCTGCTGCTGGCGATTATTTTCATTTACATGATTCTTGCATCGCAGTTCGGTAGCTTCTTGCACCCGGTGGCGATTATGTCGGCGCTACCACTCACCTTGATCGGCGTGTTCTTGTCGCTGATGTTTTTCCGCTCAACGCTGAATTTGTTTTCAATTATCGGGTTTGTCATGCTGATGGGCTTGGTAACAAAAAATGCGATTCTGCTGGTGGATTTCGCCAACCATGCGCGCAGCTTGGGTATGGAGCGCGGAGCCGCTTTGCTGGAAGCAGCGCGAGTACGACTGCGGCCGATCTTGATGACGACGCTGGCGATGGTATTCGGCATGGTGCCACTCGCGCTCGGCTTGGCCGAAGGCTCTGAGCAGCGCGCACCGATGGGTCAAGCAGTAATCGGCGGGATTATCACCTCATCAATTCTGACGCTGGTCGTGGTACCCGTCATTTACACCTGGCTTGATGATTTTTCTATGTGGTTGCGACGCCGCTTTGGCTCGACCACAACCGTATCGACCAGTAGTGGCAGCGCGCCGATGACCGGCACTGCAGCCAAAAACGATGAACCGGTTTGATAAAATCCATTACCTTTTTTGCTCAGTGAATCTCGCCATGAAACTCGAACAAGCCCGCCACAACATGATTGAACAGCAGATCCGCACTTGGGACGTGCTGGATCAAACCGTACTGCAAACCTTGGTCGATGTACGACGTGAAGCGTTCGTACCGTCGGCTTATCAAAGTCTGGCATTTGTTGATACTGAAATTCCGCTGCCGTGCGGCCAGAACATGTTGTCACCCAAGCTTGAAGCGCGCTTGTTGCAAGAAGCCGCGCTGCAAGATGATGAGCTGGTGGTTGAAATTGGTGCTGGCTCAGGCTACATGGCAGCACTGCTCGCGCGCCATGCACGACATGTCGTGACCGTCGAGATCGAATCCGAATTGAAAGCACTGGCTGAACGCAACTTGCGTGCTTATGGCATCGACAATGTCAGCGTTGAATTGGGCGACGGCGCGCGCGGCTGGCCAGGCCATGGCGCGTACTCTGTGCCATACGACGTGATGTTGTTGTCGGGTTCAGTGCCCGTGCTGCCAGATGCCATGTTGACTCAGGTAAGAATCGGTGGACGAATTATTGCCGTGATCGGGGAAGCACCTGTGATGTCAGCATGTCTGATCACGCGAACCGCTGAAGACGCATGGGATACCCGCAAGCTGTTCGAGACCAACATCCCACCGCTACGCAATGTCGAGCGCCCCTCAACGTTCCGATTTTGATTTGTTTTGCAAGCGCTCGATACCCATGATCATTCGTCTTTGTACTTTACCCGCTGATCCTACCGAGGAAGTTGCATGCGCATGAAAAAACTAAGTGCAATCCTTTCGGTGGCGATGATGTCGGGGTCGGCGTC
>CAZZMV010000053.1:8044-10094 GCA_964655425.1 uncultured Bifidobacterium sp.
CAGGTGACACAAGCCATCGCGCTTGAAGAAAAAGCCCGTGCAGATTTGGATACCGCACGCCGCAATGCCGCGCAAGGTGCTCGAAGTGCCTATCTCGGCGTGCAAAGTGGTTTGTCCCAAGTGCGTGCACTGGAAGCGGCGGAGCGCTCCAGCTTGCTGGCCTTGGATGCCAACAAGCTGGGTTACGAAGTGGGTGTGCGGATCAACATCGATGTATTGAATGCACAGCAGCAGTTGTATTCGACCCGACGTGATCTGGCAAAAGCGCGCTACGACACGCTAGTCGCCGGTTTGAAATTGAAAGCAGCTTCCGGTGCATTGTCCGAGGCTGATCTGGCAGAAATCAACGCATTGCTCGAGATGCGCTGAACGCACGACGCTGATGCGTCGTTGACGGTAGTTCGACTTGCAGTGCAGATTTTTTAGACGCACCGCAGTCCGTTTTTTTAATGGGTGCGATTAATCATGAATACAACCAATACAACACGCACGCTACTGCTTTCTTTTTTTGTTTTGTCACTGGGCGGGTGTGGCAAAAAAGAAGACCCTAAAGCAGCAGCCAACGCAGCACCGCCACCACCGATGGTGTCGGTCATCACGGTGACGCCAGAGCAAGTGACGAATGTCAGCGAGCTTCCTGGCCGTATCGAGGCGGTGAGAAACGCCGAGGTGCGCGCGCGCGTGGGCGGCATTGTGCAAAGGCGCTACTTCAATGAAGGTAGCGAAGTGCGCGCCGGCGAACCGCTGTATCAACTTGATCCCGCGCCCTACATGGCAACACTCGCGAGTGCCAAGGCCGGTGTCGGTCAGGCTGAGGCGAATGTGGCACGGGCTGAAGCAAACCTTGCGCAGGCAACCACCAAGCTGAATCGTTACCGTAATCTGGTCGAATCCAATGCCGTCAGCAAGCAAGAATTTGATGATCTGAACAGCGCGCAAAAACTGGCCAGCGCTGAGGTCAGCGCAGCGCGCGCTGCGGTCGATACTGCGCGCGCCGCACAAGAAACTGCAAAACTCAATTTATCGTGGGCGACAGTGTCGGCGCCGATCTCCGGCCGTATCGGACGCACTTTAATTACAGAAGGCGCGTTAGTCACTGCAAATGATCCGAATCCGTTGGCCATCATTCAGCAACTCGATCCTATTTATGTCACGCTCAGTCAATCGACTGCTGAGATGACGCGGCTACGCGAGATCATGTCGCAATCTGGCCGGAATGGTGTCAAGGCCAAGCTGACGCTGGTGACTGAAGATGGTCGCGCTTATCCGCACCCTGGACAATTATTGTTCTCCGAAGCGATGGTCGATCCACAATCCAGCTCGGTGATTTTGCGTGCGCAATTCCCCAACTCGCAACGCACCCTGCTCCCCGGTATGTATGTTCGCGTGCGGTTGGAACAAGGCGTACGCCCGGGCACCATCACCGTGCCGCAGCAAGCTGTGATGCGTACCGTCGATGGGTCGATGGTGATGACTGTCGATGCCGAGGGCAAAGTCGCACCACGCCCGGTCAAGACCGATGGCGCATATGGCGCCCACTGGATCGTTAGCAGCGGATTGAAGTCGGGCGATGTTGTAATCGTTGAAGGCCTTCAAAAAGTGAAGCCGGGCGCACCAGTCAAAGCCCTGCCTTGGACGCCGGCCGGCCCAACCGGTGCGCCGAACGCGGCTAGCGGTGCGGGCACACCAGCTGCATCGGCGACGCCGACCTCGCCTGCCACCGCTGCGCCCGCATCTGTACCTGCCGCCGCGCCCACAAAAAAATAAGGAGGCCTTGCTATGGCCAAGTTTTTCATCGATCGCCCGGTGTTTGCCTGGGTGATCGCTTTATTCATTCTGCTGGCGGGCATTCTCTCGATTCCCAAACTGCCGATTTCGCAGTACCCGGTGATCGCGCCGCCGACCGTAATTGTCAACGCCATCTACCCAGGTGCCTCTGCACAGACGGTTGACGAAAGCGTCACCAGCCTGATCGAGCAGGAAATGAACGGCGCGGAGAACATGCTGTACATCGAGTCGCAGAGTCAGGCCGATGGCGGCTCACAAGTCT
>CAZZMV010000054.1:0-9916 GCA_964655425.1 uncultured Bifidobacterium sp.
GCGGCTGATGACGCTGACGTCACTTGAGCACGTCCACCACCAGGTGCTGTGGTGATACCGCCCGCCTCCACGGGCGCAAATGCCAGCATGCGCAGCAGCGTCATGGTGAAGCCCGAGTACTCATCAGGTGCCAAACCTAATTCATGCCGCCCATGCACCACAATTTGGTAAAACAGTTGCACGTCCTCAGGTGTAAATATCGGGGCCAGTCGCACGATATCGTCGTGCTCGGGTAAATCATCCGGCACAGCAGCCGGCACGGCTTGCGCAATTGCGATGCGATTCAGCAGCGTGCCGAGGTCTTGCAAGGCACTACTCCAAGACAAACTACGAGTAGCCATTTCATCTGCAATATCTAGAAGCGTTTGGGCTTCACGTGCCGCCAGTGCATCCAGCATGCGCACCAGATACGACTGATCCAGCGAACCCAGCATACCCTGTACTGCATCCAAGGTGACCTGACCGGCGGCGTAGGCAATCGCCTGATCAGTCAGCGACAAAGCATCACGCATCGAACCTTGCGCACCTTGGGCCAGCAAACGCAAGGCAGGTACTTCAAAATTGATCTGCTCTTGCCCAAGAATATTCTCAAGGTGGCCAACAATCTGCCCCGGCGGCATTTGCTTCAAATTGAACTGCATGCAGCGCGATAGCACCGTGACCGGTATTTTTTGTGGGTCAGTCGTTGCAAGAATAAACTTGATGTGCGACGGCGGCTCTTCCAGCGTCTTGAGCATGGCGTTAAACGCATGATTGCTCAGCATGTGTACTTCGTCGATCATGTAGACCTTGAAGCGTGCATTGGAAGGTGCGTACACGGCTTGCTCAAGGAGCTGCGCCATTTCATCGACGCCGCGATTCGAAGCCGCATCCATCTCGATGTAATCAACAAATCGACCCGCATCGATTGCAATGCAGGCTTCGCATTCACCACAAGGCTTCGCAGTAATGTCGCCGTTGCCATCAGCACCCTGACAATTCAGCGCCTTGGCGAGTATTCGCGATAGCGTCGTTTTACCAACGCCACGGGTGCCCGTAAACAAATAAGCATGATGCAAGCGCTTGTACTCGAGCGCATGGGTAAGCGCGCGCACGACATGCTCTTGTCCGACCAAGCTCTCGAAGTTTTTGGGGCGATATTTGCGGGCAAGTACCTGGTAGGACATGTCCGTTGCGATTCCGTGGCGATTAACGGTGTGGAAGATCAGATTTTACCCGACCTCACCCGCGCTACCCGCGGGTCATACCGATAAGATTTCAGAGAAGATGAAGGAAAGAGGCGAGCCTTGTCTGCGGCACTTGCGGTAAGTAGCTATGGCTGCTTCGTTCCCGACCTGACCAGGTTGACCACGCCGCAATGCGCAGGGGCCCGCCGCTCGGCAGTCTAACTCAAAACCCCAATGACTCCCACAGCGCATCAACGCGTCGTTTGACATCAACATCCATGGTGATGGTCTTGCCCCACTCACGCGTGGTCTCACCCGGCCATTTGTTGGTGGCGTCGATACCCATTTTGCTACCCAGGCCGCTGACTGGCGAAGCAAAGTCGAGGTAATCGATCGGTGTGTTATCTACTAAGGTGGTGTCGCGTATCGGATCAACTCGGGTTGTGATGGCCCAGATCACTTCTTTCCAATCACGAATATCTACATCTTCATCAACCACCACAATGAATTTGGTATACATGAACTGACGCAGGAAACTCCACACACCAAACATCACACGCTTGGCGTGGCCGGGGTAGGATTTCTTCATTTGCACCACTGCCATGCGGTAGCTGCAACCTTCGGGTGGCAAATAGAAATCCGTAATCTCGGTAAATTGTTTTTGCAGGAGCGGCACGAACACTTCATTCAGCGCCACGCCCAAGATAGCCGGCTCGTCAGGCGGCTTGCCGGTGTAAGTCGAGTGATAAATGGGATCGCGACGCGTGGTGATGCGATCGACAGTAAACACCGGAAACCAATCCTGTTCATTGTAATAACCCGTATGGTCGCCGAATGGGCCCTCCAGCGCATGCGCGTAGCCGGTCGGATGGCTTTCGTCCGGATAAATATGACCCTCGAGCACGATTTCTGCGGAGGCAGGGACGCGTAGCTCGCTACCGATGGCCTTCACCAGCTCTGTCCGACTGCCGCGCAGCAGCCCGGCAAACTGATACTCCGACAAACTATCCGGCACCGGCGTCACCGCGCCCAATATCGTTGCCGGGTCCGCACCCAAGGCCACCGCAATCGGATAAGGCTTGCCCGGATGGGTCAGACAATGCTCACGAAAATCCAGTGCCCCGCCCCGATGCGCCAGCCAACGCATGATCAGTTGATTGGGTCCGAGCACTTGTTGTCTATATATACCGAGGTTTTGGCGTTTCTTATGCGGGCCCTTGGTAATGACCAGACCCCAAGTGATCAGCGGCGCAATGTCCCCCGGCCAGCAGTGCTGTATCGGAAGCCGCGACAAATCGACGTCTGCGCCCTCCCACACGATCTCCTGACAAGGCGCGGCGCGCAGCTCTTTTGGCGCCATATCCCACACAGACTTCACCAGAGAGCCCAGCCCCATCACATCGCGCAGTCCCTTGGGTGGCTCGGGCTCTTTCAATGCCGATAGCAAATGACCAATACGCCGAAGCTCGCTCACCTCATTGGCGCCCATGCCCATGGCCACGCGTTTGGGGGTGCCAAATAAATTACCAAGTACGGGTATGCGATGACCGGTCGGATTTTTAAATAACAACGCCGGCCCACCCGCTTTTAATGTGCGGTCGCACAACTCGGTCATCTCAAGGATCGGGGAAACCGGCAGTGACACTTCCGACAACTCGCCGGATTGTTTCAGTTTGGCAATAAAGTCCCGCAAATCGGAATATTTCATGAATTGTTGATATTTTTGGAATGGGTAGCCCAATACCCTCACAGGCAAGGCAACTCAATGATTTTACTGGATATTGTTACAGCGAAACTGAATTTTCATAACAAATGGTTATAGACCTTGAGTTTTCCAGTATTGACTCGATATAAACACCTGCCTACAATCCGCGAAAATTTTGGAAGGCGGGACTCGGGGACTTCCCGACCGGCCGGTAGCGATACCAGCCAACCGCCAGATGTCAACTCGAGGATGGACCCGCAGGCAATTGTAGAGATTGTTCAGCGACCGGGTCAGTCTTTCATCCTCGAAAAAAGATTGCCGAGTCAGCTCGCCGAAAGTGTGAGCGACACGTAAGGCAGCACCGGCGTTTGTGGGGAGACTCGATGCACTGCAACATAGGTGCACGGGAAACAAACGAGTTTTTGTTTCGCGGTGAATTGAAGCACGAAGCACGCTTGCAATTGGCCTCAGTTCAGAGTGCCTGGCAAAACTGTGGTGTGGACTTGTCATGCTGCTAATGAGGAGAGCGCATGGCCGGGTTGAAGCACTAGTGTTTTGCCAGGCATTTTGAGGGCCGCGATATTCAGGAGGTTTGATGAATCATCGACGCATATTGGCAGCGTTGGTCGGTGCGGGAAATAACTCCCCACTCGTTCGACATAGCATCAGCAGCACCGAAGGCATGCTCGAAAAATTTCGAGTGGCGTTCGCAGCAGCAAGGCACACACTGGCGCTGATTGGCGTCGCCGCCCTGGTGGCATTGGCCTTGGTGTTTTTCCGTCCATCGTTACTCGACGACATAAAAGCACTGTCGCCGTTCGCGCCTACATCAGCCGAGCAAATGGCGGCAGATGAACTCGCCTTCGCGCAGCTGCTTGAACTACCCCAGCCTAGGTACGCTTCGGTAGCGGCGATGCAGCAAAGCCTAAGCATCGAGCAGGAACGAGTCAACGTTTGGCTATCCAAGCGCTACCGTATTGCAGGCACGGCCAGCAAGCTGCTGGTTGGCGCAGCGTATGAAGCGGGCGAAAACGTCAAACTTGATCCGCTGCTGGTCTTGGCGGTGATGGCAATCGAGTCCCGCTTCAACCCGTTCGCCGAGAGCGCCATGGGTGCGCAGGGTCTGATGCAGGTGATGTCGCGTGTACATCGCGAGAAATTTGATGACCACGGCGGCCCGACGGCCGCATTGAACCCGGTGGCGAACATTCAAGTGGGTGCACGTATCCTGAAAGACATGATTCGTGTCTCGGGCTCGGTACAGGGCGGACTGAAGCTGTACGTGGGGGCCGGCAACATGGAAACCGACGGTGGCTACGCTGCCAAGGTTTTGGCTGAGTACACCCGCCTGCAACAAGTCGCTGCAGGTAAGCGAGTGCCTACCTTCACACCACCGCAAGTGGTTGAGCCGGCGCGTGAGGCAGATGCAGCACCGGTTGTGTCGCACGCCGAGCAAGAGCAGCCGGTCTGATCGGCACGCTACACCCAAGCCAACGCACCGGCGGTTTTAGTTAGATCTTCGGTCCCAGCGGCACTGACTGCCAGTCAACGGCGTCAGTGCCGTTTTTGTTTCTGGCGCGACCACCTGGTAGCTTACGTGGGTCGCTAAATCAAAACTGAGATTTTTCAGGCACGATCGAGGTAGTTGGCCAACCGATGCACTGCCTCCTCCAGTTTCGCCATTGAAGTGGCATAAGACACCCGAACGAATCGGCGCGCACCCACCTCACCAAAATCCACGCCGGGCGTAAGCGCTACGCCGGTCTGCTCAAGCACATCGCGACAGAACGCAGTTGCATCGTCCGTCACACGGCTGCAATCAGCGTAAACATAAAAAGCACCATCCGGCGGCACCGGTACCTCGAACCCCAAACCCTGCAATGCAGGCACGAGATAATCACGACGTTGCCGCATTTCTTGCCGTCGTTGCTCCGCAATCGCCAGCGACTCGGGTGTAAAGCAAGCCAATGCCGCATGCTGAGCCATGCTCGATGGGCAGATATAAAAATTCTGAGCCAGCTTCTCGATCTCGGGCAACAAGTCTGGTGGCACAACCAACCAGCCCAGTCGCCAGCCAGTCAGGTTGAAATACTTCGAGAAGCTGTTGATCACCACCACGTCTTCGCCTAACTCGAGCGCAGTGCTGGGCGGGTGGTCGTAAGTGAGTCCCTGATAAATCTCGTCGACTACACTGAAGCCACCACGCTGACGCACCGCTGCTACCGTTTGCGCAAGCTGATCGCGGGTGATCGTGGTGCCCGTCGGGTTCGAAGGCGAGGCGAGCAACACACCACGTGTCTGCTCACGCCAGCTGGCCGACACCATCGCGGCCGACAGTTGGAAGCGATCCTCCGGCCCACTCGGAATCAACACTGGGCGACCATTGAACGCACTAATGAAGTGGCGATTACACGGATAACTAGGATCCGGCATCAGCACCTCAGCGTCGCGCTCGACCAATGCTGCGCACGCCAGCAGCAGCGCGCCGGATGCACCTGCGGTAATCACAATGCGCGCAGCCGGCACATCAACGCCAAACGCCTCGTGGTAATGGCGAGCGATTGCTTCACGCAATGCTTGCAGCCCCAAGGCAGCGGTGTAACGCTGCGCAGCGCCACTCTGCAAGGCTTGCTGTGCAGCGGCAAGCACTCGGGGCGCCGGCGAAAAATCAGGCTCGCCTATGCACATGTAGATGACGGAGCGACCGGCCTGCTCCATCTCGCCGGCGCGCTTGATCATTTCCATCACATGGAAGGGTTCGATCTGCTGCAGTCGTTGTGCGAGCGCGAAATTCATCTTGCGCAGTGCCAGCTATCGTGCTGCGCCAACTTCGGTCGCGCGCAACTTGGATGCCAACTTATCGAGCACACCATTGACGTACTTGTGACCATCGATACCGCCAAACGACTTGGCCAGCTCAACTGCCTCGTTGATCACAACCTTGTACGGAATTTCAATATGCTGCTTCAACTCATAGGCACCAATCAGCAACGCTGCGTGTTCGATCGGTGAGAGCTGGTCAATGGCTCGATCAATGTAGGGAATGATCTCTGCACGCAGATTGGCCGCATCGCGAATTGCACCGTGCAGCAACACATCGAAGTGAGTACGGTCAGCCTTATCGAAACCATGCGCGTTGCGGATGTAGGCGTCGATCACACCGGCATCTTCATTGCTCATCAGCCATTGATACAGGCCTTGCAGCGCGAACTCGCGCGCCCGATGGCGCGGCGTGCGGTTCTTGTTGGGGTTGGCGTGCCGAGAGGGTGTGCTGCTCATCGAGGGGCTCAGTCGTCGTCCGCCTCATCGGCAAGCTCATCCATGGCGGCTACCAAATTTGCCATCTCTACAGCGACGCGTGCAGCGTCGGCGCCCTTGCCAGCCATACGCGCTTCGGCCTGCTCATCGTTCTCGGTCGTCAATACCGCGTTGGCGATCGGTATGCCATGGTCAAGACTGATACGGCGTATGCCGGCACCCGACTCGTTGGCCACCAACTCGAAGTGATAAGTCTCGCCGCGAATTACCGCACCAAGCGCAATCAGCGCATCAAACTGACCGGATTCGGCCATTTTCTGCAAAGCGAGCGGAATCTCGAGCGCGCCGGGCACCGTGACCACCAGTACATCCTGATCATCAACGCCTAAATACTTCAGCTCACCCAGACAAGCAGAAGCCAGGCCATGACAGATGTCTTCATTGAACCGCGCCTGCACGATACCGATACGCAGACCAGTGCCATCGAAATCGGGCTCATACATTCCTACGCTCATATCGCCTCCTGCATCAGTGCTCAGTCGGACCTGCCTGGTAGCCAGTGACCTCGAGATTGAAACCCGCCATCGACGGCATTTTCCTCGGATTGGCCAACAACTTCATCTTGCCCACACCCAGCGCCCGAAGAATCTGCGCGCCGATACCGTAAGTTCGCAAGTCCATGCGCGCACCGCGCGGTACCGGCGCCGGTTGTGAAGACGCCAGCGCGCTGAACTGCGCAAACATTTGATCGGCTGATTCTTCGCAGTTCAACAGCACGATCACGCCACGCTGCGCCGCCTGTACCGCCCGCATCGCCGCCGACATATTCCATGAGTGCGTCGTGGCATGGGTATCCAGCAAATCCAGCACCGATACCGGCTGATGCACCCGCACCAGAGTCTCAAGCTCTGGCGTGATGCTGCCATGAACCAGCGCAAGATGCGCCCCACCACTGGGTGCATCACGAAAGGCAATGGCGTGGAAGATGCCGTGCGGTGTTTGCATCTCGCGCTCGCCAACTCGCTCAATAATGCTCTCGTTCTGGCTTCGGTAGTGAATTAAATCGGCGATGGTGCCGATTTTCATGGCGTGCTCGCGGGCAAACTCGAGCAGATCCGGCAGCCGCGCCATGGTGCCGTCTTCCTTAAGAACCTCGCAAATCACGGCGGCAGGTGTCAGACCAGCCAACTCGGCCAGGTCACAACCCGCCTCGGTATGACCAGCCCGCATCAGCACGCCGCCCTTCTGCGCCCTGAGCGGAAATACATGCCCGGGTTGCACCAAATCTGCGGGCTTGGCATGACGCGCCACCGCCACTTGAATCGTACGCGCGCGGTCAGCCGCCGAGATACCCGTAGTGACGCCCTCGGCCGCCTCGATCGATACGGTGAAATTGGTGCCAAACGAGGTGCCATTGCGACCAGTCATCAACGGCAGGTTCAGTTGCTCGCAGCGCTCCTCGGTCAGGGTCAGGCAAATCAGACCGCGACCAAAGCGCGCCATGAAATTGATCGCTTCGGGGGTAACAAAGTCGGCTGCCAGCACCAGATCGCCTTCGTTCTCGCGATCTTCTTCATCAACCAGAATGACCATGCGACCGGCACGCAACTCGGCAATGATCTCTTGTGTGCTGGATAGTGACATGTGGGGTGCTTCCCGAAAGGCCGGCCATTCTAGCGGATTTCATGCCCCGCACCCGCATGGTGCGCCATGGCGACGCACCCAGTAGGCGACAAAAATCAGCCGGGCAGCGCGCTGAGGGACAGCATGCGCTCCACATAACGGGCGATCAGATCCACTTCAAGATTGACCTTGGCGCCGGGCATCAAATGTTTGAGCGTGGTGACTGCAATCGTATGCGGGATCAGGTTGATCGAAATGACACAACCATCAGCGTGATCGACCACACTATTCACCGTCAGCGACACACCATTGACTACGATAGAGCCCTTGTAGGCCAAGTAACGCGCCAGACTAAGGGGCGCAAGAATATCGAGCCGCCACGACTCGCCAACCTCGGCGAAATACATGACCTTGCCCTGGCCATCGACATGGCCAGATACCAGGTGCCCACCCAAACGCTCAGCCAGCGTGAGTGCTTTCTCCAGATTGACCTCACCTTCGGTATCCAGCCCAACCGTGCAGTTCAAGCTCTCGCGCGAGACATCAACGCAAAAATCATGATCGGATTTTTTCGTCACCGTCATGCAGGCACCATTGATTGCAATTGAGTCGCCGATCGCCACATCATTCAGTGACAAACCACCCGCAGCGACGGTCAGTCGCACCCCCGCGTTCGGATCCGTACCCAGTGGCGTGATCGCACTAATGCGGCCTACCGCCGCGACAATGCCTGTAAACATGACGCTCCAAAAAATTCAGCGATTAACTCGCATTAGACGCAAACGCAGATCGGGCCCCACGCGCTCGACCTCATGAAACTCGAATGCCATTCGATCAGCAAGATGCTCAAGCACCGGCAATCGGGCCAAGCCTTGCGCAGGGCCTAGCAAGCATGGCGCGACATACAACAGCAATTCATCGACAACACCCGCGCGCAGCAAAGAACCGTTCAGCTTGAAGCCGGCCTCGACGTGTAATTCATTGATTTCACGTCGTCCGAGTTCAAGCATCATCGCACGCAAATCAACCTTGCCATCCGCATCGGCGAGCTGCACCACCTCGTGCCCCTGGTCGCCAAGCTGCTTCACTCGTGCCCCGTCTGATACCGCACTAAAAATCCAACTACCATCACCCTGCAGCACTTTCGCTTGTGATGAAATCTCCAAGTGGCTATCAACCACGATGCGACGCGGTTGTCGGGGCGTTGTGACTGCACGCACCGTTAGTTGCGGATCATCTTGCTGCACCGTGCCTATGCCGGTCAGCAGTGCACAAGCGCGAGCACGCCACGCATGGCCATCATCACGTGCGTGGTTGGACGTGATCCATTGACTCTCGCCGTTCTGCAACGCGGTACCGCCGTCAAGACTGGCGGCGATTTTCATGCGCACCCACGGTCTTGCATGCTGCATGCGATGCAAAAAACCACGGTTAATTTCACGCGCCTCGTCAGCCAATACACCGGTGGATACATCGATACCCGCCGCGCGCAATCTGGCCAAACCCTGACCAGCCACCAATGGATTGGGATCTTCAAGCGCGGCCACCACACGGGTGATGCCTGCCGTAATCAGCGCATCTGCGCACGGTGGCGTACGACCGTGATGGCTACACGGCTCCAGCGATACATACGCGGTTGCACCGCGCAGATCAACGCCACGCTGGCTGGCGTGATGCAAGGCGTGAGCCTCAGCGTGCGCAAACCCTGTGGGCTGGGTATGACCCTCTGCCAGTACCTCGCCATCACGTACGATGACACACCCCACCCGCGGATTCGGAGTTGCCGTGTAGAGTGCCATGGCTGCCTGCGCTAACGCAGCGCGCATGCCATCGGTGTCATTCAGGATGTTTAGTTGAGTCGTATGCAAAGCCATGCGGCATTCTAGCAAGCGGCCCCATCACGATCCGGATCGCAAACACGAACACGGCCAAGAAATCCCATCACCAGTTTGCGACGTTGCTGACCGAGCCGAAACATCACGGAACCATATTGTGGCACTGATGCACTGGCAACGGTACGCGGTCGCCCGCTGGCATCGAAGGCCAAATAGGTGCGCTTGCTATCTGTCATGCGCGTACTAATCTCTGCATCGGGCGATGGCGTTGCTGAGCCGCGATGCAAGACCAGCTCACCCTGATCCACGCGCTGATTATCATTGGCATC
>CAZZMV010000055.1:0-3148 GCA_964655425.1 uncultured Bifidobacterium sp.
TGCCAAATTGCGCACTGCCGCATCGACAAAACTTCCTAAACGGAAATTATACCGGGGTAGTTGAAGGGCTTGCAAGTGATTTTGGGCGAATTTGACGGGGTTTCTCGCTGTTTGCCTGCATGAAACGGTTTATCTCAGCCGAACCGCAACCAACCCTGCCGATACCAGTCGTGGAGGGTTGCAAGCAGGTCGGGAGAGCCGCCTCTGGTCCCGTCGGGCGAGAGTGAACGCTCATCGGCCAGCCCTTGCAATATCGAACGGTCATGGCCGTCAGCTCGGATTGACTCGCCATTAATGAAAACATATTTGTCGCGGTACAGCATGCGCGTCTGGCGGCTCAGCAGCAGCTTTTTGTGGACCGTGCGCTGGCAGAAGTGTGTCAGGGACAGCGGCCGCGACGGCGCCGTAAACCAGACTGAGGGCTTGGGCTCCGACAAATACTCACCCAAAAACACAGTGATGTCGCCGGGACGCCCGCCCAGCTTGCCTAATTGCTTGCGGGCTTGTTGCAGCAGATCCGTTGTCAGCCGGGCAGGGCGTGTATCCGGTGCGTGCTGCGTGTCTCGGTAGCGACCGCGTAAATCAAGTTGCTCGGCCAAAAAACCGAGATAGGCATCGCCGAGTTCCTGCCAAGTGGGTGCGCGAAAGCCAATCGAGTAAGTCATGCATTCACCGACCGCCACACCTTCATGCCCCCATTGCGGCGGCAGGTAGAGCATGTCGCCGGGTTCAAGCAGATACTCGGCAGTTGGTGTGAAGTGCCGCAGTAACTTCACTGGCATACCTTCAATCAATGATTGATCGTGTTGACGACCAATACGCCATCGACGACGGCCCTCCGCTTGCAACAGGAATACATCATATGAATCCAGATGTGGCCCGACGCCACCTGTATCGCTTGCGTAACTGATCATCAAGTCATCCAAGCGCACATCGGGAATAAACCGAAACTGACCAAGTAGCGCGTCGGCCGCATCATCATGCAGGTTGACGCCTTGCACCAGCACTGTCCACCCCTTGCGGCTGACGGGTGGCAACGATGTCAGCGGACCGTGGCTGAGTTTCCAATCTGATCCGAAGTGGGTGATCAGTCTAGCCTCGACATCGTCGCGTGCGGCCAGTTTAAATAAATTGTCACGCGACAGCACCGGCGAAAAACCAGGGATAGCTTGCCGAATGAGCACCGGCTTCTTTTGCCAGTAAGTGCGAAAAAACTCGCGAGGCATTAGGTCGCCTAAAACACCATGACGTTTCATGTCTGAATTATATCGGTGTGGATTTCGGGGGGCGATTAGCTCGCTGGCTCATGCATGGACCTTTATAATGCATGCTGGCTTAATTAGAGGATCAGCATGAATATCTCCAAGGACACCGTCGTTACCTTGCACTACAAGCTCTCTGATGCGCAGGGTAACCTGATCGAAGAAAGTAGCGAGCCGATGGTCTACCTGCACGGTGGCTATAACAACACGCTGCCTAAAATCGAGGAAGCGTTGGAAGGCAAGGCGATCGGTGATCAAGTCGCGGTGCAAGTCGAGCCGGCCGATGGTTTTGGCGAGTACGATGCCGAGTTGGTTAAAGTCGAGCCGCGTAGCTTGTTTCCGGATCAGTTGGAAGTGGGCATGCAGTTTGAAGGATCGCCGGATGATGCGCCGCAGGCTGAAGCGCGTTTGTTTACCGTAACCGATATTGCCGACGGCAAGGTGGTTTTGGATGGTAATCATCCATTGGCCGGTATGGCACTTCGATTCGCATTGAATGTGGTCGAAATTCGCAAGGCGATGGATGAGGAGATTGCTCATGGCCATGTGCATGGCCCGCATGGTCATCACCATCATCACCACGACGATGACGATGATGAAGGCGATCAGTTCCGCAGCATACAGCTGCAGTAAGTTGTCTAAGCCTTGCTATCGGGTTCATCAGCCAAGCGCTTGAGCTGATACAGCGCCTCAAGCGCCTCGCGCGGGCTGAGTTGATCCGGGTCGATCGCCGTAACCGCATCTTGTAGCGCCGTGCTGAATGATGCTGCACTAGATGCTGCACCAAATGCAGCATCTGCTTCGTTAGCTTCCGGCTCGGCGTTGATGGGTTGAACCGAGAACAAATCAAACTGATCATCCGAGCGCGTCGATTGCGCTTCCAGTAGCGCCAGATGCCTGCGTGCCGAGCGAATCACCGACGGTGGTACGCCTGCTAATTGAGCTACTTGCAGACCGTAGCTTTGTGATGCAGGCCCTTCCTGAACCGCATGCAGGAACACAATGCGATCTTTGTGCTCAACTGCAGACAAATGAACATTGGCGCAGCCGAGGTGCCGCTGCGGTAGTTGTGTCAGTTCGAAGTAGTGTGTCGCAAAGAGCGTGAAGCAGCGCTTTTCATCTAGTAGTGATGCTGCAATTGCCCACGCGAGCGCCAGACCATCAAAGGTTGAGGTGCCTCGACCGACTTCATCCATTAGCACCAGCGATTGCTCGGTGGCGCCATGCAAAATCGCGGCCGATTCCATCATCTCGACCATGAACGTCGAGTGACCCGCTGCCAGATCGTCGGCTGCGCCGATACGCGTAAAAATTTTATCGATCGGTCCGATACGCGCAGCGCTAGCCGGCACATAGCAACCCATGTAGGCTAGTAGCGTAATCAGGCCAAGTTGCCGCATATAGGTTGATTTACCGCCCATGTTGGGGCCGGTAATCAAAAGCAGTCGTCGATCCGGCGACAGCTGGCAATCGTTGGCAATGAAACGTTCAATCACGGTCTCGACCACCGGGTGACGCCCTTGCGTCACCTGTATACCCGGCTGCTCGGTGAGCTCTGGTTTGCACCATGCATGGCTCATGGCATGCATCGCCAACGCCGATAGGACGTCGACCAATGCCACCGCTTGCGCTACGCGTTGCAAATCGCTGATACACGGTGCTAAATATTGCAGGACTTGCTCGTAAAGATATTTTTCACGAGCGAGCGCACGATCTTGAGCGGATAGTGCTTTGTCTTCAAACGCTTTTAGCTCAGGTGTGATGTAACGCTCGACATTTTTCAGTGTCTGTCGGCGGCGATAATCATCCGGTACCTTGGCGACCTGACCCTGTGTGACCTCGATATAAAAGCCATGCACCTTGTTGTACTCAACGCGTAGATTGGC
>CAZZMV010000055.1:3248-7680 GCA_964655425.1 uncultured Bifidobacterium sp.
GCTTGCTGTAGCGAAGGCAGTTGCTGCAAACCCGAGCGTAGCGCGGATAGATCACGCGGACGTGCCGATAGCAATGCTATCCGGGTGGTGATTCGCTCGATATCCGGCACGCTAGCCAGCAGCGCCTGAATTTGATCAGTGAGCGCAGCTTGGATCAAACACTCAATCGCTCGATGACGCGACACCGCGATGCGCTGATCACGTGGTGCATGATGCAGCCAATGCCTCAGCATACGCGACCCCATCGCCGTACGGCAGTGATCGAGGAGTGAAAACAGGGTAGGTGATGCGGTATCGCTGCCGCGCAGTGGTTCGGTCAGCTCGAGGTTGCGGCGCGTTGCCGCATCCATGCCGATATATTCATGTTCGTGCTCGACTTGTAGATGGGTGACATGATGAAGCTGCTTGCCTTGCGTATTGCGCGCGTATTGCAGCAGCGCGCCCGCAGCACCAATGGCAGCCTCCAATCCATCCGCACCAAAACCCGCAAGCGTGAGCACACCGAGCTGCTCGCACAATGCTTTACGCGCGGCCGGTACCTCGAAATGCCAGTCAGCGACAGCGGTTGGCCGCGGGCTGGTGAGTGTGTTGAGCAGCGCCACGCCGCGGCCATCAACCAATACCTCGGCGGGCGCAATGCGCTCCAGCTCTTGACGCAAGCGCAGCGGTAAATTGCGTTCATCACTTGCGATCTCAACTAATCGCAGTCGACCACTGGCGAGTGAAAGCCACGCCAGTCCAAGCATGAAGCCTTTGCGCTGCGGTAGCACGTTGACTGCAAGCAGTGGTCGCTCAGTTTTTTCAGGTAGCAGCTCGGCGTCCGTCAGGGTGCCTGGCGTGACGATGCGTTGTACTTTGCGCTCGACCGGTCCCTTACTGGTGGCTGGATCGCCGATTTGTTCACAGATCGCCACCGACTCGCCGAGTTTGACGAGTTTGGCGAGATATTGATCGACCGAGTGGTACGGCACACCTGCCATTTTGATGGCTTGACCTGCAGATGCGCCACGTTGTGTGAGTGTGATGCCGAGCAGACGTGAGGCACGCTCTGCATCATCAAAAAACAGTTCGTAGAAGTCGCCCATCCGATAGAACAGCAGCAGATCCGGATAGTCGGCCTTGATGCGCAAGTACTGCTGCATCATGGGCGTGTGCTTGTCGGCACTGATCCGGTCGGAAGCGTTCATGGTCGCTTAGTTGATAGACAAACAGGCCGCAATAAAGGCGGCCTGTCGTTGGGCGTTCTGGTCAATTTAGCACAACCAGTGCCACCTATTACCAAGGACGAGTTACCGTTCGCCGCTGCGCACTTTTCGGCTGTGTGCGTTGGCTGCGGGACGACTCAACAGCGTCGCGCCGGGTGACGCAGGCCGCGCCCCACGTTTTGCTGGCTGGGCAGATGTGGTTTGCTTGGGCTGGCCCTGTCGTTGTGGTTGATGTCGGCGACCGCTTGGCTGGCTACGCAGTTGTATCGGTTGCGGCTTGGCATTTGGGTCGGGCTCGAACCCAGCAACCACCTCGCGTGGTATTTCACGCTTGGTGAAGCGCTCGATATCGCGCAACAGACTATGCTCATCAACGCAAACCAGAGACACCGCTTCACCGGTCGCGCCTGCGCGACCGGTGCGTCCAATGCGATGCACGTAATCTTCAGGCACATTGGGGAGATCGTAATTCACCACATACGGTAAGTGGTCGATATCGATACCGCGTGCGGCAATATCGGTGGCGACCAACACTTGCAGTTTTGCGCTTTTGAATTCCGACAGCGCCCGGGTACGAGCCGCCTGGCTCTTGTTGCCGTGGATGGCCATCGCGCTAATGCCGGTTTTACCCAATTGCTCAGCGAGGCGGTTGGCACCATGCTTGGTGCGCGTGAATACTAATACTTGAAACCAATGATGTTCGGTGATGAGGTGTGCCAACAGCTGATGTTTTTTGTCGCGATCAACAGGATGAATTTTCTGGGTGATGACTTCAACCGTCGAGTTACGACGCGCAACTTCAATCATTTGCGGTTGATTCAGCAAGCTGTCGGCCAGTGCCTTGATCTCATCGGCAAAAGTCGCCGAGAACAGCAGATTTTGTCGCTTGGGTGGTAGGGCCGCGAGTACTTTGCGGATATCGCGAATAAAGCCCATATCCAGCATACGATCGGCCTCATCCAACACCAAAATTTCGACCGTGGATAGATTGACCGCGCCTTGCTGCATCAAATCGAGTAATCGGCCCGGTGTCGCGACCAGAATATCAACGCCGCGACCGAGTTTTTGAATTTGCGGATTGATATTCACACCGCCAAAAACTACTTCGCAGGAAAGCTTGAGGTACTTGCCATAGCAAACCACGCTCTCGCCCACTTGCGCTGCAAGCTCGCGCGTTGGGGTGAGTACCAGCGCACGAATGTGTCGTGGTGCAGGTCGTTTGCCGCCGTTAAGCCGTTGAAGCATCGGCAAGGTGAAGCCGGCTGTTTTGCCGGTGCCGGTTTGAGCACCCGCGAGCAGGTCGCCGCCTTGGAGCACTGCGGGAATTGCTTGTCGTTGAATCGGGGTTGGTTGGGTATAGCCGTGTTCCGTGACGGCGCGCACGATAGGTTCGGCGAGGCCGAGTTCTGCAAAAGACATAGAAAATAAAAATAATCGAACCGCCGCCTAAGAAGGCGCCAGTCAAAGGCTCGAGGGGATCAATCGGAGGGGCGGCAAGGAGACTGGAACTATCGCCGCGGCCGGATTGTAACAGGTCGTGCCGCAGGCGTTGTTATTCACTAAGCGAAGGGGGACAAGGTGGCGAGCATCTGCGCAAAGATCTTTGGTGATGCAGCGATTACATCGCCGGTATCGAAATGATCGGCTTCGCCGGAGAATCCGGTGATGATGCCGCCCGCCTCACTGACGAGTAGTGCACCAGCAGCCATATCCCAAGGTTTCAGCTTCTTCTCGAAAAATCCGTCTAGTCGCCCGGCCGCGACGTAAGCTAAATCGAGTGCGGCGGAGCCCGGGCGCCGCAAGCCAGCTGATTTTTCCGTAAAGAGCTTGAACATTTTCATGTACTCATCGAGCCCTGAAAGATCACTATAAGGAAAACCGGTACCAATCAAAGCATCCGCTAATTTGTCTCTTTTGGCGACGCGGATGCGCTTATTGTTCATATACGCGCCGTCGCCTTTGGTAGCTGTGAATAGTTCATTACGGTTTGGATCAAACACAACTGCCTGCGTAATCTGGCCGCGTTGACGGAGTCCGATCGAGACGGCGTACTGGGGAAAGCCGTGAATGAAGTTGGTGGTGCCGTCGAGCGGATCGATAATCCAGACATTTTCAGCGTGGCTGGCGGCTGCTGCCGAGATACCAGACTCTTCAGCAATGAAGCCGTGGTCAGGGTAGGCTTGTTTGAGTACATCAATGATTGCTTGCTCAGCCGCCTGATCAACCTCGCTCACGAAATCATTTGGGCCCTTGCGAGAGACGCGAACCTGGTCCAAATCGAAAGACGCGCGGTTGATGATGGTGGCAGCACGTCGCGCGGCTTTCACCGCTGTGTTGAGCATGGGGTGCATGAGGCTTCCGTTAGAATCCGGCGTCAGAGAAAAGGAGCGATGCGGCGAAAGTCATGTGAACCGCGATGCGCGCTATTGTAAATGAAGTCAAATTCGGCCCCGATGACTAACACGTTCGAGCGCATCCGTTTTGTTCTGGTCGAGACCAGTCATCCAGGTAACGTCGGCTCGGTTGCTCGCGCGATGAAAACCATGGGCTTCGCCGAGTTGGTGCTGGTCAATCCACGTGATCCGTGGGTCTTGCAATCGGTCGAAGCGATTGCCTTGGCAAGCGGTGCCGCTGATTTGCTCGCTAACGCACGCATTGTTTCAAGCCTGGATGAAGCACTCATCGGTTGCAACTTCAGCGTTGCACTATCTGCCAGAGCAAGAGAGTTTTCTCCGCCTTTGATGACACCGCACCAACTCGCCGCACACTTGACAGTGAATTTCCAGTTGAAAGTGGCGCTGGTATTTGGCAGTGAACGCTACGGCCTATCGAACGAGGATGTGAGCAAATGTAGCGCGCTGGTGAGCGTGCCCGCGAACCCAGCCTACGCATCGCTCAATCTGGCACAGGCAGTGCAGGTGATTGCGTATGAGTGTCGCATGGCTGCGATCGGGCAGGACGCCACACCGCTAGCTTCCGGTTTTCAAGGCGAACTTGCCAGCGCAGAGCAAATCGAGGGGATGTACAACCACTTGGCACAAGCGCTGATCGCGATTGAATTTCTCGATCCGGATAACCCCAAGAAGCTCATGTCACGCTTGCGGCGTTTGTTTTCGCGTACACAGCTGGAGACTGAAGAAGTGAATATTTTGCGCGGGATTGCGACGCAGTTAATACACAAACGCCAACGTCTCAAGTAAAAAACGACTCACAAAAAAGCCGCTGGC
>CAZZMV010000055.1:7780-9815 GCA_964655425.1 uncultured Bifidobacterium sp.
AGCCGCTGGCGTTGTTGGTGCAATTATCCCCAGGCTCTTAGCAGGCCGACGGCCAGACCTTCGAGTGCAAAATCTTGCCGGCCGGGCTCGACGCGAATGGTGTCGAAATCCGGGTTTTCGGGCAGTAGCTCAATGGTGCTGCCGTTCCTTCGGAAGCGTTTGACGGTGACCTCGTCATCGACCCGAGCTACGATGATTTGTCCATCGCGAGCCGAATCCGCTTTTTTGACAGCGAGTAGATCGCCGTCGAGGATACCGGCATCGCGCATCGACATGCCGCGCACTTTTAAAAGGTAGTCTGGACGGGCAGTGAACAAGGCAGGGTCGACATTGTAGGTGGCAGTCACATGCTCCTGCGCCAAAATCGGCGAGCCGGCCGCGACGCGCCCGACCAAAGGTAAAGAAAATTGTGCGAGTTCCGGGTGGGGCAGGGGCAACTGGCCGATACCAAAGCGTGAAAACCGCGAGCCTTCCGCTATACGCTCCAGCAGGCGAATGCCGCGCGAGGCGCCGGGGGTGATTTCGATAGCCCCTTTTCGGGCAAGTGCTTGCAAATGCTCCTCGGCCGCATTCGCTGACCTGAAACCCAGCGTCTGGGCGATTTCCGCGCGGGTGGGTGGGAAGCCGGTGTTATCAATTGCTTCTCGGATCAGACCGAGAATCTGCTCTTGCCGAGCGGTCAGTTTATTCATTGACAACCTCGTAGACGCTGGTTGAATACACAGCCTGTATTTTTATACAGCGCCTGCGGTTTTGCAAGCTTTTTCTGTGGACAACTCGGATAACCCTCTGCTTGGATTGAGTTTTCATGGGGAAAGGGTTATCATCTTCGGCTTTCCTCTTCCCACACTCGTCCTGACGCCGGGGTGGGCGATTTTTACAATCCGACCACAAGGAGATTCAATGCGTCACTATGAAATCGTTTTTATTGTCCATCCGGACCAAAGTGAACAAGTGCCCGCAATGATCGAGCGCTACAAGACTTTGGTTGCGGGACGCGGCGGCAAGGTACACCGCGTCGAGGACTGGGGTCGTCGTCAGATGGCCTACATGATCCAAAAACTCGCCAAAGCACACTACGTGTGCATGAACATCGAATGCGATGGCGAAACGCTGGCTGAGCTGGAAACCGGCTTCAAATTCAATGATGCGGTGCTGCGTCACCTGACGGTGCGCATGAAGAAGGCTGAAACCGCGCCTTCGCCGATCATGAAGAGCGTTCAAAAAGAAGATGCTGCCAAGGCAGCGCGCGCTGAGGCACCTGCGGCCTGAGCGGCGACGTGTCTTTGAACGAGCGAGGAGATAACCACTTTCAGTGCATCGCAAGGCTGGCCGAACGTGAAGTCAAGCGCTACACGCCAGCCGGTATTCCGATCGTTGCAGCAAAACTGCTGCACTCATCGGAGCAAGTTGAGGCAGGTACCCGTCGGCAAATTGATCTTGAGCTGGCTGCAATCGCAGCAGGAGATATCGCCGACCAACTCGAGCGTACTGAAATAGGAAAAATATTCAGGTTTAGCGGTTTTATGGCCCGCAAGAATCGCAACAGTAAATCCTTGGTATTTCACCTCGCAGTCATTGAAACAATAGATTGAGTACAGGAGCCAACGTCATGGCATTTGGTAAAAAATTCGACAAGAGCAAGCTGAAAGAAAAACGCAAGCAGCAAAATCCGCTATTCAAGCGCAAGAAGTTTTGCCGCTTCACGGTAGCGAAAGTCGAGCAAGTCGACTACAAAGACGTCGACACGCTGAAAGACTTCATCCAGGAAAACGGAAAGATTATGCCGGCTCGCCTGACCGGTACGCGTGCGCATTATCAGCGTCAGGTAGACACTGCGATCAAGCGTGCGCGCTATCTCGCGCTGTTGCCTTACACCGATCTGCACAACGCTTGATGCGCGTTGACTGAACAGATTCCTGGAGAACGATATGCAAGTTATTTTGTTGGAAAAAGTCGCGCACCTGGGCAACCTCGGTGACGTTGTCCGTGTCAAGGATGGTTACGGTCGTAACTTCCTGATCCCGAATCGTAT
>CAZZMV010000056.1:0-6441 GCA_964655425.1 uncultured Bifidobacterium sp.
GTCATCAGATGCAGGCAGGCACTGGCCAGATCATCCACGTGAAGAAACTCGCGCAGCGGATCGCCGCTGCCCCAAATAATCACGCGCGGCTGCGCATGAATCTGTGCTTCATGAAACCGCCGTATCAATGCGGGTAGTACATGACTATCTTCAGCATGAAAATTATCGCCAGGCCCGTACAGATTGGTCGGCATCAGACAACGGAAGTCGGTACCGTACTGTCGGTTGTAGCTCTCGCAGAGCTTGATGCCAGCGATTTTTGCGACCGCATACGGCTCGTTGGTGGGTTCAAGCGGCCCGGTCAGCAAAGACTCTTCACGTATTGGCTGCGGTGCCAGCCTAGGGTAGATACAGGAAGAACCGAGAAACAGCAGCTTACCGACATGATGCTTCCAGGCTGCATGAATTACATTGGTTTGTATTTGCAGATTTTGCCGGATGAATTCTGCCGGGTAGTGATGATTCGCGTAGATACCACCGACTCGGGCTGCGGCGATATACACCGTATCAATCTGCGATCGCGCGAAGAATGACTCGACCTGCGTCCCGTCACACAAATCGAGTTGCTGGCGTGTACGCAGCACCAATTCAGCATCGGGTCGTGCACGCAACGAGCGCACCAGTGCCGAGCCCACCATGCCGCGATGGCCAGCCACAAAAATTCGCTCGGGCTTATTCATGATGCGCAAACACTTCAAAGCCATTGCTGGTGACAAGTGCGTACTTGCGCGCCGCAGCGAGATCAGCCTCAACCATCTCTTGTACGAGCTGTTTCAGACTGATCCGTGGCGTCCAACCAAGCTGCGTACGCGCCTTGCTCGCATCGCCCAGCAATGTATCCACCTCAGTCGGGCGGAAGTAGCGCGGGTCAACCCGTACGATCACCTGACCCGCAAGTACCGCTTCATGCTCACCGGGCTGATCGACGACCGCAATTTCTTCCAGCCCCGAGCCATGCCAGCAGAGTGTGATGCCAAGTACCCCGGCGGCCATATTCACGAAGTCGCGCACGCTGCACTGCTGGCCACTCGCAATCACGTAATCTTCTGCTCGGGCCTGCTGCAGCATCAGCCACTGTATCTCGACATAATCGCGTGCATGACCCCAATCACGCAGGGCATCGAGATTACCGAGGTAAACACAATCCTGCAGACCGAGCGCAATACGCGCCAAGCCACGCGTGATCTTTCGGGTCACGAAGGTTTCACCGCGTCGAGCTGATTCGTGGTTGAATAAAATGCCGTTACAGGCATACAGGTCGTAGGCCTCGCGATAATTCACCGTGATCCAGTAGGCGTATAGCTTGGCGGCTGCATAGGGGCTACGCGGATAAAACGGTGTCTGTTCAGTTTGCGGAATTTGCTGAACCTTGCCGTACAACTCGGAGGTTGAGGCTTGATAGAAGCGCGTCTTCTTGTCAAAACCAAGAATACGTATCGCCTCCAGCAAGCGCAGCGTGCCGAGTGCATCCGAGTTGGCGGTGTACTCAGGCTCTTCAAATGAGACGGCGACATGGCTCTGCGCGGCGAGGTTATAAACTTCATCAGGCTGCGATTGCTGCATCGCCCGGATCAGTGATGCGGTATCAGTCATATCGCCGTGATGCAGAATCAGGCGCCGATTGGTCTCGTGTGGATCTTGGTAGAGATGATCGATGCGCGCAGTATTGAATTGCGATGCTCGGCGTTTAATGCCGTGCACGACATAGCCTTTAGCGAGTAACAATTCGGCGAGATAGGCACCGTCTTGGCCAGTAATGCCAGTGACGAGTGCGACTTTACCCTCGGGTAGTTGCATCGGTTCAGTTGGAATCATGAGTCTGAGCGAGTTGATTGAGGCGCTCATTCTCTCGATGCGATGAACTTGCTAATTGCGACTGCGCATGCGTGTCGCCCCTGTTGGGGTGGCTCAATAGCCGTCTGGGTTGTTGCGCTGCCAGTGCCAGTGATCGGCACACATTTTTTCGAGGTCGTACTCGGCTTGCCAATCGAGTAGCTCAGCAGCGTAAGCTGGCGATGCGTAGCAGGTGGCGACATCACCGGGCCGCCGTGCCACGCGTTTCACCGGAATCGTGCGTCCACTGACGCGCTCGAAGGCAGCGACTGCTTGAAGCACACTGACGCCGCGTCCTGTGCCCAGGTTGACCGTGAAGCATCCCGGCTGCGCTGATAAGCGAGCGAGTGCTGCGAGATGACCACGCGCCAGATCCATCACGTGAATATAGTCGCGTACGCCACTACCATCTTCAGTGGGGTAATCATCACCATATAGCTGCAGGCAGGCGCGTCGACCGATGGCGACCTGTGCGATGTAGGGCATCAGGTTGTTGGGTACGTCGTGCGGGTCTTCTCCAATCAGACCACTTTCATGCGCACCTACCGGATTGAAGTAGCGCAGCGTCGCAATGCGCCACATAGCATCAGCCTGTGCCAAGTCTTGCAGCATATGTTCAACCATTAATTTGCTGCGACCATAAGGGTTGGTCACCGCCGTGGGCGCATTTTCACTGACCGGAATAGATGCAGGCTCGCCATACACTGTGGCGGATGAACTGAATACCAGTTGGCGTATGCCCTGTTGTTGCAATACCCTTAGCAGAGTCACTGTGCCACAGACATTGTTATCGAAATACTCAAGCGGCTTGGCCACGGATTCAGCCACCGCTTTCAAGCCCGCAAAATGAATCACGGCATCAATTTCAGCTTTTTTTACTATCTCAGTCAGTCTGGTGACGTCACGAATATCGATTTGGTGAAATTCAATCGCTCGTCCGGTAATTTGTTCTATTCGGTTTATCACACGCGGTGAGCTATTGCTGAAGTTATCGATGCCGATAACCTGCCAACCATTTTGTAGCAGGCAAACACAGGTATGCGAGCCGATATAACCCGTTGCGCCAGTGACAAGTACGACGGGTTCAGCCATTCTGTCTATGATGAAGACGATGCATAAGTAAGCGATGAAGAGACGTTAAAAAATCGCTAGCAAGGCTTTTGTCGAAGACGTTCCAGATGTGAGGCATTAGGCTGCATCAGTACCAGCGATGTGTTCAGGTTGAATTTCTTCAGGATAAATAAGTATTGAAAAAAGACTTCTTCATTTCAAACACGGATAGAGCGAATACAGTCAGCGCCGCTGCCAGCAAGTCAAAGCCCCAGTCAGATAGCGAGGCCTGACGGTAAGGCAGGACAGCTTGTATTGCTTCATCGATCAAGCCAAGCAGTGCAATCAAACCAATCGTGAGTAGGGCGCGCTGTAATCGGGCGGCATACCAGCTCCGATAGCACAGCGCGCTCAGTGCTGTGTATGCCAATAGGTGCAGCAGCTTGTCGCCGAAGCGCTCGGATAATGACTCAGCCTGACCGGGTACCGAGCCCAGTAAGACCATCAGCGCAAAAAGTAGTAGCAAAGCCGCCAACCACGGAAGTCGAATTTGCATCAGTGAGTATTTTGTTCGGCACCACGGAAGGCGAATTTGCATTAGTAAGCGTTTTGACTGGTCCAGCCTTTGAATGCAGTCCAGAGGATGATTTTCAAATCCATCCAGAACGACCAATGCTGTATGTAGTACAAA
Source organism: uncultured Bifidobacterium sp. (assembly GCA_964655425.1). Lineage (GTDB taxonomy): Bacteria > Pseudomonadota > Gammaproteobacteria > Burkholderiales > Burkholderiaceae_D > Pernthalerella. The sequence goes on from CAZZMV010000056.1 coordinate 3,575, forward strand.
TCGAACTGCACGCGATGGGCCATTTTTTCATCGGTATCCGTCTCGCCTCGGTAACCGTTAATTTGCGCCCAACCGGTAATGCCCGGTTTGACCCGATGCCGCTGCATGTACATGGCCAGTTTGTCTTTGTACAAGTCATTGTGCGGTAGCGCGTGCGGACGCGGACCCACGACCGACATATCGCCCATCAGCACATTGAAAAACTGAGGCAGCTCATCCAGGCTGGTACGCCGCAGAAAGCGGCCGACGGTAGTCACGCGGGGATCATCCCGAGTCGCCTGGGTGACCTGCTCGCGCTCTTGATGCAGTTTCATACTGCGAAACTTGAGCACATCAAAACGCTGACCGTTCAGACCTAATCGGGGTTGGCGAAACAGGATAGGCCCGGGAGATTCAGCGCGGATGGCAATAGCGATAGCGATGAATAGCGGTGATAGCAGTACCAACACTAGCGCAGCAAAGAGACGATCAAAAATTACTTTGATCAGTCCGGCGCCGCCGTTACTTGCCGGATGGTTCAACTCGACCACTGGCATGCCGAGAAATTCGACCGTACGGTGCGTCAGGATACTGATAGCGGCTACATCAGGTACCCAACGAATGTCGACCAGTGCATTACCAAGTAAAGTTTGCACCCGATATAGCTGCGCAGTCTCTGCCAGCGGCAGAGTGATCCAAACCTCATGTGCTTGGTATCTCTCAACGGCGGACGGAATATCTTCAAGACGAGGTAATGCTTCGATACGCGTGTCAATGGCAATGCTTCCGTTAGCATCATATGTAGCGACAATTTGGTAACCGGTCCAACGCTGCGCATTAGCTCGCTGATGCAGTTCGCGACCCGTATCGCCATAGCCAACCATGATCACGCGTTTGCTATTGATGCCGCGCTCGCGTAGCAGAGAGAGTGTGCGGTAAAGTACCCATCGCTCGATGAAAAACATCGATAGCGCGAGCAGAGTCCATGTCATTAGCCAGCGCAGTGAGACGGCTTCAAGCTGGCCGATCATGAAACCGAACAGTACGCCACCCGACAGCACAATCAGCACGGCGAGAAGCGCACGACTCACCATCAGCAAGAAAGATCGACCGCGCCAGGATGAGTAAAGCGCGCATTGCGGGAACACCGCAACCGCCAAAGTACAGCAGAAATACAGAATGGCGCGGTGTACGCCATGCTCAGTACCACTCTCTGCCGGAAAAAGTGCCGCATCAGCGAGCAGACCAGTGGCATACAGTAGTAATACATCGGCAAAGCGTACGACGTATTCCAGCCGCGTCGCGTTGCGAGCGATCAGGTCGACCATGTCGGGTTCTTGTCTCGGGTTTGTTATTTGCTGACGAGGAGATCAATTCATCATCAGCTCTCGACGCGATTCGAGCGCACCGTGTTTTGAGAGTGCCTTGGCTTGGGCGGCATCAACGCTCGCACGAAATGTTCGCCGCGCTGATACCACGCGATCCAAGCTAAAAAAAGAGGCCTCCGCGGAGGCCTCTTGGGCTACAGTGCTCAGCTATTATGCCGAGCGTTGTTGTACCTAGCGACGAAAGTCGTTGTCGGGTTTTGCGTAGACAGACCAGACGCAATAGGCAATGCCCAGGCTGGCAAGTAACGAGAGCGTCCCAGCGGTATAGCCCAGCGCTTGGACTGTGCCGCGTTCCTCAGCGTAGTTTGAGACACTAGGGGCAATAAAGCTGGCGATGGAAAGTAAAAATAAAATCACTGATCCGGCGATACAGCTATTGCGGTAGACAGATTCACAGCAATGACTTAATGCGACGGTATCTGTGCCACCTACTGTATTCGTGGTTGCTGACACACTGCCTTGCGGATTCATTTGCCCTGCGGCGCCGCGCGCTGCATTCAGCTCAGCGATGACTTCTTCCGGCGTCATGGGTGAATCATGGCCGGCCCTCGTCAAAGAGATGCGAGTATCGGCGGGGTCATCAGCATGGCCCTTTTCGGATGGAGTCGGTGTGGTTTTTTTATCGCTGATACCAGCATTCCAGGCAGTTTTTGCATCATTGAAATTTCGGTTGTTTGGCTCGGCTGATGAGAATTGATCCGGGTATTTAGCACGGCCCGTCGGCGTGTGGGTGATAGATGCAGTAGTCATGGTGATTATCAAAGAGGAAATTGGTCAGAAGAGATTCAGGCCACTGGTCGCGGGCGTCACCCTGCCAAATACCTGGCCCGACCCAGTACGTGTATGTAGCTCGTACTTGGTTCCGCTTGATCAGCGTAGCTGATCAAGTTTGTTTTTCGCCATCGCCATCAGCTCGCGCCTTGAGTCATCGCCATAGCTGAGCTCGACAGCCTTGTTCAGAAATTGTGCAGCTTCATCTGACTTGTCGTTCGCAATCAAACACTCTGCTAATCGATAACATGCGGCCGCGTGTTCCGGGTCGGTATCTAGGGCGAGCGCATACATCACTATCGCTGGCTCAATATGACCGAGCCGTTGCAGGCAAGCGCCGGCAATGAAGGGGTAGCGACTATCCTTCCCGTTGTGAAGAGCCAATTGCAGCGCAATGGGAAGCGCATGATGGAAATCGCCTTGATCGCATAAATCATATGCAATCTTGTAGAGTGCCTCATAGCCAGATGCTGGGATGCCGCGCAGCTCGCCTAGCGTATAGCCTTGCTTCAGCTGTTCTTGGCACTGTTCCAGTGTTTGCTGAACGTTTTGTAGACCGTCGCTAAGTTGCGCGACGATGGCGGCAATGTCCGGGTCTGAAGGTGGGTGAAGATAGGTATCCATCGTGCGTCTGTTCCTGGCAAATGCGGGACCAACTAGGTGACAGACGTGCGCAGGACGTTCCTGCGATGAATCGATTTAAGTCCTTGCCAAATCGTTTGTAAATCG
>CAZZMV010000056.1:6541-9795 GCA_964655425.1 uncultured Bifidobacterium sp.
CCGGCAAATGAATGCGGGCGTAGCGGCTATCAGATCAATCCCGTGAATGGAATTGCGGTGACCGATTCGCCCACTTGAATATCGGCTTGATCATGGGCAAGAACTACCATGCAGTTCGCTTCAGACATCGAGCTGAGAATGCCTGAGCCTTGCGCGCCGGTGGGTCGGACATGGGCTTTGCCCTGGTGATCGTAGGTCAGTACACCACGCTGGTACTCGGTACGTCCGGGACGTTTTTTGATCAGATCGGCGCTAATCGCTTGAATTAAGGGTAGCTGATCTGGTGTCGCGCCCTGCATGTGCAACAGTGCCTCGCGCGCAAAGAAATAAAACGTCGCCATCACAGCGACTGGATTACCGGGCAAGCCGAAGAACACAGTATTTTTTCCGCCCACCTTGAGCTGCCCAAAGGCCATCGGCCGCCCGGGCCGCATGGCGATTTTCCAGAACATGACTTCGCCCAGGCGGGCCATTAAAGCGCGGGTGTGGTCAGCGTCACCGGCAGATACACCACCGGTAGTAATCACAGCATCGGCTTGTCTGCATGCATCGTACAATGTTTTTTCCAGTGCTGACGGATCATCACGTACCACGCCGAGATCAATCGCCTCAAAGCCAGCGCGATCAAGCATCGCTTGCAGCGTATAGCGGTTACTGTCGTAGACGCAGCCCTCATCAAGCGGCTGACCAATCGAGCATAGCTCATCGCCCGTAGAAAAGAACGCGACGCGTAGCTTGCGTGTCACATCGAGCTCAGCGATGCCGAGCGAGGCAATCACCCCCAGATCTGACGGCGTCAGTAAACGACCGCGATGTAACACGGCGCTGCCGACCGACAAGTCTTCACCAGCCAGTCGCACGTTACCCATCGGCTGGATACGTTCCGATGCAAAGCGGATCGTCTGATCCTCTGTGACCGTTACCAGTTCTTGCGGAATGACTGTATCGCAGCCATGCGGCATCAATGCGCCAGTCATGATGCGCACACATTCACCATTTTTTACTGATGGGTGGTAAGGGTGTCCAGCGAAAGCTTTACCTGCAAGCTTGAGCGTGACAGTGCCTTGAGTCAGATCGGCACTGTGAAACGCGTAACCGTCCATCGCTGAATTGTCGTACGACGGTACATTGATCGGCGCAGTGACATCACTCGCCAGTGTGCGGCCGAGCGCCTGCTTGAGTGGTAAGCGCTCGGTTTGGGTGATTGGCTGGATGCAGTGTGCAATCGCTTGCTGCGCGATCTCGACGCGCAATGACTCGGCGTCAAATCCGGCGATGGATTCAGTGATTTGACGGAGGGAGTGAGTCACGAGTGAATATAAAAATCTTGACTACCATCGATCATGGACCCCGGCCTTCACCGGGGTGACGATTTCGTCATTATCCACCGATATAAGACATCTCTACTTTACGCACTGGTCGGGCAAGGCCTTCGGTGTTAATGGTGCGTAGCTCAGAGTAGCGATCATCACGTTTCGACCAAAGATGCGCCACTGCGGCAATGATCTCGTCATCGCTGTGACCGGCCCGTAGCAGCGCGCGCAGATCATGGCCACCGGTCGCAAATAGGCAGGTGAATAGCTTGCCTTCAGTCGATAAACGAGCACGGTTGCAGTCGCTACAGAAAGCTTGCGTCACACTGGAGATCACGCCAATCTCGCCGCTACCATCGACATAGCGCCAGCGTTCGGCAGTTTCACCGGTGTAGTTCGGCTCGACTTCTTCCAGCGGCATCTGCTCACTGATACGGCGCACGACTTCAGCTGACGGGATCACCTCGTCCATTTTCCAGCCATTCGAGGCACCGACGTCCATGTACTCGATGAAACGCAAAATCACTTGGCTGCCTTTAAAGTAGCGCGCCATCGGGATGATCTCTTGATCATTCACGCCGCGCTTGACGACCATATTCACTTTCACCGGGCCCAAGCCGACACGATGCGCGGCTTCAATACCTTGCAGTACATCCGACACCGGAAAATCAACATCATTCATACGCTTGAATGTTGTGTCATCGAGCGAATCCAGCGATACCGTAACGCGCTGCAAACCAGCATCTTTCAGTGACTGCGCTTTCTTGGTTAGCAGCGAGCCATTGGTGGTCATGGTCAGATCGAGCGGCTTGCCGGCGTGTGTGGTTAGGCTAGCCAGCATTTCGACCAGCTTCTCAATATGCTTGCGCAGTAACGGCTCGCCACCGGTCAGACGAATTTTTTCAACACCGTGAGCCACAAATATTTTTGCAACTCGCGTGATTTCTTCAAACGACAGCAGCGAGCTTTGCGGCAGGAACTGGTAGTCCTTGTCGAACACCTCTTTCGGCATGCAGTACACGCAGCGGAAGTTGCAGCGGTCGGTGACAGAAATACGCAGATCACGCAACGGCCTGCCTAGCTGATCAGACAGCAGGCCCGTGGCCGGGGTCAGCGATGATGGGATATGCGGCACCGATTGCAAATAGCGTAAATCGGCAACCGGAATGAATCGTTCTGTCATGGCTTACTGAAATGGGGGCCACGCCACCGAGCTGTGTGGCGAATTCAGGCTAAAAAACCGGCCGAATGGGCGCGTAAGATATCACGAGGCCGGTGATCGCACAGGCCAGTAGCACGCGGACAGCACTGATCTTGAAGCGCAGCAGGGCAACGGAAGCGGCGGTGGCAATCAGGATGGCCAGCCAATCCCAGCGCGCCAGCGCTTGCCCCAGATGAAACACATGCGCCGCGAAGAGTGCCCCCAGGCTGACAATCACCCCGACCACGGCGGCGCTGATGGCGCTGAGAATCGCGTTGAGTTGCGGATGACCGCGACTCGCCTCCACCAACGGCGCACCCGCCAAAATGAAAACGAAGCTGGGCAGAAAGGTGAAAAAAGTGGCCACGAGAGCGCCAGCGCATCCCGACCAGAACACGGTGAGAGGGCCCAATACCTCGTGGGTCCAGCCACCCACAAAGCCGACAAATGCCACGATCATGATGAGCGGACCCGGCGTGGTTTCGCCTAGCGCCAGACCATCCATCATCTGGCCAGCGCTCAACCAGGCGAAGTGATCTACCGCACCTTGATACACATAGGGCAGCACCGCGTAGGCACCACCAAAACTCAGCAGCGCCGCCTTGGTGAAAAACCAGCCCATCTGTACCAGTGGGTGATCCCAGCCCAGCATTAAATTCAGAGCCAACAGTGCGACAGCGCCGATCACGATGCCGCTCGCTGCAGTTTTGAGCATCGCGCGCCAATTGAAACTGCTGTGT
>CAZZMV010000057.1:0-6708 GCA_964655425.1 uncultured Bifidobacterium sp.
TGCCTTGCTGCGCCATCATGTAAGAGAGGTTGGAGAGCGTGAAGCTCTTGCCGATACCGCCCTTACCGTAGATCGCAATAATCTGCGTTTCTTTTTTCACCTCGCCGGTATGTACCGGATTCGGCTCAACCGCGGCCTCGGCCCGTAGTCGCTCCTTCTGCATGAAGTGCACGGGTGCTGCCTGCTGCTCGTTGTTCTGGCTCATTGGTTTTGTCTCCAGTCGAGAATCATCTTCAGACAGCTAGGGTCATTGAATGCGGTGCGGTACGCGTCTTCAGCTTGCGCCGGATTGCTACGGTGAGTAATCAATCCTTCCAGCGACAGGCGTCGGGACTCCACCAGATCACGCACGGCGATCAATTCAGCTGGCTTCCACTGCGCTGCCACGCGAATTCGCACCTCGCGCATAAAAGCGGGTGGAAATGAAAAACTCATCGGCTCGTCATAAAAACCAGCGAGCACGATTTCCGCATTCGGTGCTGCGCGCGCGATCAATTGATCGAGTATCAAGGGGTCACCGCTGACATCGCAGATGCAGCGGTAATTGGAGCGCGTGTCTTCATCTGGATCGACCACGCTGTAACCAATCGCGCCCTCACGTCGCGCTGGGTTGGTCTCCCACACCACCGGTTTGGCACCACTCTCCACCGCAATTCGCGCCATCATTCGGCCTAATACACCGTGACCCACAATCAACTCCGGTTGCGCCGAAGTCGGTGCCGAGAACGCGTGATATGCGGTTGCTGCCAGTGCCAACAATGTGCCGCGCTCACCCAGCGCCTCGGAGATACGCAGCGCCCGCAGTGCGGGAATCACCACGCGCGACGCGGCACCGCCAAACAGGCCGCGCACCTCGCCATAGCAAGCTGCACCCGGAACGAACACCATCTCGCCGATTTCATAGTTGGTGCTGCGACCAACCTGCACCACGCGACCGACAGACTCATAGCCAGGCACCAGCGGGTAGCCCATGCCGGGGAAAATCGGCATGCGGCCGGAGTACAGCAACTTCTCGGTACCGGTCGAAATGCCCGACCAGCAGGTCTCCACCACCAAGTCGTTATCGGTGGGCGCAACCAGCGGAACCTCGCGCAATTGCAGCTGCATCGGCCTTTCAACCACAACCGCTACCGCGTGTTCGCTCATTCATGTCCCCTTGGTTACCTGCTTGTGACGGCTGCGGGATCAGCACTTCTAAAGCTGCCCATCACCCACTCCGCCCTGATAGCGTATTCTTTACATTACATTGTTTGGTGTCAACTTTTATTTACGCTTTTACGGCTAATTTGCCGGTGATCAGCGCGTAGTTGATGCGGAATTGCTAACGTGTCGCCACCAGCATTCGTACTTGCAGGGGGATACGGGTAGGCACTGCACGTATCGCACTGAACCCGGCTTGGCGTAGCAAGGCGCTGAGCTGATCAGCAGTACGGGCGCGTCCGCGCCCCATCGCGAGAAGATAGAAGCCGAAGTAGGCGTCGCCCATGGCCTCGGCGCCCGGCGTGCCAGCCATCGGTTCGGCCAGGAGCAAGGTGCCGCCCGGTGGAAGTGCCTGATGGACGGAACGCAGGATGGTCAGCGCACGCTGCTCATCATGGTCATGAATCACGCGCACCAGCGAGACAATGTCAAAGCCGGTGGGAATAGGGTCCGAGAGAAAATTGCCACCAATCGCTTGCGCCCGTTGCGACAAGCCGGCGGTAGCAAATCGAGCCCGCGCACGATCGGCAACAGCGGGCAAATCAAACAAAGCGAGTTGCAGATGGGGCGCGCGTGCCGCCACACTGCACAGAAAACGCCCCTCACCACCGCCGACATCCAGCAGCCGATGGTGGCGATCAAGCGAATAGGCGTCGAGAATTTCAGCTGCAACCAGCGGCTGCGATGCAGCCATCAACTGCGAGTAATTGCCGACATGGTCAGCTGCCAAACCACCGGCCTGCGCGGGCGCATCGTCAGAGGTGTAGGGGTAAAAATCCGATAGTGCCGGCGCCGGACCCTGCCCGCGCAACAAAGCGACCGGATCCGCCAAGTCTGTATACAAAGTGTCGTGATGCCGAATCATCGCCAGCACGCCTTCGTTATCGACCAGCGGTGCTCCCAACACGCCAAGGCCGAAGCGTGGCTGCCCACGCTCGTCGCTGCCACGCGACTCAATCAGCTTGAGCGAGATTGCCGCCGCCATTAGACGATCGGTGGCCTCATTGGTCATTTGACAGTGCAGCGATAGTTGCGCCAAGGTCATCGGACCGTGCGAGAGCTTGCGAAACAGATCAAGCTTGACGCAAGCGGACAGCACCTGCGAGTACACGAAGCCGGCCACCAGGTCGAACAACTCACGCGCACGGCGACGCGCGAATGGCCGCGTCAGCGGGAACGCTGAAGCAGCACGATGAAACGCCGCGCTGGCGTACAAGCGATCGCGCAGTGCGAGCAGGCGATCGGTCAGCGCGATAGATGCCGTCGTCATCTAGGCGACTACGCGTGTCACACTGGGCGCGAGTTTTCTGATTAATTCATTCGGCACCAAGCGTTTTGCTTCCATACGCAACAGGGTACGAAGCTGGGCCGAACCTCGGCAGGCCGGTATCGAGGCACTTGCGTGCACGATCAATTGATCGAATAGCTGAACCGCGCCGGTCAAACCAAGTTCGCCTGCAGCACTAGGGCGACCGTGCGTCGCATCTTGCCCGGTTGGCTTGCCAAGCATCTCGGCGTCGCCGGCGACATCGCGAATGTCATCTGCAACCTGGTAAGCCTCGCCCAACAATTCACCCAGTGCGCGCCAGGGGTCGGCATCTGCGCCGGCCGCTTGCGCACCGATAGCAGTGGCGGCAACGAACAATGCGCCGGTCTTGGCGCGCTGGTACTCGCTCAACGACACCCGGGGTTCGCATTCCCAAGCCTGACCAGCGACGATGCCGGACGGCGCACCGACGGCGACCGAAAGCGTGGAAATCATCGGAATCAAGCGCTGCGGATGGGCGGCGCCCGCGTGTGCCAATGACTGGAACGCTGCCACGATCAGCGCGTCGCCAGCCAACACCGCCAGCCGCTCGCCATGCGCGGCAAATACCGACGGCCTTCCGCGTCGCGTAAGTGCGTTGTCAAAACAAGGCAGATCGTCGTGGACCAGCGAGGCGCAGTGCATCAGTTCGATCGCGGCCCCGCCGGCTGCTGCCAAACTCAGTTCATCAGCGCCGCACGCTTGTGCCACCGCGAGGGTGAGATGCGGCCGGATCCGGGCGCCCCCCGGAAATACCGCGTCGCGCATGGCAGCGGCCAGCATGGGTGGACCCTCTGGCCCTTGCTGTAGCGCGAGTGCAGCTTCTAAAGCTGCCTCAATCCTGTCGGTGTTCTCCATGGCGTCTCCGTATCGACCGGCCATTGGTGGCCATGGATGTAAGGTATTTGCGTCATTGCTGTATGTCAAGTTTTATTGACACTTGGGCCGGCAAAGCCGCGAAAGGATGCTTATGCTGCGCCCACCGCCTGCATCACCTCAAGCAGCAAATCCACGCACTGACGGGGGCTTTCTTCGTGCGCCAAGTGCCCTAGCATGGGCCACAGCACTCGCTTGGCTTGCGGTAGACGCTTGGCCACTGTGGTGGCCTGCTGTGGCGGCACCGTGAGGTCATTTTCAGCTGCAACCAGCCATACCGGCAGTGAAAGCTGGGGTAATTCACGCTCCAGCGTATCGAGATCCCAGTGCGCCATCATGGCGAGCGCTGCGCGCACATGGCCGGGGCTTTGCATCAGCCGTTGATACAAGCGCATGCCGGTGGCATCGATCACTGAGCCAGTGCTGCGCATCAGGCGTTGGATTACGACCGGATCATTGGCCTGCCATGCAAAAAATTTTGCCGTCAATGAACCAGTCGCCATCAAGCGTGCCAGCGGTGAAAAAATCGCCCCCGCCATGCCACCGAAACGGATGAACGCGCCGTTCAAACTTACCAAGGCTGCCGGTTGCAAGCTGCCATCAAGCACCATACGCGCAGCGACAGCGGCGCCAGCAGAATGCCCGACTACGAGTACGGGCGATAGTTGCATCTGCTTGAGTAGCGCTGCGATCCGATGCGCCATGCCGGGTAATGACTGCCCAGAGGCAGGCATGGGCATCTCACTGAATGCATGCCCTGGCAGATCAATCGCGACAACACGGTAGTGCTGTGCCAGCAGAGGCGCAACATCGCGCCATGAGTGGGTTGCGGACCCGGTACCGTGTATCAGCAGAACCAGCGCGGCATCGGCTCGCGTAGAAAACTCCTGCACATGCCACAACAATCCACCTGCACTAATGAAACGACTGTTTACGCGATTGGGCCAGTCGAGCCCGTCGACCTGCCAGTCCAATGATCTACCTCGAGGTACGCGACTCGCCACCCGAGGCCAAACGCACTGTCTGCGCCAGTTGCGCCGACCCAGCATGCGGCAAGGGCAAGTAGCGCGCACGCATCGCTTGCGCCAGGGTGGCCGCCTCTTGTTGCGGCTTGGGCGAGGTATCAATCAGCAGTACCGGTACCTGCACCTGGGCGAGTTGCTGTGCTGATTGCATTGCTTCATGTTGCGCTCGCTCGCGTCCACCGCTGCCATCCAGTGCGACATTGGCGCGACCATCAGTCAGCAACACTACCAGCGGTGACTGCCCCCGCCGCGAGAGTGAATCGACCAACGATGCAGTCACCGCCAAGGCGCTCGCCAGAGGTGTGCCACCGCCGCCCGGCAAGCCGGACAGGCGTCGTCTTGCCGCAGTCAACGAACGCGTCGGCGGCAACAGCAGCTCGGCTTGACGACCGCGAAACGCGACCAATGCCACCTGATCGCGTCGCACATAACATTCCGCCAGCAGCATTTCAATTGCACCCTTCACCTCAGCCAGCCGATGCATGGCGGATGAGCCTGAGGCGTCCACTACGAACACCGTCACGCTCGCACTTCGTTGGCGAATACGCGTGACATGAAAATCTTCTGCACGCACCAGCACCCTCGCCTTTGCGGCTAGCTCGCCGCTTAATGCGCGTCGCAATCGCTGCCAAGGTGCTGCCGCGCGCAGGGTGTCGACCAAATGCAATCGCCTGCCGCGTGGGTTGTTTGAACGGCGCGAGCCGATCGGTCTACCATGCGCACCCGCATTACTGAACGAGCCTGATCTGCCCGCACTTCGAACTGGCTTGATACCAGCGAGCAGCGTCGCTAGCAAATTGGAAGGTATTGCTGCCTGCGCGGCATCAAGTACGCGGTCCTGCATCGCTTGCTGTTCCGATAGCGGACTGGGTGCATCATTTTGTTCTGGCGATTGCTGCGACTCGGATGATTCATCATCTTGCTCAACTTCATCATCATGCGGCAACTGAGTTGCGCGTGGCGCCAGCACCAGCGCAGCAGCAATCTGCGCATCATCTTCGCTGCAGCACTCGTTTGCATCGAACGCTGCACTGGCTCGTGCCGCAAATAGCGCGAACGAGCAGGCTCGCAAGGAGCTGACGCCCAGCGCCATCGCCGCGGAGCAAAGCGCATCAATCATCGGTTCTGGCATCTCGATCGCTTCCAGGCGCTCACGAGCCGCATCTATCTCAGCGCGTGACGCCATCAAGGTTTCGATGAATCGCGGCGAAATCGTGCGCAGATCAATATCGAAAGCCATGCGGTCGCACAAGGCTTCCGGCAGACCATCATCTTCAGGCGTGGCCTCATCAAGCGCCACCACACCAAAGTGCGTGCTGCTTTGCTGTCGAATGCCATCGCGCTCGACCACCACTTGCGCGTTATCCATCGCTTGTGTGATGCGCGCTGCCGTTGCTCGCGAAATGCGCTCGGCCATACTCAGCACCAGCACACCCCCGTCGACAGTAGCCAGTAAACCTGATTGCGATACAGGACGACCAGCCGATAAGGTTGCGGGCAGATCGAGCCCGCCCAGCAAACGCTCGTCCGTCACTGATTGCGGCACACGGACCCAAGCGCGCTCACCCAAGAGATCTCTCAACATCGCCAGCCAGGCATCACGCACGGGACCAGCATGGGCACGCACACGTACGCCGCCTAAACCAGCAGGATCAATCGCGAACAGAACCGCGACGCGCACCGCGAGTTCCCACGCCCTTCCGGAAGGGTCGGGCTCGCGGTCTAAAGGTGCCAGCATCAGGCAGTCTGCGTAAACACTTCGTCCACGGCGCGATGCACGCGCGTGCCGCTGCCCGACTCGTCCAGTGGGTTGCGGCGTAAGCGATGACGCAGCGCGGGTGCGGCCATGCGTCGCAGATGATCATCACAGACTTCGCGGTCACCTTCATACGCCGCCAATGCACGCGATGCGCGTATCAGGGCCAACTCACCACGCAAGCCATCGGTGCCGAGCTGCATACAGAGCTGTGCAGCACGAGTCAGTGCTTCATCGGTTACCTCAACCGCCGGCAAGCGCTTGCGTGCCGCGACGATACGTCGGCGAATTTTGTCGTCTTCCTTTTGCCATGCCTCGACAAATTGTTGAGGCGCTCGCTCAAACGCGTCCCGTCGCTTGACAATCTCGATACGCAACTTGAGGTCTGTTGGCGTCGTGACATCAACCGCTAAACCAAAACGATCAAGTAATTGCGGGCGCAACTCACCCTCTTCGGGGTTACCACTACCCACCAATACGAAGCGTGCCGGGTGACGAATCGAGAGACCTTCGCGCTCGACCAGGTTTTCACCGGAAGCTGCCAC
>CAZZMV010000057.1:6808-8400 GCA_964655425.1 uncultured Bifidobacterium sp.
TCGTCTTGCCCAACGATTGCAGAAAATGGAAATACAGCCATAGCCATCACTCCTGTTTACTTACTACTCGTTATCGTAGTTATTATTTTTATCTCATCGAATCCAACGCCGACGCAGATCGATCCAATGCGTCAAACCTGATGCGAGTAACAACAACATCACGGTATACCAAGGCAGACCCATTACGGCGCTGCGAACGGACAGCATCAGGCACAGCCCCGGCAAAAACATCCAACTCAGCGATGCCGGTGGCAAACCTTGTTGTTTACGAAGCCACAGCAAAGTCAGCACTGCCCACTCCACCAGCGTCGCGGCGATCACGAAGTCGATGAGAAGGGTGCCGAACATATCTGGCTGCATTGATCCCTCCCTTAACGGCGCCCGGACCGCACACCCTCCTCAAGGGTATAGCATGGTCATTAAGCTGAAATTTACACCTTTAATGTCAATCTAGATAGACATTTTTCTCTGAATTCTGATACCAACATGCGGGTTTCCACGCTCTTCCGGCATATGAATTAGATTGCCAAATTGAAAATATTTTTAATTGGAATTGCCCCAACTTGCCATACAATCCGCGGTTTTGAGCTTGCCTCAACGTCACGGAGCCGCAGTATCAGGCTCCCCTTCCACCAAGGGTAGACAGAACATGCCGGCAAAACGCATCTGCAGAAAACATCACGACACCTTCGAGAGCATTCGACAAACTGATGCCGATGGAAATGAGTTTTGGTCAGCGCGTGAGCTGGCTCCGCTTCTTGAGTACCAAGACTGGCGCAACTTCATACAGGTTGTTGATAAGGCGCGCGTCGCATGCAAGCAGTCCGGTAGGCCACCTAGAGACCATTTCGGTGACGTCACCAAAATGGTCTCAATCGGCTCTGGCGCTGTCCGCTCGGTGCAGGATCTCCACCTGTCGCGTTATGCGTGCTACCTGATCGTACAAAACGGTGATCCAAATAAATCGGTCATAGCAAACGGACAAACCTACTTTGCGCTGCAGACCCGACGGCAAGAGCTAGCGAACGATAAGGAATTTGCACAACTATCCGAAACAGAAAAACGCCTCGCTATTCGCAATGAACTAACGGCGCATAACAAGCATCTTGCCGCCGCAGCCAAACAGGCCGGCGTCGCGACGAGTTTTGACTACGCAATATTTCAGGATCATGGCTACAGGGGACTATATGGCGGCTTTGGCAGCAAAGAAATTCACGCCCGAAAGGGATTGCGCAAAAGCCAGAAGATCCTTGACCACATGGGTAGTACAGAACTTGCCGCGAATCTGTTCCGCGCTACACAAACAGAAGAAAAACTACGACATCACCAGATAAAAGGGAAGTCAAAGGCGAACCAAGCTCACTATGAAGTGGGTCGCAAGGTTCGTCAGACAATCGCTGAACTTGGTGGCATCATGCCGGAGGATTTACCAAGGCCGGAGCAGAGTATCCAGCAGCTCGCCTCGGCGCAGAAAAGACTGGCGAACAAAAACAAAAAGTAAAAGGGAACCAACAAAATATTCAGTTTGAAATCCAGACAACCTATTTTGGGTCACCCTGTGGCTGGCCTCATACTCGCGCCCGCATTCCCCA
>CAZZMV010000057.1:8500-9679 GCA_964655425.1 uncultured Bifidobacterium sp.
TGCCAGCCACGACTATCGGACGGACATTCACTGCGACGGGCACCCGTCACATACCCCAGCAAAAACGCAATTTCCTGCCAACCCCAAACTAATACTGCGCAAGTAAAAGCACAGTAGGCAGAGCCCACCGAAGTGTGCCCAGCGGAGATATGCAGACCAACAATCGCAAAGCCCAGCACCATGGTCGCGCCCAGCATGACCGGCGCGAAATGTCGGCGCGACAACCGCCCTAGCCACAGAATCGATCCAGTGGAAAACCACCAGACGAACAGTGTGAATACAACAGGAAGCAGGTACTGGGACATCGCGTTGTTTTACTCTCGCCTACCAACTGGGCTGCATGCGGATCTCGGATGGCAGTTCATTCGAGATCACCGGAATAAAGAACATGCGGGCAAACACAGCAACGCCCGCCACGCTCCACCATGCGCGTTTAGCTAGGCCAAACAAGCCACCCGCAGCTTTACCCTCATCGACCCGTTGCGAGCAATAAAACAAACGATCAAGGTTGGCATGGAATGCGGGGTGATCGAGATCAAGCATGATCGGGAATACCTGTTTGGTAATCTCATTAGTGATACGAAACACCTCAAAGTCGTACTCGGTCGCATCCAGTCCCATCTGTTGTTTCAACTCCGGACGCGTATGGTCACGCACATACATGGTGGCGTACACCGCAAGCAGGAAAAAGCGTATCCACAGCACATTGTGACCACGCAGTAGCTCGGGATTCGCGCGCATGATCAATGCAAACGATTCACCATGACGAAATTCATCGTTGCACCAGCGCTGGAACCATCTAAAGATGGGATGAAAGCGTCGCTCCGGGTAACGCTCGAACTGCCGAAAGATACGGATGTATCTTGCATAGCCGATTTTTTCGGAAAGATAAGTCGCGTAGAAAATATATTTTGGTTTGAAGTAGGTATAGTGCTTAGTACGCTTCAAATTGCCAAGGTCGATACCCAGACCATAATCTTTCAGCGACGAATTCAAAAAGCCGGCATGGCGTGACTCATCACGCGCCATATACTCCATCAGCTTCTTGATATCCGGGTTCGAGACGTTCTTCTTAATTTCGTTATAAAGCACACAGCCTGAAAACTCGGAGGTCAGGGAGCTGACCAGAAAATCGAGAAATTCCTGCTGCAGTGGCTCCGGTAGTTTGGCAAAAAGCTC
>CAZZMV010000058.1:0-9585 GCA_964655425.1 uncultured Bifidobacterium sp.
CGTAGTCCATATCGGTTTGCATCATCAGATCACCGCGAATCACCGGCATCGATGAGCCACCCGGGATCACACCTTTGATCTTTTTACCGTCGCGCATGCCACCTGCTAACTCAAGCAATTTTGCAAACGGCGTTCCGAGCGGCACTTCATAATTACCGGGGCGCGCGACATCGCCCGACACCGAAAATATCTTGGTGCCACCATTGTTGGGTTTGCCGAGCGCGAGATAAGCCTCAGCACCGACGTTCATGATGAACGGTACCGATGCGAATGTTTCAGTGTTGTTGATGGTGGTCGGCTTGCCGTACAAACCATAGCTGGCCGGGAACGGTGGCTTGAAACGCGGCTGACCTTTTTTACCTTCGATCGATTCAAGCAGCGCAGTCTCTTCACCGCAGATGTAGGCGCCATAACCATGAAACGCGTGCAGCTGAAATGAGAAATCAGTGCCAAGAATTTTGTCGCCGAGGAAACCAGCCGCACGCGCCTCTTCCAGGGCTTGCTCGAATCGTTCGTACACATCCCACACTTCACCGTGGATGTAGTTGTAGCCGACGGTGATACCCATGGCATACGCACCGATGGCCATACCCTCGATCACGGTGTGCGGGTTGTAGCGCAGGATGTCGCGATCTTTGAACGTGCCCGGCTCGCCTTCGTCGGAGTTGCAGACCAAGTATTTTTGACCGGGGAATGCGCGCGGCATGAAACTCCACTTCAAACCAGTGGGGAAACCCGCGCCACCTCGACCACGCAATGCCGAGGCTTTCAGATCGGCGATCACTTGCTCAGGCGTGATGCCCTCGGTAAGAATACGACGCAATGCCGAGTAGCCACCACGCTTGACGTAATCAGCGAGTTGCCAGTTGCTGCCATCCAGACCTGCGAGGATCAGTGGCTGAATATGGCGGTCATGAAGACTAGTCATCGCTTCAGTTCCTCGATCAGCGCATCGATTTTTTCATTCGACATGAAACTGCACATACGTTTGTTATTCACCAGCATGACAGGTGAATCACCGCACGCACCCATGCACTCGCCTTCTTGCAAAGTAAACAGGCCGTCCGGCGTGGTTTCGGTGAAATCAATACCCAGCTTTTGTTTCAGATAGGCCGCTGCGCGATCGCCCTGCGTTAACTGGCACGGCAAGTTCGTGCAAATCGTCAGCTTGTATTTGCCGACCGGCTTGAGGTTGTACATGGTGTAAAAAGTGGCCACCTCTTGCACCGCAATCGCAGGCATTTCAAGGTAGCCAGCGACATCTTGAATCACGTCGGGTGATAGCCAGCCTCTCTCGTCCTGCGCAATCGCGAGCGCGGCCATCACCGCCGACTGCTTTTGATCAGCAGGGAACTTGGCCAGCTCGTGATCAATCTTTTTATACGCGTCTGGTGACAACAACATGCGCTGTTCTGCCTCGATCATGGTTTATTTCGCCTCAGCGATCGATCTCGCCGAATACAATATCTTGCGTGCCGATGATAGTGACTGCATCGGCAATCATGTGACCACTGGCCATCTCATTCAAACCTTGCAAATGTGCGAACCCTGGCGCACGAATCTTCAATCGATATGGTTTGTTTGCACCATCAGATACAAGGTAAATACCAAACTCGCCCTTGGGGTGCTCAACCGATGCATACGCCTCGCCCGCCGGCACATGAAAGCCTTCGGTAAAGAGCTTGAAGTGATGGATTAGCTCTTCCATGTTGGATTTCATGTCAACCCGCGATGGCGGCGCCACCTTATGGTTGTCGGTCATCACCGGTCCGGGGTGATTGCGTAACCACTCGATGCATTGCTTGATGATGCGATTAGATTGGCGCATCTCTTCCACCCGCACCAGATAACGATCGTAGCAATCACCATTCACGCCGACAGGGATATCGAAATCGACCAAGTCGTACACTTCATAGGGCTGCTTCTTACGCAAATCCCATGCGATGCCGGAGCCTCGCAACATCGGCCCGGTAAACCCATTGGCCATCGCTTGCTCGGGTGACACCACACCAATACCTACGAGTCGCTGCTTCCAGATACGGTTATCGGTGAGCAGCGTCTCGTACTCGTCAACATAGGTTGGGAAGCGGTTGGTAAAGTCTTCAATAAAATCGAGCAGCGACCCCTGGCGGTTCTCGTTCAGCTTGGCGATCGCTTTGTCATTACGCACCAGCGAAGCCTTGTACTGCGGCATGACATCAGGCAGATCGCGATATACACCGCCCGGACGATAGTAAGCCGCGTGAAGACGCGCACCGGATACTGCCTCGTAGCAGTCCATCAAATCTTCACGCTCGCGGAAGGCGTACAAGAACACACCCATTGCGCCCACATCGAGCGCATGCGCGCCCAACCACAACAGGTGATTCAGAATGCGGGTGATCTCGTCAAACATGACCCGGATGTACTGTGCACGCAGCGGCACTTCGACGCCCAGCAACTTCTCGATCGCCATGACATAGGCGTGCTCGTTGCACATCATCGACACATAGTCGAGCCGATCCATGTATGGCACGGATTGCAAAAAGGTACGGGTCTCGGCCAACTTCTCTGTCGCACGGTGCAACAAGCCGATATGCGGGTCGGCGCGCTGAATCACCTCGCCATCAAGCTCCAACACCAAGCGCAGCACGCCATGCGCCGCCGGATGCTGGGGGCCGAAATTTAATGTGTAGTTCTTAATTTCAGCCACGTCAGCGCACTCCGTAATTCTCTTCGCGAATAATTCGCGGCACGTTTTCGCGCGGCTCGATGGTGACCGGCTGGTAAATCACACGTTTCTGCTCAGGGTCATAGCGCATCTCGACATAACCACTGACCGGGAAATCTTTACGGAATGGATGGCCGATGAAACCGTAATCAGTCAGGATACGGCGCAGATCATCATGGCCTTCGAACAAAATACCGAAAAGATCGAATGCTTCGCGTTCATACCAGTTGGCAGCAGGCCAGACACTGGTGAGTGAGCTCACCAGCGGCATATCATCATCCGGCGCAAAGGTCCGAACGCGCAGTCGCCAGTTATGCGCAATCGACATCAGGTGCACGACGACACCAAAACGCGCACCCTCCCAACGACCATCGCCATGCTGCTGATAGTCGACACCGCATAAATCGATCATTTGCTCGAAGCGGGTCGATGCATCATCACGTAACAGCTGCATCGCAGAAAAATAATCTGCCGCACCAACAACAATGGTCACTTCACCCAGCGCCGTCGTGAGGCTTTTGATCTTGTCCCCCAGCAGGTCTTGCACAGCGCCGGCAAGCGTATCGAGTTTGGTGGTCATGTCAGCGATACCCGTTAGCGTGCAATCGTGTTGGTACGTTTGATCTTGTTTTGCAGCTGGATCACGCCATACAGCAGGGCCTCGGCAGTGGGCGGGCATCCGGGCACATAGATATCAACCGGCACAATCCGGTCGCAGCCGCGCACCACAGAGTACGAGTAGTGATAGTAGCCGCCACCATTTGCGCAAGATCCCATCGAGATGACCCAACGAGGCTCGGCCATCTGGTCATACACTTTGCGCAGCGCCGGCGCCATCTTGTTACACAGCGTGCCGGCAACGATCATCACGTCCGACTGGCGCGGCGAGGGACGGAACACCACACCAAAGCGATCAAGGTCGTAGCGAGAAGCACCTGCATGCATCATCTCGACCGCACAGCACGCAAGACCAAACGTCATCGGCCACATAGAGCCGGTGCGAGTCCAATTGATCAGCTTGTCAGCCGTGGTGGTGACAAAACCTTCGTTGAGCACGCCGTCAATCGCCATTGCTTACTCCCAGTCCAAGGCGCCTTTTTTCCATTCGAAGATCAGGCCAACGATCAGAATGCCGAGAAAAATCATCATGGCCCAAAACCCAATCATGCCGACTTCTTTCATCGCTACCGCCCACGGCACCAAGAATGCCACCTCCAGGTCAAACAAGATGAACAGGATCGCAACCAGGTAGTAGCGCACATCGAACTTCATGCGAGCGTCTTCAAATGCCTCAAAGCCACACTCATAAGCAGAATTCTTTTGCGCGTCGGGCCGATGAGGGGCAAGCAAACGACCAAGTACCTGCGGCGCCACGCCCACACCGATGCCGACTGCAATAAACAGTAAGACAGGAAGGTAGTTTTGTAAGTCCACAGTGTCCCTAATCCGACATATCGCAGTTAATCAGCCTGATGAACGGCACAAAAGAGCGCTTCAATTGATTTGTTTCGACATCGGCGCGTGAGGCGCATGCCATGTCACAGCACGGAACTTATCTTAAAGCGGCAAGGATTGCTGAAGTGCCTGGCTTTCGTGGGCAATTTCGTCGCAGGGACAACCGAAAGTTTCCGCTCGTCCCAAAATTCATATGCGTGCCAATGCCTGACACTGCAAACCCAACGTTATGCGCACAAAACCAAGATCGAGGCAGCCACTCCCGAGGCTTTAAGGTCATTCTTTTTACTTTTTTACTAACTGGTGCCGACGGCGAGACTCGAACTCGCACAGCTTTCGCCACTACCCCCTCAAGATAGCGTGTCTACCAATTTCACCACGTCGGCAAAGCACGCCATTTTAACCGGCTTTGACCACCCCATTCAATGCGCCAATGGGCGTAGACACAAGAACGCTACGGGTTATTTCGGGATTTCATTGGCCTGTGCGGGCGCCTTGGCCGGCTCATTTGCAGGACCACCCGTAGCCGGTGGCGTACCGGACTTGGCGGGCGCGGGTACCTGATCCATGATGCCAGCCCCACCGCTGTGGGGACGGCTACCCAAGAAGGCAAGCAGCAAGGTGGCAGCGAAGAAAACTGCCGCAGCGATCGCAGTAGATCGCGACAAGAAGTTGGCGGAACCGGTCGCGCCAAACAAGCTGCCGGATGCACCCGAGCCGAACGCCGCACCCATGTCTGCGCCCTTACCTTGCTGCAGCAGCACAAGGCCAATGATGATCAAGGCACTGATCAGCTGAACAACGATAACAATTGCGAGTAATGAGTTCATTAATTCAATTCCTGTGAATGATGTTCTTCTTTGCAGTTCACGCGGCCTGTGCAATCGCCAAAAAATCCGGTGCATTCAACGACGCACCGCCGATTAAGCCACCATCAATATCCGGCATCGCCAACAACTCGGCCGCGTTATCAGGTTTCATACTGCCGCCATACAACACACGCACCTGCGTTGCACTGCCGGCACTACGTTCGGCGATCAAGCTGCGGATGGTGGCATGGACTTGCTGTGCCATCTCTGGCGTGGCAGTCTTGCCTGTGCCAATCGCCCACAC
The DNA here is from genome assembly GCA_964655425.1 of uncultured Bifidobacterium sp. Classification (GTDB taxonomy): domain Bacteria; phylum Pseudomonadota; class Gammaproteobacteria; order Burkholderiales; family Burkholderiaceae_D; genus Pernthalerella. Next base: position 5,279 of record CAZZMV010000058.1, read on the forward strand.
CGGCTCATAAGCAACCACCACACCGCCAACGTCCTCACCGAGCGCCTCAAGTACAACACCGAGTTGGGTTGAAACTACCTCATCGGTCAAACCTTGCTCGCGCTGCTGCAGGGTCTCCCCGACGCAAACAATCGGCGTCAAGCCGGTTTGAATCGCCAAGGCCGCTTTTTGCGCGACCTGCAGATCATTTTCGGCGTGGTAGCTGCGTCGCTCCGAATGCCCGACGATCACATAGCTGCAACCGAATTCAAGCAGCATGCGCGCTGAAACTTCACCGGTGTATGCACCCTGCTCATGCGCCGACATATCTTGCGCACCCCAACGCACGCCAGTTTCAGCTAACACGGACTGCACTTGCGCTAGGTACGGCGAGGGAACGCATACCGCCAATTCAGCCCGGACCGAAGTCGCGCCGCCTGAAACGCCAGCCAGCAAGACAGCGTTCGACGCCAGACTAGCGTTCATTTTCCAGTTACCAGCGATCAGCGGCGTCCGCATCAGCCCGCCCATCTACAAAACCCGAGATTGTAGCCTGCGGCAAAAAACCGGGTCAAACCGACCACAGCAAGGCGCTGGTTCATGAAGCAACCTGCAGCATGATCTTGCCGACATGGGTGCTGGTTTCCATCAGCGCGTGTGCATCCGCCGCCTGCTCAAGTGGGAAAGTTTGGTAGATCACGGGCTTGATTCTGCCGGACTCGAGCAACGGCCAAACCTGCGACCGCAGTTGCTGCGCGATATGGCGTTTGAATGTCACCGGCCGTGGCCTCAGGGTCGAGCCAGTAATCACCAAGCGGCGGCGCAATACCTCGCCGAAATTGATTTCACCGGTCGCGCCGCCCAGCAGCGCAATGATCACTAGACGTCCATCATCTGCCAAACAACGCAGCTCGCGGTTGACGTAGTCGCCCGCGACCATATCAAGAATCACGTTAGCGCCTTTGCCACCGGTGAGTGATTTCACCACCTCGACAAAATCTTCAGTGCGGTAGTTGATACCTCGCTCGGCACCAAGCTGCTCACAGGCACGGCATTTATCATCAGTACCTGCAGTAACGAATACCCGATGACCAAGCGCAGTGGCCATTTGTACGGCGGTCACGCCAATGCCTGAACTACCACCTTGCACCAAAAGCGTCTCGCCGGTGGCGAGTTTGGCGCGATCAAACACATTGCCGTACACCGTAAAAAAAGTTTCAGGTAGAGAGGCCGCCTCGAGCACGCTCCAACCTTTGGGTATCGGCAAGCATTGGCCAATCGGTACTACGCAGTACTCGGCATAGCCCCCGCCGTGCGCCAAGGCGCACACCAGGTCACCTTGGTTGAAGCCACTGCCATCCAGGTCACCACTCACAATTTCGCCGGCGACCTCCAAACCGGGTAAGTCAGATGCATCCGGCGGGGGCGGATAACTGCCAGATCGCTGAAGTACATCGGGCCGATTGACACCCGCTGCATGCACACGAATCAGTACCTCACCTGCACCAGCCTGCGGCATGGGCCGCTCGCAGGGCCGCAGCACCTCGGGCCCACCCGGTCGGGAAATTTCTATCGCGCGCATCAACAAACCTCCAACATCATCAAACACGAAAGGCCGCCCGCATATGCAGACAGCCTCTCAAAGCAACACTGCGCTCGGCCCTGCAAGGGACGAGGCATCACGACTGAATTACTGCTGCACGACCTCGCCAGCGTCTTCCGCTGCGGCCGCTTTCATTGACAACTTGAGTCGTCCGCGATCATCAGTTTCAAGTACCTTGACTCGTACTTGCTGACCTTCTTTCAGATAATCAGACACCGCATTGACACGCTCATTGGCAATCTGGCTGATGTGTAGCAAGCCATCTTTTCCAGGCAGCACTTGAACAATCGCACCGAAATCCAGCAGCTTGAGTACCGTGCCTTCATAGATCTTGCCGACTTCAACTGAGGCGGTCAGCTCTTCAACACGACGCTTGGCTTCTTGACCAGCTGCTGCATCCACCGAGGCGATCGTGACGACACCCTCATCGCTAATGTCGATTTGCGTGCCGGTTTCTTCGGTGAGTGCGCGAATGACTGCACCGCCTTTACCAATGACGTCGCGAATCTTCTCGGGATTGATCTTGATGGTGATCAGACGCGGGGCGAAATTCGACAGCTCAGTCCGGCCGGTCGGCATGGCTTCTTGCATTTTGCCGAGGATATGCTGGCGACCTTCTTTCGCTTGGGCGAGCGCGACCTGCATGATCTCTTTGGTGATGCCCTGGATCTTGATGTCCATCTGCAAAGCGGTCAGGCCATTGGCGGTACCCGCGACTTTGAAGTCCATATCGCCCAAGTGATCTTCGTCACCCAAGATGTCGGACAGCACCGCGAACTTGTTGCCTTCTTTGATCAGACCCATCGCAATACCGGCGACATGCGCCTTCATCGGCACACCCGCATCCATCAGCGCAAGGCTGCCGCCACACACCGACGCCATGGAAGATGAGCCATTCGATTCGGTAATTTCGGACACCAGACGCACGGAGTAACTGAACTCTTCCGGGCTAGGCAATGCGGCGATCAATGCGCGCTTGGCCAAACGGCCATGACCAATTTCGCGACGCTTCGGCGAGCCGACACGACCCGTCTCACCAGTTGCGAATGGCGGCATGTTGTAGTGAAGCATGAAACGATCACTGTACTCACCGGTCAGTGCATCAATCTTCTGCTCGTCGCGCGCGGTGCCGAGCGTGGCCACCACCAGCGCCTGCGTTTCGCCGCGCGTAAACAAAGCCGAGCCATGAGTGCGCGGCAGTACGCCGCTGCGAATCGAAATCGGACGCACGGTACGTGTATCGCGACCATCGATACGTGGCTCACCATCAAGGATCTGCGAGCGAACAATCTTTGACTCCAGACCAAACATGATGTCACCGACTTCTGCAGAATCCGGCGCTGATGTACCCGCAGCAGCGGCTTCCTCGGCCAGCTTGGCCGAGACTTCCGAGTGGATGGACCGCAGCTTGTCTGAGCGCGCCTGCTTTTCCTTGGTGCGGAACGCATCACGCAGTTTTTCTTCCGCCAGCGCAGTGATGCGCGCGATCAGCGCTTCGTTTTGTGGAGGCGCAGACCATGGCACCTCTGGCTTGCCGCCATCACGTACCAACTCGTGGATCGCGTCGATAACTGCTTTCATCTGCTCATGGCCATACACCACGGCACCCAGCATGATCTCTTCGGACAGTTCTTGTGCTTCAGATTCAACCATCAAGACTGCAGCTTCAGTACCCGCGACCACCAGATCCATTTTGGACTGCTTCATCTGCGACACGGTTGGGTTGAGCACATACTGGCCATCAATGTACGCAACGCGCGCGGCACCGATCGGGCCGTTGAATGGAATACCTGCCACGCACAGCGCCGCCGATGCACCAATCATGGAAGGAATGTCAGGATCAATTTCCGGATTCACTGAAAGCACATGAATAATCACCTGCACTTCGTTGAGATAACCCTCAGGGAACAGCGGGCGGATCGGACGATCGATGAGTCGTGAAGTCAGTGTTTCTTTTTCCGAGGGACGTCCCTCGCGCTTGAAGAAACCACCGGGGATACGTCCGGCAGCATAGGTTTTTTCGACATAGTCGACGGTCAATGGAAAAAAATCTTGTCCGGGTTTCGCTTCCTTCCGCGCGACGACAGTCGCCAGGATGACGGTATCTTCTACCGTTACCATCACGGCGCCGGACGCTTGGCGCGCGATCTCGCCGGTTTCAAGCGTGACCGTATGCTGGCCATATTGGAAGCTCTTTGTTACTTTGTTGAACATTGGGTCCATCCTTTCGTTTTTTGCCGACAGAGTTTCAGGCGCTGTCGTTCACCTCACCACCGGCTGGTATTTCCAACCCGCCGCACAACTCAATTAAATCAATCAGCCTTCAAAAATGCCAAATGCCCGCATCAGCTGGCTGATACAGGCATTTGTGAGCAAATCGTTGGGGCAACGGCTTACTTGCGCAGACCCAGTTTCTCGATCAGGGCACGGTAGCGATCCGTATCCTTGCGCTTCAGATAGGCCAGCAGACTTTTACGACGATTGACCATCATGATCAGTCCACGGCGCGAATGATGATCTTTACCGTGGGCCTTGAAGTGGCCATTCAATTCATTGATTCGTGCGGTGAGCAAAGCCACCTGCACTTCAGGAGACCCGGTGTCGTTTTGACCCCGGGCATTGGCGGCAATAACGGCCGCCTTGCTTTCTTTGGTAACAGCCATGACAAATCCCTTTCACATGCGGATTTCGGAGTCGCAACCCCTGAAACCGTGACAACATTGAT
>CAZZMV010000059.1:0-1500 GCA_964655425.1 uncultured Bifidobacterium sp.
GAGCAACTCGTCAATCGAACGCCCGGGATAATGAAAAGGTACGGGTCCGTCAGCCTGAGCATTCACAAACTGTTTGACATACGGGTCCTCTGACTCGCGCATCTGTTGCGGCGTGCCATGCGCAACAATGCGCCCTTGAGATAAAAAGTAAACGTAGTCAGCAATCAGGAAAGATTCATGGACATCATGTGAAACCAGGATAGATGTGGACCCCAATGCATCATTCAAATTACGGATCAAATTCGCGGTCACGCCCATGGAAATCGGATCCAAACCGGCGAACGGCTCGTCATACATAATCAGTTGTGGATCAAGCGCAATAGCACGCGCAAGTGCGACCCTTCGGGCCATGCCACCGGAAATTTCGCTCGGCTTGAGTGACGCCGCATTCGACAAACCGACAGCATGCAACTTCATCAGCACCAAGTCATGAATCATGGCCTCGGGCAGTTTCGTGTGCTCGCGCAAAGGGAAAGCTACATTGTCAAACACGGAGAGATCTGTGAACAAAGCACCGTGCTGGAACAGCATGCCCATACGACGACGCAAGCGATAAAGACTGGCCTGATTCAGCCTGGCCACGTCCTCGCCTTCTACCACTACGCTTCCAGACTGCGCGGCGATCTGACCACCGATCAGACGCAACACGGTGGTCTTGCCCGAACCTGAACCACCCATCACCGCGACCACCTTGCCGCGCTCGAACTGCATCGTCAGCCCCGACAGAATGGGCCGTTCGTTGTAGCCGAAGTGCAGATCGCGAATATCGACGAGGGGAGACACAAAGCGCCACAGAAATGATCGAAAGGATCATTGTAAAACATGTATCGGCGACTGCAGCGGTGGACATCATCCAAGTGCAATCAATTGAAGTGGTATAAACGGGGCATCCCTATTTGACTAAGCCATGAGATTTTCCCTTTCACTACTGGCACTGGTTTGTTGCAGCTGGCCTGCCAGCGCGGCGACGTCATTCGGTATTGCTTGTGAGGCCGAGTACGGCGGGCACACCGAACGTATCGTGCTGCATCCTGCAGCTGATGCTTTTTCTTTTCAGTCGGTCTCGCTGCAGCAACGCTTCCGTTTTCAGGCACAGTGGCTGCCACAGCGCGGCAAGTTGAAAACACTGCTTTATGAACGACGCGGCCAATCGTTTGCTTTACTGCATAGCGCAGAATACCCGCTCGGCCGCTATGCTTGCCCTGTCGAGATGATTGATTTTGGATTGAACAAAGTCTACGCATCCGAGTTGGAACGCGAGGTTTTCTATCAGTGCAAACTGCGCTGCGAGTAAAAAATGATGAAGTTACTGAGACGCTTGTCAGCGACTAAACAATGATCAGGCGACTACGACTATTGGTCCTGTGCGTTGCGCTTGGTCCGGTCACCGTGTTCGCAGCCAAGTCGGAGGTGACGGTGGCACTGGTCGGTGACGTGATGCTGGCCGATGGGCCGGGACGACTTATCCGCGCGGGGCAAGATCCTTTTCGTCATGTCGCG
>CAZZMV010000059.1:1600-9513 GCA_964655425.1 uncultured Bifidobacterium sp.
GCATCGACGCGTCAGCGCCAAATGGCGCGCTTAATGATAGACAGTGGTGCCGATGCGGTCGTAGGCGGTCACCCGCATGTGACCCAGGATATCGAGGTGTACCAAGGCAAGCCGATTTTCTATAGCCTTGGAAATTTTGTGTTCGACGGCTTCAGCGATCGCGACACTCGAACCGGCTGGATACTTCATCTGACGCTGAAGCAAGCCGGCGATATACGCTGGCGAATCGACGAGGTCACCATCAACGCCCGAGGCGTCCCTCGTTTGTCTGGCCGTGTTGAGTACGGTGAGGCAGGCGGGTCGGAACGATGAGTCAGGCGCCGAGTTGGTGCCCCGCAAAGGCTGCCACCGAGGCAAGCAGACTAAAGTGGTTCTTAACGCGGCAGGACTGACTCGCCCATCAAGTATTCATCCACCGCACGCGCGCACTGCCGACCCTCGCGAATCGCCCACACCACCAGAGATTGCCCGCGACGCATATCCCCTGCAGCAAACACCTTGGGCACTGATGTCTGATAACTCGCATCGCCCTCGGTGGTGGCCTTGGCATTGCCGCGCGCATCCTTGTCGACGCCAAAAGCATCCAATACCGGGCTGACCGGCGATACAAAGCCCATGGCAAGCAACACCAGATCGGCTTTCATCTCGAACTCGGAATCAGGCACTTCAACCATCTTGCCGTCTTTCCATTCGACCCGTGCCGCAATTAACTTCTCAACCTTGCCGTTCTTGCCTTCAAGTCGTTTGGTAGCAACTGCCCAGTCACGCTCGCAACCCTCTTCATGCGATGAGGAAGTACGCAATTTGGTCGGCCAGTAAGGCCAGACCAAAGGTTTGTTTTCTTGCTCTGGCGGCATAGGCAGCAATTCGAATTGAGTGACCGATGCTGCGCCATGACGATTTGACGTACCCACGCAATCCGAACCGGTATCACCGCCGCCAATCACAACGACGTGCTTGCCGGTGGCCTTAATCTGCTGATTGAGCTTGTCGCCGGCATTCACGCGGTTTTGCAGCGGAAGAAAATCCATCGCGAAATGTACCCCGTCCAACTCGCGGCCCGGCACCGGTAAATCACGCGGCTGCTCAGCTCCACCCGCGATGATGACTGCGTCAAAGTCTTGCTGCAGTTGCTCGGGTGAGATGGTCTCCTTCGCCAAGCACATGATCGACTCTGGGAAATCTTTACCGACCAACACACTAGTACGAAAGTGCACACCCTCGGCCGTCATCTGCTCAACTCGTCGATCGATATGCGACTTCTCCATTTTGAAATCGGGGATACCGTAGCGCAGCAGCCCGCCGACGCGATCATTTTTTTCGAATACGGTGACCTCATGACCCACGCGTGCCAACTGCTGCGCCGCGGCCAGCCCTGCAGGGCCAGCACCCACCACCGCTACTTTTTTTCCAGTCTTCGCCGTAGGTGGCTGCGGTACCACCCAGCCATTTTCCCAACCCTTATCGATGATGAAGTGCTCAATCGATTTGATGCCGACGGGATCGTCGTTAATACCGAGCGTACACGCTGACTCGCACGGCGCAGGACAGATGCGGCCGGTGAACTCAGGGAAGTTATTGGTGGAATGCAGTACATCGAGTGCTTCGCGGTAGTTACCGCGATACACCAGATCATTCCAATCCGGGATGATGTTATTGACCGGACACCCTGTATTGCAAAACGGGATACCGCAATCCATGCAGCGCGCGCCTTGGGTCTTGGCATCCGCATCCGATAAATGCAGCACAAATTCCTTGTAGTGCTTCAGACGCGCACCTGGCGCCTCGCTCGCCTCTTGCAAACGCTGGAATTCCAGAAAACCGGTTACTTTTCCCATGATGTTTTTCTCTACGCTTTAGCGGTGGTTTTTTCTTTGGCCTTGTCGGCCGCGGCGAACATTTCGCCCAGTGCGCGTTTGTACTCGGTCGGAAACACCTTGACGAACTTGCCACGCGCATTTGACCAATCGTCCAACAAGGTGCGGGCGCGTGTCGAGCCGGTGTATTTGAAATGTCGCTCGATCAAGCGTTTCAGAATCGCCTCATCGGTCTCGCGCTCGCCGCCACGCGCAACGCTGTGCCAAGCAGCTTTACCCACCGTAGTTTCTTGCTCGCTGCTCGACAAGACTGTATCGAGCGCAACCATGGCCATATTGCACTTGGCGCTGAAGCTGCCATCCTCGTCGTAGACGTAGGCAATACCGCCCGACATGCCCGCCGCGAAGTTGCGGCCGGTGTTGCCAAGCACAACTACGGTACCGCCGGTCATGTACTCGCAACCGTGGTCGCCGGTGCCCTCAACGACTGTGACAGCACCCGAATTGCGAACTGCAAAACGCTCACCCGCAACCCCGTTGAAAAACGCCTCGCCTGCAATAGCGCCGTACAACACGGTGTTGCCAACGATGATGTTATCGACCGCCCAGCCACGGAATTCCGTATTGGGGCGGACAATGATGCGCCCGCCCGAAATGCCCTTGCCGACATAGTCATTACCTTCGCCGACCAAATCAAAGGTAATACCGTGGGCAAGAAATGCGCCGAACGATTGCCCTGCGGTGCCCTGCAGCTGTATGTGAATCGTGTCGTCCGGCAAGCCGTCATGACCATAGCGTTTCGCCACCTCACCGGACAGCATCGCCCCTGCGGTGCGGTTGACGTTTCGAATGGGTGAAATGAACGACACCTTCTCGCCGCGCTCGATAGCCGGTTTTGCTTGAGCGATCAGCTTGTGATCAAGCGCCTTATCCAAGCCGTGGTCCTGAACCTCGGCATGGTGGCGAGCTTGATCACTCGCTTCCGGCATGTAGAAAATTTTGCTGAAATCCAGACCCTTTGCTTTCCAGTGACTAATCGCCTTGGATTTGTCGAGCAGATCAGCGCGACCGATCAGTTCGTCGAAAGTTCGGATGCCCAGCTGTGCCATGATCTGGCGCGCTTCTTCCGCAACGAAGAAGAAGTAATTGACCACATGCTCGGGCTTGCCTTGGAATTTCGCGCGGAGCACCGGGTCTTGTGTCGCGACGCCGACGGGACAGGTGTTGAGATGACACTTGCGCATCATGATGCAGCCCTCAACAACGAGAGGGGCGGTTGCAAACCCAAATTCATCCGCACCGAGCAATGCACCGATCACTACATCACGACCGGTTTTGAGTTGACCATCGGTTTGTACGCGAATACGACCGCGCAATCCGTTCAGCACCAAGGTTTGCTGCGTCTCGGCCAGACCCAGTTCCCATGGTGTGCCGGCATGCTTGATCGATGACAGCGGCGACGCACCGGTGCCACCATCGTAGCCAGCAATCACCACATGATCTGCCTTGGCCTTGGCGACACCTGCGGCCACCGTACCCACGCCCACCTCGGATACCAACTTGACCGAAATATCTGCTTTCGGATTCACGTTTTTCAGGTCGTGAATCAATTGCGCCAAATCCTCGATCGAATAAATATCGTGATGCGGTGGCGGCGAGATCAGGCCCACGCCCGGTACCGAGAAACGCAGCTTGGCAATGTATTCCGACACTTTGTGTCCGGGCAGTTGACCGCCTTCACCCGGCTTGGCGCCCTGCGCCATCTTGATCTGGATTTGATCTGCCGATGTCAGGTACTCGGTGGTGACGCCAAAACGGCCTGATGCAACTTGCTTGATTTTCGAGCGCAGCGAATCACCCGCCTGCAACGCGATGTCTTTTTCAACGCGGTCTTTACCAATGATGCTGGCCAAGGTATCGCCTTGCTTGATCGTGATGCCGCGTAATTCATTACGATAACGCGCCTCATCCTCGCCGCCCTCACCGGTGTTCGACTTCCCACCAATACGGTTCATAGCGATCGCTAATGTCGAGTGCGCCTCGGTTGAAATTGATCCAAGTGACATGGCCCCGGTGGCAAACCGCTTGACGATTTCTGCGGCTGGCTCGACCTCATCGAGTGCGATCGCTTTGGCCGGATCAATCTTGAACTCGAACAACCCACGCAATGTCATGTGTCTCGTGGATTGATCGTTGATGATTTGTGCGTACTCTTTATAAGTGCTGAAGTTGTTTGCGCGAGTCGAGTGCTGTAGTTTCGCAATCGCATCCGGCGTCCACATGTGCTCTTCGCCGCGCACACGGAATGCATACTCGCCACCCGCATCGAGCGCGTTGGCTAACACTGGATCGGTACCAAATGCCTCGCGATGCACACGCAGCGCCTCCTCGGCGATTTCGAAAACGCCGATGCCTTCGACATTGGATGCAGTGCCTTTGAAGTATTTGTCGACCATTGGTTTGTTCAAGCCGATGGCTTCGAAAATCTGGGCACCACAGTAAGACATGTAAGTGGAAATACCCATCTTCGAGAACACTTTCAGCAAGCCCTTGCCGACAGCTTTCTGGAAGTTGTAGATCGCTTTATCTGGCGACAGGTCACCCGACAGGTCTTTCGCCATCTCAACCAAGGTATCGAGTGCCAAATAAGGATGTACAGCCTCGGCGCCATACCCCGCGAGCAGCGCAAAGTGATGGGTTTCGCGTGCCGAGCCGGTTTCCACCACCAAGCCCGTGGACGTGCGCAGCCCTTTGCTGACCAAGTGCTGATGCACTGCGGAGGTGGCGAGCAGCGCGGGAATCGGCACATGATGCTTGTCTAGTGCACGGTCGGAGAGAATCAGAATGTTGTGGCCGGAACGGACCGCGTCAACCGCCTGCGCGCACAGCGAGGCGAGCCTCGCCTCGATACCTTCTCTGCCCCAATCCACCGGATAGCAAATATCAATCTCGAACGAGCGGAATTTTCCGCCCGTGTGACTGCCGATGTTACGCAAGCGGGTAATGTCTTTGTAGTCGAGGATAGGCTGCGATACCTCGAGTCGCATCGGTGGATTGATGTTGTTGGTGTCCAGCGGATTCGGCTTGGGGCCAATGAACGACACCAGCGACATCACCATCGCCTCGCGAATCGGATCGATGGGCGGGTTAGTCACCTGCGCGAACAACTGTTTGAAATACGTATAGATCGGCTTGTTTTTATTCGACATCACCGCGAGCGGTGAGTCGTTGCCCATGGAGCCGGTCGCCTCTTCTGCGCCCACCGCCATCGGCGCCATCAGGAATTTCAGGTCTTCCTGTGTATACCCAAATGCTTGCTGCCGATCGAGCAACGAAGCTTTCTCGAAGCGTGTTTCTGGCTCGGTCGTGAGTTCGTCAAGTTTGATGCGTACAGACTCAATCCATTGTTTGTAGGGCTTGGCGTTGGCGTAGGTATCTTTCAGTTCTTTATCGTCGATGATACGACCGGCTTCAAGATCAATCAGGAACATCTTGCCCGGCTGCAGGCGCCACTTCTTGACGATTTTTGAATCGGGAATCGGCAGTACGCCTGACTCCGAAGCCATCACCACATAGTCATCATCGGTAACCAAGTATCGTGCCGGGCGCAAACCGTTACGATCCAGGGTGCCGCCGATATGGCGACCGTCGGTGAATGCCATCGCTGCTGGACCGTCCCACGGCTCCATCATCGCCGCGTGATATTCATAAAACGCGCGACGGTTATCGTCCATCAGCGTATGGTTTTCCCAGGCTTCGGGAATCATCATCATCATCGCTTGGGCGATCGGGTATCCCGCCATCACCAGCAACTCCAACGCATTGTCGAAACACGCGGTGTCTGACTGACCTTCGTAGATCAGCGGGAAAAGTTTTTTCAGATCGTCGCCCAGTACGGCGGACTTCATCACGCCTTCGCGCGCGCGCATCCAGTTGAAGTTACCTTTGACGGTGTTGATCTCGCCGTTATGCGCAATCAAGCGGTAGGGGTGAGCCAAGGGCCACTCGGGAAACGTATTGGTCGAGAAGCGTTGGTGCACTAACGCTAGTGCAGACACACAACGAGGATCTTGCAGATCCTTGTAATACACACCGACCTGGTCCGCCAACAGCAAGCCCTTGTAAACCACGGTCCGGGCCGACATCGACGGCACGAAAAATTCTTTACCGTGCAATAGATCAAGGCCCTGGATCGCGTGTCCCGATGACTTACGGATCACATACAGCTTGCGCTCCAATGCATCGGTGACCATGATGTCCTGACCACGGCCGATGAAAATCTGTCGTATCACGGGTTCCTTGTCGCGAACCGTCGGCGACATCGGCATCTCGCGATTCACCGGCACGTCACGCCAGCCGAGCACCACTTGCCCTTCCGCATGAACTGCGCGCTCGATCTCTTGTTCGCAGGCTAGCCGCGACGCCTGCTCCTTGGGCAGAAACACCATCCCCACGCCATATTCGCCGGGCGGCGGCAAGGCTATGCCCTGCTTGGACATTTCTTCGCGATAAAACGCGTCGGGGATCTGTATCAAGATGCCCGCCCCATCGCCCATCAAAGCGTCGGCGCCCACCGCACCCCGATGATCAAGGTTTTTCAGAATCAAAAGACCTTGTTCGATGATCGAATGATTTTTCTGGCCTTTGATATGAGCAATAAAGCCAACGCCGCAGGCGTCATGTTCGTTGTTGGGGTCGTAGAGGCCTTGCGCGTGCATGGCTGCACTCCGAAAAGTCAGATGGGTCGAAGAGGATAGTGCAATGCAATAAACGCTTCAACCAAAATAATTAGGGTCAAAACCTAATTAACGCAACCTTCGCCAGCGCCTAAGACAAATTAGGGACACATCAATGGTCCAAGACGCTATCGTGGGCATTGAGCGCTCAGTCTTACGGCGCGATGTATTGGCTTAGGGCTGTAGCTCGGGCGCGGACTTGGGCGGCCGCCCACGCCGCGCCGGCTGCAAACGCCGGGGGGTGAGCTTGGCCAACGCCGCCTTGAAACGATCCGACCCAAGCACCCAGCCCTTGTGGGTCGCCGCCTCAATAGCTGCCATGAGCGATGGAACAGGCGGCTGCCCGCAGATGCGCTGATAAGCCGCCTCGCGATCGAATGGCGTGTTGCCCAATGACCAATAAGTCGGATGATCAGTCAACCACGATTGCCGGCTGAGGCCGGCGTGGTGGGCATAGCTAGACCATGGGTAAGCGGCCAGGTCATGACTGACGCCGGTTTGCACTGGCAGGTGCTCGATGAAATACGCGCAGGCCATGAAGTAGCTGTCAGCATCGACCACCGTTGCCCGATAACGGCCACCCCACAAACTGCCGCTGCGATGGTGACGTGCATTGAAATACGGGACATAGACGCGCCCAATCGCTTGCATCATCTTGCCCAGGCCCACAGCATCACTCGGCGTGGCGAGCAAATGAACCCGATCTGGCAGCAGAACATAGGCATGGAGCGCAACGCGGTGCTGCTGCGCCGCCTCTGCCATGACGAACAAAAATTGTTGATAGTCGGGCTCATCGACGAACAGCGCTTGCTGATGATGAGCCAAAGCGATCAAATGGTGCAGGTGGTTTGCAACCACCAGTCGGGGCAGCCTCGCCATTTACTCACTCAACCATGGCGATTGCCGGCGAATTAAAACGGGATATCGTCATCCTCGAGGTTGATGTTGGCAGGCTGGCGCGCAGCGGCGGGCGCGGATGATGCGCGGCTCGTACCTGAATCATCCATCTGTGCTGCGCCACCACCCTGACGGCTGCCCAACATTTGCATGACATCGGCCACAATTTCGGTGGAGTATTTTTCAACACCATCTTTGTCTGTGTACTTGCGTGTGCGCAGCTTGCCCTCGATGTATACCTGCGAACCTTTTTTGAGATATTGGCCTGCAACTTCTGCCAGCCGTCCGAAAAATGAAATACGGTGCCATTCAGTTGCTTCTTTTTGTTCGCCGGTTGCCTTGTCTTTCCACTTATCGGTGGTAGCGACCGCAATATTGGTGATGGCATCGCCACTCGGCATGTAACGGGTCTCGGGATCGCGTCCGAGGTTGCCGACGATGATGACCTTGTTGACGGATGCCA
>CAZZMV010000060.1:0-9469 GCA_964655425.1 uncultured Bifidobacterium sp.
GCGATTGCGGCTGATCAGATTTTTGCCACCCTGATGGGCGATGAAGTCGAGCCGCGCCGCGCCTTTATTGAGACCAACGCGTTATCGGCGGGTAACATCGACGTTTAAAATCGGTAATTAATCTCGACATTAATCGCAGCGACGCAGCATGTCTTTACGAGCCATTCTTTTCGACGCTTACGGCACGCTGTTTGATGTATACGCGATTGCCGCTGAAGCTGAGCGGCAATTCCCTGGCAAGGGCGTCGAGTTGGCCAATCTTTGGCGCGACAAGCAAATTGAATATACCCGCCTGCGCACGCTGTCCAACCGCTATCAACCGTTCGAAGCAGTGACGCGAGAAGCGCTGCAATTTGCCTGCAACAAGCTCGGCCTCCCACTTGATCAGCACATTCAGACGCAGCTGCTGGCGCAGTACAACCAGTTGACCCCCTTTCCCGAGAACCTGAACGTACTAAACCAATTGAAGCAAAAGGGCATTGCTCTGGGGATTCTCTCGAACGGCAATCCCGACATGCTGAATCCTGTGGTCAAAGCCGCGGGGATGGAAAGCGTATTCGATCACGTAATATCGGCGCACAGTGTCAAAAAATTCAAGACCGCGCCGGAGGTTTATCAATTAGGCTTGGATACGCTCGGTATTACTGCGAAAGATGCTTTGTTCGTCTCCAGTAATGGCTGGGACATTTGCGGCGCAGCGTGGTTCGGCTATCCGACGTTTTGGGTCAACCGCTCGGCAGCACCCAGCGAGGTGCTCGGGGTGACCCCGAATGGCGAGGGTCGCTCATTGAACGATCTGCTTTTATTCGTCCAGCAACACCAAGAATGATCTCACCCTCCTGTCAATCAACAACACCAACCAATTCAACACCCTAAGGAACACGCAATGACAGCACGCACCGCTTGCCACGGTTTGCAGGTGGATACCATCCTGTACCGCTTTATCGAGGACAAAGTCTTGCCTGGCACCGGCGTCAAAAGCGAGCACTGGTGGCGCGGCTTTGCAAAAATCGTTCATGATTTGTCGCCGAAGAATGCCGCCTTGCTGGCAGAGCGCGATCGTCTGCAAAGTGAACTGGATGCCTGGCACCTCGCCCATCCTGGGCCCGTGCGCGACATACCTGGGTATCGAAAATTTCTTGAATCGATCGGCTACCTGCTCCCCGTACCGAAAAACGTAAAGGTCACAACCGACCACGTGGATGCTGAGCTGGCAACAACCGCCGGCCCGCAGTTGGTCGTCCCGATCCTGAATGCACGCTATGTGCTGAACGCGGCGAATGCGCGCTGGGGTTCACTGTACGACGCTCTTTATGGGACCGATGCAATTCCGGAATCCGATGGCGCAACCCGTGCGGGCGGCTATAACCCAGTACGTGGCGCCAAGGTGATCGCTTTCGCGCGAGGATTTCTTGATCAGGTCATGCCGCTCGCATCGGGCTCCCATGCAGATGTCACTGCATACAGCATTCATGCCGGACGCCTACAGGCATTGATGCAAAACGGTAGCGTCACAGGATTATCCGATGCGTCGAAATTTGTCGGCTACCAGGGCGATGCGGCCGCGCCGACCGTCGTACTGCTGAAAAATAATGGCCTGCATATTGAACTTCGTATAGACCGCAACAGTACTATCGGTCGACACGATCTGGCCGGCGTGGCCGACATGGTGGTCGAATCTGCCTTGTCCACCATCCTTGACCTCGAAGACTCGGTCGCAGTAGTGGACGGCACCGATAAGGTTGCTGCCTACGAAAATTGGCTTGGGATCTTGAAAGGCACGTTGTCTGAGACGGTGAAAAAGGGTGAAAAGACGTTCCAACGTACCTTGAATGCCGATCGCGAGTACACCAGTGCGGATGGCAAGTCGCTGAAATTACATGGCCGCTCGTTGCTGTTCTTGCGTAACGTGGGCCACTTGATGACGAACCCAGCCATCTTGATTGGCGATGGCAAGGAAATCCCCGAAGGTATTTTGGACGCGGTCGTGACGACGACCATTGCCTTGCATGATTTGCGCCGACCCGCTTCGCAGGCAATCGGCAATACGCGCGCCGGCTCGGTGTATATCGTCAAGCCCAAAATGCATGGGCCAAAAGAGGTGGCTTTCGCGGTCGAGTTATTCGAGCGCGTAGAAAAACTGCTCGGCCTGAAGGCAAATACAGTCAAGCTAGGCATCATGGACGAAGAGCGCCGCACGTCCACCAACCTCAAAGCGTGCTTGCAGGAAGCGGCAGCACGCGTTGCATTTATCAACACCGGTTTCCTGGATCGCACGGGCGACGAGATTCACTCGTCTTTGCTTGGTGGCCCCATGCTGCGCAAGGGCCACATGAAAACATCGACCTGGCTTGCAGCGTATGAGCGTAGCAATGTGTTGACGGGTTTAAGCTGCGGTTTGCGTGGTCGTGCACAAATCGGTAAAGGTATGTGGGCAATGCCTGATCTGATGTCTGCCATGCTCGATCAGAAAATTGGCCATCCAAAATCCGGCGCCAATACCGCGTGGGTACCATCGCCCACCGCGGCCACCTTGCACGCGCTGCACTACCACCAAGTTGACGTGTTTGAGACTCAGCGCGAGCTCGAGCAACAAGACAACACCGCCGAGTTGCAAGACTTGCGCGATAAGCTGCTAACCGTACCCATTGTTGACGCTCCCGATTGGACAGTGGAAGAGATTCAACAAGAGCTCGATAACAATGCCCAAGGCATCTTGGGCTACGTGGTGCGCTGGGTAGAACAGGGGATTGGTTGCTCCAAGGTGCCCGACATTCATAATGTGGCGTTGATGGAAGATCGTGCCACGTTGCGTATATCCAGCCAGCATATTGCGAACTGGTTGCGCCATGGTGTGATCACTGAAGCTCAAGTCAAAGAGACTTTGGCGCGCATGGCAAAAATCGTCGACCAACAAAATGCAGGTGACCCCCTCTACCGACCAATGGCGCCTGATCTTGAACAATCACATGCTTTCCGCGCGGCCAGCGACCTTGTGTTCAAGGGCGCGGTACAACCTTCGGGCTACACCGAGCCACTGCTGCACGCGTGGCGCTTGAAATTCAAGAAGGAAGTGATGGGCATCTGATTTTTTAGCAACCGCCTTAAAAGAGCCGGCCAGTGGCCGGCTTTTTTTTCGAAGATTATTCGGACCGATACGAAATGACGAAAGGAACTAGCCATTTCAGCAAGTTCCGAATAGCGTCACGGCATTGCCCTACGCTTGAGTTAGAGGCTAGATGTGCTTTCCTATCCCTACTTCCGGAGATTTTCATGACCACTGCCAACGTCAGGCACGCGAGCCAACCCAGTAACATCCCCAGAACATCAGATCCAACAAGCAATGGCCACGACGGAAAGCATCTTGCCACGACGCCCAACCCAAAGTTGAAATACAGGGCTGCACAATCGGCATCAGTATTTTTCGCATTGCCTGAAGATATCAACCCATTGCTATTGAATCAGTTAGGCCATGATGTTTTTAACCTTGGGCATACCAGCAAATACTGGAATGTCGTGGTGCGTGAGTTTCTTCCAGAACAGAAGGAGAGCCGAACCAAATTGCGACAGAAGTATGAATCTGAGTTTCGAAAAGACCACCGGATGTCGGTGATCAATGCTTACCGCGACTGGCAATCGACGACAACCCTGAAGTTTGTAAATTTTGATGACAGCAGTAATGGCAAGCCGCGTGCGGAGGAGTTGAGGACACACAAGGGCCCAGTTGAGTTGATGCCGCCGTCAAAGGGATCTTGGATGACCGCCAACCTGAAATCAGCGCTGGCTACACGTGGCGGTAAACTAACCATTATCTGTATGAGCGAGCCGGATGCTGACGGAACCCGCTCGATCATTGACGCCATCGCGGCTATCCCGGCGAATGGGTTCGTGGCACTGAACATTTCGTCACGAACATTGACTACGCGTAACGCCGCCGAGTTATGGCACGCGATTGCCAGTCATCCAGTTGTGACACACATTACCTGCTCCGGCGACAATGCACCGCAGACTGGCGACGCGGTTGTCGCGTGGATAAAACTGCTCTCCAAAAAAAATGCGATCGTCTCCTCATTCAATCTGAATCGTTGCAGGATGGATTTGCAGGGCCCAAATGCCTTATCCGAATTAATGGCAGCGGACACGGGAATCAACGAACTGGAAATCTATGAGAACAAAACATCGGCTGAAAATGTAGAAGAGTTGTACAACGCCGTTTGCGCAAGAAACGCCAAGTCGGATACAAAGCTGAAAGTATATTTTGCAGCAGACAACTTAAAAGACTTTATCAGTGATTATGATCGGAATATATTTCCGTTCCAAGGTATTTACATCCGTGGGCCTCACCAACCGTGGATGATTGAGAAAGATCCAATCTAAGTTAACTAGGAAAGCAAGCGGCCGCTCGCGGTAGTTAACACATAAATCAAGGTAAAAGCGCCGGCTTGCGAGCCGGCGTTTTTGTTTTGTGACTTCAAACGAAAAGGTCAGGATCTGACTGGAACCAAGCAGCTATGTGCGTTCCACAGAGCACGGCCTCGTCAACCGAACAAACATTATCTGTTAGGCGATCCCGTCACCAACTAACCGCCTCTGGAGAATACACATGTCCTTTACCATCAACCAATCGCCACGATTACTTGGCGACCCCGCGCATGCGCAGAAGACAGTCACAAAAATCTCTGATAAAAACGATCGTTTCAGCGCTCCCATAATGAGAGAAAAAGTCAAGCCGGCACTTTTTGAATCGCCGTTTCGTGATTTGAATGACGATGTAATGACCTTGATACTAAGTCATGCTGGCCAAGGTGTTTTTTCGCTGGGACAGACCTGCAAATATTTTAGTCTTACATTACGCGATTTTCTGCATGGGAATCTTAATGGTAGAAAAATCAAGCGAGAAAAAAATGAAATCGAGTTTCGTAAATTACACGGTAAGCCCTTACTTCACCAAATACGCGAATCACATAGTGATAGGAGTTCTGTTCAGAAGATATCTTTGTCTGACGACGATCAGACCGTGGACGAGCATTTTGAGAATTTAAAGAAATCTAATCAGCCCGCCTTTCTTCTTCCCGCCGATAATGGCCGGCCGATAACCAGTCGTGTGGTATCAGCGCTCGCTTCTCGCGGTAGCGAACTGACCGTCATCGACATTCGCGAATTTAATGACAATGAATTACAGTCCGTTGCTGAGGCGATCAAGGCCATCCCACCGAATGGATTTGTCTCGCTTGTAATCTCCAGTGCCGTGCTCACATCCAAAAGCGCAGCTGGATTGTGGGACGCGATTGCCAGTCATCCGATCGTGGCATATATTCAGTGCATCGGAGACGATATGCCAGATACAGCCGGCCAGGTTGTTGAGTGGGTGGCATTGCTTGCCAAAAAGGAAGCCATGGTTTCTTCGTTTGAGCTGGTTCGCTGTCGGCTGGGTGCGCTGAGTGACGCTGCGCTATCGACATTACTGTCGGTGACGACGGGAATCGTAGAGCTTGAAATTTCCGAGAATGAGATTAGTGAAGATCAGATCAGACGCTTGGCCGACGCGGTTGCAGCGAGAAACGCCAACGTTGGTCCTCGGCTGGCGGTACATTTTTCTGCGGATAACCTAGATGACGTAGTCAGCCTGCCGGATCGATCTCAACTTGCCGGCCAAGGCCTCTATTTCCGTCAGCCTGACCAAATTTGGGCATTTCAGGATCAACCTTTCTACGAGGTCATTCCTCCCGAAAGTCCAATCCACGAGAATTCAATTCATGAGGACTCCAACCATGACGATTCCAGCAGTGTGGTGGGTGAACCTTCTTCCGGGGATGAGGCTTGGGGTGGCGAATTCGAATCGTCGGCGGATGAATCTGATGTGGTTGTTGCCAGTTCTTCCGATGATGAACGCAGTGCTGAAAACTCATAGTGAGGAAAAACGTCAGCCGATAAAGTAATGCCAGTCGTTTAAACGCTGGTTAAGGCTCCGAGGCTATGGAATCGGTTTGATGACATGGCCTCGGCGAACATATCCGCCATCGAGGTTTGGCCTTCAGCGTCAATTTCCCAATGGATTGAAACATTTCTATATTTACGAATCAAACCTCCATAAACAAGTAATTTTTTCGGAACAACTTTTCGCCTATACTCGGCCGCACGCCGCAAATCTGGCGAAAGCAAATCCGTAGTGCCCTTGTTGTTTCAGTGATCTGGAGGTTTCATGAAAAGGCTTTTGACATTCTTAATGGTGGCCCTGCTCGGTACCAGCGTCTTGATGGGTAACGCGCAGGCAAAACGTCTCGGGGGTGGGGGGGCGATTGGTAAGTCTTCCCCAACGTACAGCCGCCAGGCCACTCCGCCAGCTAATCAGGCGGCTCCTGCACCGCGCCCCGCGCAGCCCGCAGCGCCGGCGCCTGCAAGCCCTTGGCGGGGTATCTTGGGCGGCGCCCTGTTGGGACTTGGCTTGGGCGCATTACTGTCGCACTTTGGTATGGGCGAGGCCGCAGCCGGCATGATCGGCACCATGCTGATGATTGGTCTGTTGGTGGCTGCAGCGATCTTTATTTTCCGGATGATCAGCCGCAAATCGCAAGCCACGCCGCTGCAGCCGGCTTACGCCGGACCCATGCAGCGCGAAGCCAACAATGATTTCGCGCGCACGCCCGAGATTGGATCAGGGTTGGGTGGTTCCGCTGGGGCCTATTCATCGACTTCTCAAGCATCTGTTCCCGCAGACTTTGACGTGAACGGGTTCTTGCGGCACGCGAAAACCAACTTTATTCGCATGCAAGCAGCCTGGGACCGTGCGGATGTGAACGATATCCGTGAGTTCACTACCCCAGAGATGTTTGGTGAGCTCAAGATGCAACTGTCCGAGCGTGGTGCTGCGTCGAATGTGACCGATGTTGTAAGCATCGATGCCGAGCTGTTGGGTGTCGAGACCAATAGCGTCGAGCATGTCGCCAGTGTGCGCTTTTTCGGCACGATCCGCGAAGCCGAGCATGCACCTACGGAGTCGTTCAGCGAGGTCTGGGTGTTGTCCAAGCCCGTTGAGGGCCAGCAAGGTTGGCTCCTTGCCGGGATACAGCAATCAACCTAAGCGCGCCGAGCTAGGCAATCCGCTCGCCGCGGGTTGGCGCAGTTTCAGGATCTAAGCCGCTCAGCTCTTGAGCGGCTTTTTTGTCTGTCGTGATGCTTTGCATTAACCACAGGACGCCAGATAAACGCCCTCATTTGGGCATTGCCTGCCGCCATGCAAGTGATAGCAGCATTGCTCGGCGTAGCGGGCATCATGGCTAAGCCAATGGTTGACGCTTATCTCTAGCGCCGCCACAAGCGGCGAACTTTGTTTGGCAGACGTGTTTAATGTGCAGCGAGCCGGTTAATGTCCATGATTATTCGACTGCGGCGCATCATTTTTTCTGGTGATCGCCATCTGCGATCGAAGCGATTAAATCAGCCGGACGTGAGGAATGTTTACGCAGACGCATGTTGATCATTTCGAC
Source organism: uncultured Bifidobacterium sp. (assembly GCA_964655425.1). Lineage (GTDB taxonomy): Bacteria > Pseudomonadota > Gammaproteobacteria > Burkholderiales > Burkholderiaceae_D > Pernthalerella. The sequence continues at coordinate 7,488 of CAZZMV010000060.1, forward strand.
CACCACCGCAAACGCCATCGCACTGTAGATATAGCCCTTCGGAATATGCGTACCGAAACCCTCTGCAATCAAGACGACTCCGATCGCCACCAGAAACGCGAGCGCCAATACCTTAAAGGTGGGATGCGCGGAAACAAATCGTCCGATGGATCCGGCGAACAGCATCATCAACCCGACTGAAACAATAACTGCCGCCACCATAATCTCAATACGATCTACCATGCCTACTGCGGTGATAATCGAGTCCAACGAGAATACGAGATCGATGATCATGATTTGTAAAATCACCATACCAAAAGCTGCATGCACTGGTGACGCCCGTTCGGCATGTGCGCCCTCCAGCATCTGGTGGATTTCACCCACGCTTTTCCAGAGCAGGAATAGCCCGCCGAGTAACAGTACAAGGTCACGCCCGGAAAAAGCATTTCCCAGAACCTCGAAAAACGGCGTGGTCATACCGATGATCCAGGTCAGCATGAAAAGCAAACCGACCCGCATGAACATAGCCGCAAATAAACCGATTTTTCGGGCTACCTCACGCTGATGTGCCGGTAATTTATCAACCAGAATGGAGATGAATATGACGTTATCAATGCCTAGCACAAGCTCCAGCGCGGTGAGTGTTGCAAAAGCGATCCAAGTATGCGGATCGGATAATAAGTCAATCATCGATGGCTTCCAGCAGTTTGAGTGTGCAGCGGATTTTAGCGAGGTATCAAGCATATCGCAGCGCTGCAACATCGCGCCGATCCAAGCATAATCAGATCAAGTCTTCGTAAAAACGGGACCAAACAGTGAGTCTTAATTTCCGACATTTGCATTACTTCTGGGTTGTGGCCAAGGAAGGAAGCGTGACGCGAGCTGCGGATCGTTTGGGTCTGGCAATTCAAACGGTGAGCGCGCAGCTGTCTTTGCTTGAACAAGCCGTAGGCAAGGCGCTATTCAAGCCACAGGGTCGGCGGCTGGTCCTGACCGAGGCCGGACAAGTGGCCTTGCGTTATGCGGATCAAATTTTCTTGCTGGGTGAGCAGCTGCAAGAAGCGCTGGCCGATGTGGACACAGAACCGGTGATGCGCCTCACGGTGGGGATCTCGGATTCGTTACCCAAGCTGATCGCATCTCGCATGCTGGACGCAGCGCTCGCGCTTCCGCAACGGGTGCGTTTGATATGTTACGAGGAACAGTTCGAGTCCTTGCTCGGCAAACTTTCTGTCCACAAGCTCGATGTCATGCTTACTGATCGTGCGGTGCCGCCGGGTTCATCGTTGCGCGTATTTAGTCACTTGCTAGGCGAAACACAGATTAGTTTATACGCGCTGCCAGCACTGGCGGATCGTTACCGCAAAGGTTTTCCAAAAAGCTTAACCGGTGCCCCCATCTTGCTGCCAACGCGAAACAACGCTATTCGCGCGCGCATTGATCACTGGATGGAATTACACGAGATCCAACCTGATCTGATTGGCGAGTTTGATGACAACGCATTACTTCACACATTCGGCCGCGCAGGTCGGGGCTTATTCCCTGCGCCAACTGTATTGTCAGAAGACGTGAAATCACAGTTTGGCGCTATCGAGGTCGGCGTGATGACTCAAGTTCGAGAGCAAATTTATGCGATTTCCAATGAACGCAAAATTCAGCATCCCGCAATTGAAGCGATATTGAATGCGATTCATAGTGATGTGTTTTGATGCAGTCTGATACCGCCACAATACTTTGCCAGAGTTCGCATCATAAGCTTTCACGAAGCCAAAGACTCCGAACCAAATAAGCTCATCACGCGTCGCGGACTATTTTACAAGCGCGCTGATACTGAATTCAGCTATTCAAAGCGCAGACATGGAGTGAATGATGTTACTCAAGGCCGGTAGCGTTTACTGCGTCGATTTAATGACTAGCTGAGGTGTTCGGACGATATGCAGGATGAATGCTCGACCAAGCAGAGCGATGTCGTACAAACAAAAACCCCCGCCCGAGCGCGGGGG
>CAZZMV010000061.1:0-1393 GCA_964655425.1 uncultured Bifidobacterium sp.
CGTCGATGTAGCCTTGCGGACGCCGCTGCAGGAAATGCATGAAGTAGTCTTCTTTTTCTGCGATGGTGAAACGGGCGCGGTTGGATACGGTCGGTAGCAACACGGAATCCGGCGCGTAGTTGGCAACCACCTTTCTTGGGTCGCCGGTTCGCAACGACGCATTCCAGCGATCAAACAGTGAAGCGATCTCCGCTTTGAGCGGTGGGTTGCACTCGTCACCCGCCGGCGCGCTGGCTGCTTGTGTGTCTAGCGACTTGGCGGCGTGCCCAGTATCTTTCTTCGCATCGTGATGCGCGTCGTGCCCCGCGCCGTCTTTGGCAGCAGCTTTTGTGTCGTGTCCCGCGTTCGATACCGCACCATGTGCGTCGGCGGCATGGTGATCATCGTGCGCAGCCGAGTCCGCATGCGCAGCAGGTGCGGCGGGTGCCGGCGTTGCGATGGTTGATCTCACGCGTTGACGCTGTGTCGGCTCGATAGCAGCGGGCACGGCGGGTGGTGCATCAGTGTGGTGAGCGTCTGCCGCTTTCGCGCCGCCTGCGTCCTGTTTGGCAGCAGATGCGGGCGCAGCCTGGTGATCATCATGCGCCGCGCTGTGTTCATCTTTTTTCTCTGACACTGATGCAGCAGGTGGGCCAGCATGCGCATTGCTTGGCGCGTCGTGTGCACCAGATGCCTGCTCGGCAGCGACTGCGCCTGCAGCCGCTGCGCGATCGCGCGTACGCACGCGAGTGGTAGGCTCGATCGCGGCTGGCACTGGCGGCGCTGCATCAGCGTGATGATCGCCAGCTCCCTTATCCGCGCTGTGGCCTTTCGATCCCGCCTTGGCTTCTGCATTTGCTTTTGCTTTTTTGCGTTTCGGTTTTTGCACGGCTGCCTTCGGTTCTGCCTTGGCAGGTGCCGCATCTGCTGCAGGCTCATCTTTGGGCGCGGCGCCATGTGCATCCTTGGCTGATTCAGCGTGTGCATCTTTAGCGGCAGTCGCCTTCGCTTCCTTGGCTGGTGCCGGGCTCGCATCTTTGGGTGCTGCGGCTTTCGCTTCCTTGACTGGTGCGGGGCTAGCCTCTTTGGATGCTGCGCCCTTTGCGTCTTTAGGCGGTGCGGCATGTGTGTCTTTGGCAGCAGCATCGTGCGTATCTTTGGCCGCTGGTGCTGGATCAGCAGCGACAGCAAGTGCAGATACCAGCCAGAACGCCAGCGCGATAAAACCGAATTTTTGCTTGTTCATGTTGGCAGTCCCTTATTGAACGCCTCCCGAATTGAAATCGGGATTATCAAAAACTTATCAACTCAAACCCAGTCGGCGTTACACCCGCGCTGGTTTACAGATATATTCTCATTGTCCATTATCGAACCGAGCGTGAATTTCTGGAGCCCATATTCAAAATAATCAGCG
>CAZZMV010000061.1:1493-6050 GCA_964655425.1 uncultured Bifidobacterium sp.
CCTGGTGCAACCGGCACCACCTCACGCCGGCAGTTTCTCGCTGCAGGTGCTGCTGTGGTTGCAGGCGGCATGATCGGCTTCATGCCTGGTCGTGCCAGTGCCGCCAGCGGCAACTACGAAGCGATGTTGGTCAACTGTATCGACCCACGCTTCACGACGCTGAGCTGGCAATACATGGGCCTGCTGTCTGGTGTCGATCGCGAAAAACTTGGCGACAACTACAGTCATTTCGTGATGGCTGGCGGCCCAATCGGTGCAGTACACCCGAAGTTCGCTCCATGGCACAAAACCTATTGGGATAACCTCGACATTACCGTCGGGCTGCATCACATCAAACGTGTGGTCGCACTGACCCACCGTGATTGCGGTGCCGCGAAGTTGGCGTTCGGTGCGGATAAGGTGGGCGAGCGTGATATGGAAACCATGTCGCATGCCGAGGCACTGATGGCGTTCCGCAAAGAGGTCAACACACGGCATCCGAAGCTGTCGGTGATTACCGGCATCATGGATCTGAAAGGCCGCGTCGATCTAATCGGCTAAATCCGGCTCAGGGGCGAGGTTTGCCCTGGTTGTTTCTCTGGTCGTTGAAATTTCCAAGCCACCTGGATCCCGGCCTGTGCCGGGATGCCTGCATACCTGTGCAATGGGTTCCCACAAGCGGCTCACATTCTCAATGCTTCTCAACCAACTTCACCAAGGTCAATAACGTCTGGTTGATTGGCGTTGCAATGCCATGTTCACGACCACGCCGCACGACATAGCCATTCAAGTAGTCGATCTCATTCGGCTTGCCGCGCGCCACATCTTGCGCCGTTGATGAGTACTGGCCGGCCATGGTGTGTGCGATACGGCGTGTGGCGGCATAGATATCACCCGGTACAGTGACCCCATCGGCGGCCGCGACACGCAAACATTCGTCGACGACTTCTGCCATCAAATCGCTGACACCAGCGACCTCAACCAATGCGGCGTAGGGCTTCTGGGCGATCGCGGAAAGTGCGTTGTAGGCACAATTAATGATGAGCTTGGCCCACTGCGCACCCCGTACATCGGCAACACACTCAACCGGCACACCCGCACGCTCAAACACAGCGGCAATGGACTCGCTGGCGGGCGACTGTGCAATGACCAGCTCGCCGCGTCCGAAGTGCTTCAGGTGACCTGGCCCCGCCATTTCGGTCGCGACATACACCACCGAGGCGATCACCTGTTGCGTCAACACCGAACGGATCATGTCGGCGTTTTCGACACCATTTTGCAGCGACAGCAGCACAGCATTGGGTTTCAGATACGGCGCAATTTGCTGCGCAGTAGTGAGACTGTCAGTCGACTTCACACAGAACAGCACCACGTCAGCGTCGGCCACTGCATTCGGCTCGGTGCTGGCCTTGAGCGCGATCTGCTCGTCAAAACTTTGGGTCTCGAGCCTTAATCCATTCTTTTGAATGGCCTCGACATGCAAAGGCCGACCGATCAGCGTGACTGGCAGGCCGGCTCTTGCCAACATACCACCAAAATAACAGCCCACTGCACCCGCACCGACCACTGCAACATGCATATCCCGCTCCAAACTTGGCTCCGGTATCCGTAATTATTCAGAGCTTGTTTTTTGTTACGTTTTACAAAATTTATTTGTCGAATTCACTGACGACTTGCTGGGCGATAGTAAATGCAGCATTCGCTGCTGGCACACCACAATAAATCGCGGTTTGCAGTAGTGCTTCTTTGATTTGCTCGATCGTGACACCATTATTCAAGGCCGCACGCAGGTGCAGCTTAAGCTCGTCTTCACGATTGAGCGCGACCATCATGCAAATCGTCATCAAGCTGCGGGTCTCACGCGGCAAACCGGGACGAGTCCAAATCTCGCCCCAGGCGTAGCGTGTGATCAGGTGCTGAAACTCGCGATTAAATTCATTCAGATTGGCCTGTGCGCGATCAACGTGCTGGTCACCCAGCACGGCGCGACGCACTGCCATGCCTTTTGTGTAGCGCTGCTCATCATCCATGGTTATTTTCTCAATTGAGAAGGAAATCCAGAAGCTGTTGGGTAAAACTCTGCGCGACTTCCCAATTCGAGAGATGCGCCGCGCTCAGCTCGACATAACGCGCACCGGTAATCGCTTTGGCGATGAATTCACCGTGCTCAGGCGGTGTAGATTTATCGTATCGACCTGCAATCACCAGCGTCGGCCGAGTAATTCGCCCGAGCTCGGTGCGCTGATCCATGTCTCGAACTGCTGCACAGTTGGCGACATAACCTTCCACCGATGTTGCCGCCAGCATCGCCCTGACCCGCTCGACCTGCGTCGTTGCATGGATCAAAAAATCGGTTGTGAACCAGCGCTCGAGTACTGCAGGGATCACCGACTGCATGCCATCTTGTCGTACTTGTGTAATTCGCGCGTTCCACATCTCCGGCACACCAATCGCTGCGCTGGTATTGCACAGCGCGAGCTTGTCTATTCGGCTCGGCGCATGAATACCCAACCACATACCCGTCATGCCGCCCATCGACAGGCCACAAAAATGTGCTCTAGCGATCTGCAAATGATCGAGTAAGGCAACCACATCTGCGCCGAGTTGCGCGATGGTGTAAGGCCCTGGCGTTACCTCGGATTGCCCATGACCGCGGGTGTCGTAGCGCAGTACGCGAAAATGCTCGAGCAGTGCCGGCATTTGTGGCGACCACATATCCAAATTCGTACCGAGCGAATTCGATAGCACCAGCACCGGCGCTTCAGCATGGCCTTCGATCTGGTAGTGCAGCTTGCCTTTTCCCGTATCAAGCATGGGCATAGATGTTTCTCCGAAGATGGCAAGGTGCCGCCAACGCCGCAAGCGGCCTCACGAGACAGGTTCTAAGCTTTGTGCTTTTCATAGGTCTCTAATACGCGATCAACATACGCACCCGCCTGACCGATATAGCTAAGTGGATCAAACAACTGCGCGAGACGATCCTTCGACAACACATCGGTGACCTGAGGTTCCGCTTGCAGTACTGTGAGTAAATCCTGCTGCTGTGAATACGCTTTACGACACGCCGCCTCCACTAACTGATGCGCTTGCGCTCGACCCAAACCATGTGCCAGTTCAATGACGATGGCTTCCGCCATCACCATGCCACGGCTCGCGTCGATGTTGCTGCGCATGCGCTCCGTGTCGACTTGCAAACCCGCTATCACGCTACTCAGTTGCGCCAGTGCCGCGGCGCTGAGTGAGACGATCTCAGGTAAGGTTTCCCACTCCGCTTGCCAACCACCCAGCGCACGTTCATGCTCGTTCGGCATTGCGGATAGCATGGTGGCGACGAGGCCAGGTACGCGCGTTGCAGCCGATAACACTGCAGCGCAACCGACCGGATTACGCTTGTGCGGCATGCTCGACGAGCCACCACGACCGGGGGCGTCAGGCTCGGATAATTCAGCGATCTCGGTTTGGCTCATCAGTGCAATATCGCGCGCAATCTTGCCGAGCGTGCCGGTCAACATGCCGAGCGTGGTCGCACATTCTGCGAAACGATCTCGATGGGCATGCCATGGCACGCTGGGCAACGTCAGTTCGAGCTGATCTGCGATTGACTGAGACACGACCAATGCGTGATCACCCAGACTCGCCAGCGTGCCGCTGGCGCCGCCGAATTGCAGTACGCGTAACTGCTTGGACATGTCATGCACACGCTGCTGATGTCGCAGGAACGCATCCAACCAGCCAGCAACTTTGAGTCCAAAAGTGATTGGCAACGCATGCTGCAGCCAGGTCCGGCCGATCATGGGTGTATCGCGATAGCGCCGCGCCAGCAGCGCCAGTACATCAGCCAGCACAACTAAATCGTTCGTAATGACATGCATGGCATCGCGCAACTGCAACACCTTGGCCGTATCGATTAGGTCTTGACTGGTAGCGCCGAGGTGAACATAGCGCGCCGCATCTGCATCAATCGCTGCCACATTTGCAGTGAGTTGCTTCACCAAGGGAATGGCAATGTTGCCAGCCTCCGGCACCGCAACCCGCAGCGCGTTGATGTCGATTTGGTCTGCATCACAGCAACGTACCCACGGATCTACCACTGCCGAGGGAATTACACCAGCAGTCGCCAGCGCACGCGCCAACGCGGCTTCCACATCCAGCATGCGCTGCACAGTCGAGCGTGCTGAAAAAATGGCTTGCAGTGTATCGGTCGATGAAATACCAGAAGTCAGCGTGGTACCGGGTAGCGAATCAGGCACGGATTAAATCTCGAAAAAAACTGTCTCATGGTCGCCGCCCAGCGCAACCAGCCAGTAATAGGTATTCGGTTGATCATCGACGGGTTGCGCAATCAGCGTGGCGCGACGAGTAGCAGGCACCTGCTGTAGTACCCGGTCTTCTTGGTGCGCATCCCCCGCAAAATAAATTCGTGTGACAAGCTGCTTCAATAAACCGCGCGCAAAAATATTCACGGCGATATGTGGGGCTTGCCAGCCACCTTCTGCAACAGGTACACGACCGGGCTTGATCGTTGAAAAATGAAATCGACCATCGACATCGGTGCTGCACCGTCCAAAGCCTGAAAAC
>CAZZMV010000061.1:6150-9457 GCA_964655425.1 uncultured Bifidobacterium sp.
GACACCATGCGCTCGCGCGCGCCCGCCGGCACGCTGTTGTAGATCGGGTCGAACGCTAACAACGGGTCGCCCGGGAAATACATTTGCGTGACGAGTCGCGTAGCGAATGCATTGCCAAACAAAGAGAAATGAATATGCGCCGGTCGCCAGGCATTGGGATGGTTGCGCCACGGGTAAGCGCCCGGACGTATCGACACAAATCGATAAAAACCATTGTCATCGGTGAGCGTTCGACCGGTACCGGTGAAGTTCGGGTCCAACGGCGCATCATGCTGATCGCGTTGATGCCGGTAACGACCCGCAGCATTGGCTTGCCACACCTCGATCAGGGTATTCGGTACGGCGCGGCCATCCTCGTCCATCACACGACCGCACACCAGGATGCGCTCTCCCAGCGGCTCACCATCATGCTGCCGCGTGAGATCGGCATCAGACGCGCTGACTCGCTCATGACCAAACACTGGGCCGGTTGTTTCCGACAGCGTTTGCGGCAACAGCACCAAGGGTTGGCTGGGCGCGCGCGTGACGGTCGACGCGTAATCGGGGTAGAGATAGTCTGAATGGCTGCCCGGAGGCGGGCGGCGGTAGGTCTTCAGGGCGGACATGAGGCGATCAGTAGCGAGATGCGTTTTCTTATCGGTATGACTTGAATTGTCGCTGATGTGTCAGAACGACGCCACAAATAGGCGCATTCCTTCTCAAAGGAAATCGGACCATACGTGATCGGCGCAAAGGATTATCAGAAAGCTATTGATCTACGTTACGGTTGAGCAATGCCTTCGCAGCAGGTCTGCCAACTCCGGCGAACTGCTCGGCATGTTCCCACCCCGAAGATCACTTTCGCGAAGTAGCTTGCCATGCACAACCTTGCCAGTAACACCGACGACGAGCAGCGCAAATCGAATCCAGGCAAATTATCGGCCGCAGCTGCGCCAGCCTCGTTAAAAACTGAAAAATCGAACCCGGACAAATTACCTGCTGAAGCCGCCGCCAAACCAAGTAAAAACGGAATCAGCGAGCGGCTCAACCACGCCCTACCTGCCGCAAGCCCCGAAGCGAGTGCTGACACCAGCACGGAGACGGGACCGGATGCAAGCAACAAGCCAAACACCAAAGCGCCGACAATTGCCGAGCAAATCAACGCGCTCACTGACCCCAGTTTCATGACCTCGCTGGCGCGCGGACTGGCAGTGATCAAAGCCTTCAGTGATCACCGGCGCGCCATGACCATTGCACAACTCAGTTTGAAAACTGGTATCCCGCGCGCCGCAGTTCGACGCTGCCTGTACACGCTCAAGCAACTTGGCTACGCTGATTCAGAAGCGAATAATTTTTTTCTGAAACCCGGCATTCTGGCGCTGGGCTACGCTTACCTGTCTTCCACCCCGCTGACGGTCGCGGCCCAGCCCTATTTGAATGAGTTAAGCCACCGGTTGAAAGAATCATGCGTGCTGGCGGTACTCGAACAAAACGAGGTGATGTATGTAGCGCGATCACATGGTTCTCGCGTGCTGTCGCTGGCACTGAATACTGGTAGCCGTATCCCAGCGTATTGCACAGCACTCGGGCGGGTGCTATTGGGCGGATTGTCGGCAACCCAGCTTGATCGTTACTTTGCTTCGGTCAATTTGGCACCGCACACTGATCGCACCATCACCTCGGAGCAAAAGCTGCGCGATAGTCTGTTTGAAGTTCGGCAGCGTGGCTTTGCAGTGATCGAAGAAGAAATGGAAATTGGCCTGCGCTCGATTGCGGTCCCGGTACGCGGGGCGTCCGGTGCGATCGTGGCAGCGCTGGGTATTGGCGCCCAAACTACGCGAGTTTCACGTGATGCGATCGAAGACCAGTTTCTTCCACCGTTGCTGAATGCCGCTAACGAGATTTGCCTGCTGCTACCCTGAAACCAGCACGCAGCCCTGCAAGGGCTACCAAAGCCCCAGGTAGCCTGATGAGATAGGTTGTTAGACCGCCTTATAATCCAAGCAATAACACCTGCTAAAAAGCTTGGCATCCGACGCATAAAAATCATGGCAGACCGCCTGGCCTGCCGATAAAACCATCACTGGGCAAACTAGCCCACCGAGACAAGATCATGAAAACTCAGGTCGCTATTATTGGGGCGGGCCCGTCGGGTTTGCTATTGGGCCGATTGCTTGACCTTCAAGGTATCGCAAACATCATCATTGAAGCGAAGTCGCCTGACTATGTACTGTCGCGCATCCGCGCCGGTGTGCTTGAGCAAGGCACCACCGATTTATTGCGCACCGCGCAGGTCAGTGACCGCATGGACCGTGAAGGCTTGGTTCATGAGGGCTTTGCATTGGCTTTCGCTGGCGAATTGCGACGTATCGATTTGAAAAAATACTCAGGTGGCAAAACCGTGCTGGTCTACGGTCAAACGGAAGTGACCAAAGATCTGATGGACGCGCGCATTGCCAGCGGAGCGACACAGTTTTACGAAGCTGAGCAAGTGACGCTGCATGATATAGAGAGCGACCACCCGGTGGTCAGTTTCGTTCACCAGGGCACCCAGCAACGCATCGAATGCGAGTACATCGCAGGCTGTGACGGGTTTCATGGCGTATCTCGCCAATCAATACCGAGCGATCGAATACAACTGTTCGAGCGAGTCTATCCATTTGGATGGCTGGGGATTTTGTCGCGCACGCCACCGATTTCACACGAGTTGATCTACGCGCATCATGAACGTGGCTTTGCACTGTGCAGCATGCGATCAGATAATCTTTCACGCTATTACGTGCAATGCTCGCTCGACGACCGAGTTGAAGACTGGTCTGATCAGCGCTTCTGGGACGAGTTATGTTGCCGTCTGCCGGAAGAAAGTACCCGACACTTGGTCACCGGTACATCGATAGAGAAAAGCATCGCGCCCTTGCGTAGCTTCGTCGCCGAACCGATGCAGTTCGGTCGGCTTTTTCTGGTAGGGGACGCCGCCCACATCGTGCCACCGACCGGCGCCAAGGGCCTGAATCTCGCGGCCAGCGATGTGTACACGCTTTACCACTTGCTGCGGCTGCGCTACCAAGACCGCCGCCATGACGTGCTGACGCAGTACTCTTCAATCTGCCTGCGGCGAATCTGGAAGGCAGAGCGTTTCTCTTGGTGGATGACCTCACTGCTGCATAAATTCTCGGACGATCCGTTTGGTCGCAAGATCCAGGAAGCAGAGCTTGCCTATTACACAAGCTCGGAGGCCGGCCTCAGTACTATCGCCGAAAATTACGTTGGCCTGCCGTATGAACCGATCCCGAATTAACCCGGCTCTAAATTAACCCCATTGCTTGCC
>CAZZMV010000062.1:0-9381 GCA_964655425.1 uncultured Bifidobacterium sp.
TCTCAGGCCGCGTTCTGTTGATCGATGACTTGGTGGATTCCGGCGTGACGCTGGCCCAAGTGCCCAACTACCTCAAGCAGACATGCCCAGATATCAGCGAGATTCGATCAGCCGTTATTTGGTACAAAGCGTGCTCGGTCACTCGCCCGGATTACTACGTCGAATACTTGCCGGATAATCCTTGGATTCATCAGCCGTTTGAGATGTATGACGAGATGTCGTTGGATCGGCTTATTACAAAATAAAGCCTTCAACAATTAACGCCTCCAACAAAATGTCGCTGGCGTTGTTGGGGGCGCCTGATTTGACTTTTCCCTCTGAGGCCCTATAATCCCGCTTCCTTTGGCCCACGTGGCGGAATTGGTAGACGCGCATGGTTCAGGTCCATGTGCCGCAAGGTGTGGGGGTTCGAGTCCCTCCGTGGGCACCACGAATCTTATGATTTCGTTCCAAATCCCTCTGTAATCAATGGCTTAGACATGTAGGCATCTACAAAAATTACATAAAATCACCTAGTCTAATCCGCCCACTACACAAAAATTACACGCGAAAACGCACCTAAAACGCCCGCTTTGGCTCCAACCGTACCCACGCTCTCGAACACCATTTCGCGTGTTCAACACCACCGAAAAACTGGCACCGCCTGACCCCAGCATTGCAGCACAGAGCAAGTGGTTCTCCAGTCGCTCGGTTACACTAGCGTCGCTTCTTCACCGACCCGATCACACGTTCTTTGAGCACTTATCCCTACAGTATTCCCAGCCGGGAGGACATTCTCGGCATTTTGCGTACCGCTACCGAGCCGCAAACTGTTGCGGCAATCGCCAAATCGCTGGCCGTCAAAGATGCCGAGCTTGACGGACTGACGCGCCGTTTGGTGGCGATGGAGCGTGACGGGCAGATCAAGCCTGATCGACGCGGTCGACTGCAGCTTGCCAACACCTCAAGCTTCATCGAGGGCACAGTCTCTGCACATCGCGATGGCTACGGATTTTTATTGCCCGATGATGGCGAAGATATTTTCCTGCCTGAACGCGAGATGCAGAAGGTACTGCATGGCGATCGTGTGCAAGTGCGTATTACGGGTGTCGATCGTCGTGGTCGCCCCGAGGGCAGCATTGTTGAGGTTGTCAGCCGCGCCAATACGCATGTGATCGGACGGTTGGTCAATGAGAATGGTGTTTGGTTGGTGGTGCCTGAAGACAAACGCATCAGCCACGATATTGTGTTGGCGGGGCCGGTTGGTAAAGCGAAAGCGGGTCAAGTCGTCAGCTTGGAATTGACCGAGCAGCCATCGCGTTACTCGCAACCGGTCGGGAAAATTGCAGAGGTTCTTGGCGAGATCGATGATCCGGGAATGGAGATCGAGATCGCAGTGCGCAAGTACGGCGTCCCGCATGAGTTTTCTGCAGCAGCTCAAAAGCTCGCAGCGGCTTTGCCATCGGACGTGCGAGCGAGTGATCTTGACGCGCGGGTTGATCTGCGCGACGTGCCATTGGTGACCATCGATGGTGAAGATGCGCGTGACTTCGATGATGCAGTGTATTGCGAGCCCTGCAAAATCGGTCGAACCAAGGGTTATCGGTTGATCGTAGCGATCGCTGATGTGAGCCACTACGTCAAACCGAATGATGCACTTGATGTCGATGCGCTGGAGCGTAGTACCTCGGTGTATTTTCCGCGCAGAGTCATTCCCATGCTGCCGGAAAAACTCTCTAACGGCCTGTGCTCGTTGAACCCTGAGGTTGATCGGCTGACGCTAGTGTGTGATGCCGTGATAAACCTCGATGGCGAAATCCATGGGTATCAGTTTTACCCTGCAGTGATTCACTCAGCGGCGCGCCTCACTTACACCGAGGTGGCAGCAATTCTTGCCAACACGCGGGGACCCGAGGCGCAGCGTCGCGCGCCACTACTGCCGCATCTGCAAAACTTGTATGGATTGTTTCAGGTACTGTTGGCGGCGCGCAAGGAGCGCGGTGCGATGGACTTTGAAACCACCGAGACCTACATCGTGGTGAATAGTGCCGGCAAAATCGAGAAGATTTTGCCGCGCACACGCAATGATGCACATCGGGTGATTGAAGAGTGCATGCTCGCGGCCAATGTATGTGCGGCAGATTTCGTGCATCGTCATCAACATCCGGCGCTGTACCGTATTCATGCCGGCCCAACCGAAGAAAAGCTGAATCAGCTGCGGACCTTCCTCAAGCAACTGGGGTTATCGCTCGGTGGCGGTAACTCGCCGGCTGCGGCCGATTACGCCGAGTTGATGGAAAAAATTCATGGTCGCCCCGATGCGGTGCTACTGCAAACCATGTTGCTGAGATCAATGCAGCAGGCAGTCTATAGCCCGGAAAATATTGGTCATTTTGGTTTGTCGTATCAAGCCTATGCACACTTCACCAGCCCGATTCGACGCTACCCTGATTTACTGACGCATCGGGCGATCAAGGCGATTTTGCAGCGCAAGCGTTATCACCCCGCGGGCATAGAAACCGAGGCGCTCAATACCAATCTCTCGCCGACTGCGCGCAAATTAATGGCACGTGATCGCGCCAATGGAAAGAAACGTGCCGAGGGCGATCTGGCGATCTGGGAGTCGCTTGGGATTCATTGCTCAGCAAACGAGCGCCGTGCAGATGAGGCGTCACGTGATGTCGAGGCCTGGCTCAAGTGCTACTTTATTCGCGACAAGCTGGGTGAAGAATTTACCGGAACTATTTCGGGCGTTGCCTCGTTTGGTATCTTTGTGCAGCTCGATGCACTGTACATTGAGGGCATGGTGCATGTCACAGACCTTGGCGCTGATTTTTTCCAGTATGACGAAGCAAGACACGAGCTACGAGGTCAGCGTACCGGTATCCGCTACCAGCTGACTGATCGCGTCACGGTACAAGTGAGTCGGGTTGATCTGGACGCGCGCCGGATTGATTTACGCTTGGTACATCAGCCGGATATTCACACGCAAATCAAAAAAGAATCGCGACGCGCAGATGCTGAGCAGGTTCGTAGCGGTTTATTCGGCGCGAAGAAATCAGCCAAGAAAGCGACAAAAAAAGCAGCTACAGCCAAGCCGGAGAGCGTGAAGGCGCGCAAGATCGCCAAAAAGGCAAAAGCGGGTAGTGGGCCCTCTCGTGCGGCTCGTAAAAAGCGGAAGTAAAGACCCTTGAAAACAAAATTCATCTTCGGATTTCATGCGGCGACAGCACGGCTGCGGCTTGACGCCTCTACCGTCGAAGAGATTTATGTCGATGCTTCGCGCCATGACCGTCGCATGGGTGATCTGCTGCGTGCGGCAAAAGCTGCGAATGTACGCGTGATACAAGTTGATGATCAGCGCCTCGACGCCATGGTGGGTACGCGGCGTCATCAAGGCGTGGTGGCGCGCGCTGCAGAGGTTTCACTTGCACGTAATCTGGCTGAGCTACTCGATCTGATTCAGGGCCCACCCTTGCTGCTGCTGCTTGATGGTGTCACTGATCCACATAATCTCGGGGCGTGTCTGCGAGTCGCCGATGGTGCTGGCGCGCACGCGGTCATTGCACCCAAAGACAGGGCGGTGGGTTTGAATGCCACCGCCAGCAAAGTGGCCAGTGGCGCTGCCGATACCGTGCCGTACATCACGGTCACGAATTTGGCGCGTACCATGCGTGAGTTGCAAGAGCGTGATATCTGGCTCACGGGCACGACGGACGATGCTGAGCAAATCCTGTTCGATGTGGATTACACCGGCGGTACTGCGTTCGTCATGGGTTCTGAGGGGGAGGGCATGCGCCGCCTGACACGCGAGCACTGCGACCGATTGGTCAGCCTGCCGATGATGGGTTCAGTCGAGAGCTTGAATGTGTCAGTGGCGTCTGGTGTGTGTCTTTATGAGGCGCGTCGGCAGCGCATGCGCGCGGCGGCTGGGTAAAATCAGCGGATCTGCCCCGGAGCTATTTCATGTTCAGCCGTATCAGTGAAGATATCAACAGCATCATGCAGCGCGATCCCGCAGCGCGTAGTCGCTGGGAGGTGCTGACTTGCTACCCTGGACTGCACGCCATCATCATGCACCGCTGGGCCAATGCCTGCTGGCGTATGGGGCTCAAGTGGTTGGGTCGCTTCATCTCACACATTTCACGTGGACTGACGGGTATCGAGATTCATCCCGGGGCCACCATCGGCCGTCGGGTGTTCATCGATCATGGCTTTGGCGTGGTGATTGGTGAGACCGCAGAGATTGGTGATGACTGCACCATCTATCAAGGCGTGACCTTGGGTGGCACGTCCCTCAGCAAAGGCAGCAAACGTCATCCAACTCTCGAGCGTGGCGTGATTATTGGTGCGGGTGCGCAAGTGCTCGGTGGGTTCACTGTCGGTGAGGGCGCCAAAGTCGGGTCAAACGCTGTGGTGGTCAAAACCGTGCCTGCGGGTGCAACAGCGATTGGCAACCCCGCCCGCGTCATCGAGAAACAAGCCGGCGAGCGAGATGATGCCGCCGCGCGAATGTTTGCGGCATATGGCTTGACGCCCAATGGGGATGATCCGCTCTCGAAAGCTTTGCATGGCCTGATCGATAATGCGGCCTCGCAGGAAATGCAGCTGCTTAAAATCGTCGCGGCGCTCAAAGCCGCCGGCATCGCGGTAGAGGAAGTCGCCCTTACTGATCGTTTCGATGCGGATCAACTCAACAAGCTCGTTGAGTAGCTGGTCGCGTTATGGAGCTTTATGCGGTCAGTGTGTGCTGCGTAGTTTCGATCTATGAAAGCTGCTTTGCAGCCTGCTGATGTCAGTGGTGCAACGTATATTTGCCTGTCTCAGGGAATTTGATTGTTGCTGCCAGCGCGGTCGATCTCAAGCATTCTAAGTACTGTGCGCTGTACCTTGCCGGTGGTGGTCATCGGTAGCGCATCAACAAATTCGATTTCTTTCGGATACTCATAAGGCGCCAGTTGACCACGCACATGCTGCTGCAGTTCATGGATTAGTTCCATATCTTGCTGTTCACCGCGTACGGTTTCGGGTGTCAGTACGACGAATGCCTTTACTAAATTGCCGCGCTCTGCGTCTGGTTTGGGCACGACCGCAGCGTTCGCTACTGACGGGTGTTTTACAAGGCAATTTTCTATCTCTGATGGCCCAATTCGATAGCCCGCTGCCTTGAACATATCGTCAGCGCGACCGCGATACCAAAGATAACCATCGCTATCCATCTCCGCTAAATCGCCGGTCATGAGCCAGTCACCGCGGTACTTGCCTTGGCTTGCGTCGTCGCGTCGCCAGTAGCCGTTGAAGATCACCGGATCGGGATGGCCATGGATATCGCACCGGTGCAGGCCGATTTCTCCCAAGTGTCCCGGTCCGAGTACTTGGCCCGCGTCATCTAACACGGCGATGCGATGGCCGGGGTACGGCTTACCCATGCTGCCCGCACGTGCTGGCCAATACATCGCGCAATTGCCCACCAAATAGTTTGCCTCGGTCTGCCCGAACATTTCATTCACGGTGACGCCGAGCGCTTCTTGCGTCCACTGAAACACGGCGTCGCCAACTGCTTCGCCAGCGCTCATGATGGCGCGCAGCTTGAGCTGATAGTGCTGCTGCGGGTGCGGCACTGCTTTCATCATCATTTTCAATGCAGTGGGAAAGAGAAACGTATTCGTGACCTTGTGTCTCTGCATCAATTCGAAAGCATGTTCGGGGGTGAAACGCGCGCGGCTCGCAATGATAGTTTGACCGAAGTACAGCGTAGGTAATAAGGCATCCATCAAGCCACCGGTCCAGGCCCAGTCTGCCGGCGACCAGAACACATCACCTGTTTGTGGAAACCAGTTTTGCGAGGCAACGAAGCCGGGTAGGTTGCCGATCAATGCCGCTTGCGGAATCAATGCGCCCTTAGGTGAGCCGGTCGTGCCACTGGTATAAATCAGAATCGCTGCATCGTTAGCATGGGTGGTCACCGGCTCAAAACTCGTTGGCTCATCTTCAAGTGCTTGCTCCCAGGCGATCAAGTCATCACGCCGCTGATCTAGCGCGATCACATGCTGAAGCGCGGGGCACTGTGCTCGCACTGCATCGATAGTCTCAATCGCGTTCCCGTCAACGATGGCCACCATGGCCTCGCTATCTTGAAGCCGATACGTAATAGCCTCCGGGCCGAACAGCACCGATAATGGCATGGCGATTGCGCCGAGTTGTTGGCAACTGATATGTGCAACTGCGACTTCCGGTCGCTGCGGCAGAACGATCGCAACACGCGTTCTAGCCTCCACGCCGAGCGAGCGCAGCACATGACTGAGGCGGTTCGCGTCACGTTGCAGCTCGGCGTAGGTAATAGCGCGATGGCCGTGGGTTGCGTCATCGACCACAATCGCCGCGCGTTCGGCGTGCTCTGGGTGCCTGGCCCAGCGTCCGCAGCACAGCTCGGCGATATTGCAAGGCTCGGGCACCAGCCAACGAAATGATTGGTAAAGCGCTGGGTAGTGATCGATCGTTTGCATCGGGTGTCCTCAGGGTGTCGCCTATAATTCGACAGCGAGATGCTAGCCCTAGCCAGTGGTACTGGCAATTCCGCTCGCAACTGCCCTCCGATGCCCACCCCGTACACACCTTCACGATCCGAGTTTTTGTCACTGCGTGGCATGCAAATGCATGTTCGGCATTGGGGTAGCGAGCACGCGCCCAAGCTGTTCATGCTGCATGGCTGGATGGATGTTTCCGCCTCATTTCAATTCGTGGTCGATTGCTTCACGCGTGACTGGCACGTAATTGCGCTGGATTGGCGTGGTTTCGGGTTATCGGATCGCGTTGCATCGGATTGCTACTGGTTTCCCGACTATCTCGGTGACCTCGATGCGCTGCTGGAGGCGATCTCACCGGATCAGCCGGTACAGTTAATCGGGCACAGCATGGGTGGCAACGTCGCTACCCTCTACGCAGGGATACGGCCACACCGCGTCGCCAAGCTGATCAATCTGGAAGGCTTTGGCCTCGCCAACGCCGTGCCGGCGCAGTCGCCGAATCGCTACTCAAAATGGCTTGACGAGTTGCGCGAACCCCCGACCATGCGTAGCTATCCGAGCCGCGAAGCCGTCGTACAACGGCTTCGAAAAAACAACCCGCGATTAACCTCTGAGCGCGCCGAATTTTTGTCGCAGCACTGGGCGGCGGTAGATCCACAGGGCGAATGGCATGTACAAGGCGACCCCAAGCACAAGCTCGTCAGCGCGAATTTGTACCGCACGGAAGAGGTGCTGGCTTGCTGGCAGCAGATTACTGCACCGGTGCTATGGGTGGAGGCTGAGCACACCGAGGTGTGGCGCTGGATGGGGCCCAAAGACGAAATGCGCGCCGAGATCGACCGCCGCATGCAGGTCATTCCCCATGTGACGGCGGCACTGATCAAAGATGCCGGCCATATGCTGCATCATGACCAGCCGGAGGCGCTGGCGCGCTTGATCGAGGGTTTCCTGGATTGATTAGCGCCGTACGGCGATTCGCGTGCGGGCGTACAATCATGCCTTGAACGCAGCATATCTCCCCCGAGTTTCCCGATGTTGAACGCCGATCTGCACTGTCACTCGATTGTGTCGGACGGCACGCTCACGCCCACCGCGCTGGCGCAGCGTGCCAAAGCCAACGGTGTTGATTTGTGGGCTTTAACCGATCATGACGAGCTCGACGGTATTGCCGAGGCCCGAAGCGCGGCCGCGGCAGTCGGCCTCCGGTTCATGGCGGGCGTCGAGATTTCCATCACCTGGTCTGGCAAAACGGTACACATCGTTGGCTTGGGTGTTGACGAGCACAACGCGGAACTGCGTGCAGGTCTTGGCTCGGTGCGGGGTGGGCGCGAGCGTCGCGGCCGCGAGATAGCCGAGTCCTTGGCGCGAGTGGGCATCGCGGGTGCTTTCGAGGGCGCCATGAAGCACGCGGACAATCCGGAGATGCTTGGACGCACCCATTTCGCCCGGTTTCTGGTCGAGAGCGGCGTCAAGCCCACGGTATCGGAAGTCTTCAAACACTACCTTGTTGAGGGCAAGCCCGGCTTTGTCCCGCATCGCTGGGGTACGCTGGAGCAGGCAGTAGGCTGGATCCGTGGCGCAGGTGGACGCGCCGTGATTGCCCATCCGGCACGCTACGGCTTGTCTGAATTGCAACGCGACGCATTGATCGAGGCGTTTCGTGATCTGGGCGGTGAGGGGATCGAAGTAGTCACTGGCAGCCACACGCCCCAGGAATACGATAACTACGCTCGGGTCGCGCGTCGCACCGGGCTGCTTGCTTCGCGAGGGTCAGATTTTCACGGTACGACCGAATCAGGTGCCGACCTCGGGTCGCTGCCGCCACTACCAGCAGACCTGAAGCCGGTTTGGCATGATTGGTGAGTAATTTTCTGTGTTGGCCGCAAAAAAACTTCGGCTTTAGCTGAGTTGAATTTCGGTTGCGGCGTCGCCACATCAGATTGGGCGCGCACATAATTCGCGTGTTTTTGCCGTGTCTTCTTTGGAGACGATTCCATGAAACGAATTTTCTTGTTTGTATTGACCAACATTGCCGTGATCGCGGTGATGTCGATCGTGCTATCCGTGTTGGGTGTCGATCGTTTCCTCACCGCTCAGGGCCTGAACGTCGGTAGCTTGCTGGTGTTCTCGCTGGTGGTTGGTTTTACCGGTGCGATTTTCTCGCTGCTGATCAGCAAACCGATGGCGAAGTGGAGCACTGGCGCCACCGTCATCGAGCACCCGCAAAACGAAACCGAGCGCTGGCTGCTTGATACGGTTCGCCGACTGGCTGACCGTGCAGGTATTGGCATGCCTGAGGTAGCGGTGTACGAGGGCGAGCCGAATGCTTTTGCGACGGGTGCTTTCCGCAATGAGGCCTTGGTTGCGGTGTCAACGGGTCTGCTGATGAACATGACCCGCGACGAAGTTGAGGCCGTGCTGGGGCATGAAGTTGCTCATATCGCGAATGGCGATATGGTGACCATGACCTTGATACAGGGTGTCACCAATACCTTCGTGGTCTTCCTCTCGCGCATCGTTGGCTACGTGGTTGATCGTGCGCTGTCGCGTAACGATGAGAGTAGCGGTGGGGTGGGCTACATGGTGACAGTGATCGTTTGCCAGATTGTATTCGGCCTGCTGGCATCGATGATCGTGGCCTGGTTTTCGCGTCAGCGGGAGTTTCGTGCTGACGCTGGCGCCGCGCAGCTGATGGGTAACCGTCAACCGATGATCAACGCGCTGCATCGACTCAGCACCTTGCATGAAGCTTCGTTACCGCAGTCAGTGGCTGCGTTGGGTATCAATCATTCGACTGGTTTTTTTGAGTTGTTTTCCACCCATCCGCCTTTGGCAGAGCGTATCGCAGCACTGCAGCGCGGCTAATTCCGTCTGT
>CAZZMV010000063.1:0-4757 GCA_964655425.1 uncultured Bifidobacterium sp.
GGCCAGCAAGCGCTCAGCTTGGCGAGCACCGTCTTTGACTGCATAAGCGCTCGGCAAACGAAATGGATCAAAGCCATGCAGGTTACGGCCAGCGGGTAGTACATCCGGTGAACGCATCATGTCGCCACCTGGTGCTGGACGAACATAGCGGCCATCGAGCGCAGTCAGCATGCCGTCCAACTCGAAGTGCTCATGCAGCAGTTCATTGCTAGCAGAAAGTTTTTGCATCAGCTCGCGTTGTGATTCACTAAGCTTGACGGGCGCACCCGTCAGCATCGCGCGAATCGCAGTGCGCAATTCATCATTGATGATCGCTCCATGCGCCGCCTCGGCAATCGACAGCAACATATCAACGCGCTCTTCTACCGTCGGCGCACGACCCACGACATGCAAGCCATGCGGTATCAGGGTGTATTCCAGTTCGAGCAATTTTTCATTCAAGGCGGTGATCGCTGCGCTGCTATCACCATCCCATACCGGTTCTGATTTAGCGAGTTCAAGTTCACAGGCCTGCGACTGAATCAGTGCTGCTAATGAAGGACGCTCATGCTCTTCATCTGGCCCTAACTGACGCCAGCGAGAGAGTGACGACTTCAACTCATTCAAGCCGCGATACAAGCCCGCTTCTGCGAGCGGCGGTGTGACATACGATACCAGCGTGGCATTAGCGCGACGCTTTGCAATGGTGCCCTCGGAAGGATTATTCGCCGCATACAAATACACATTTGGCATGTCAGCAATCAAACGATCCGGCCAGCATGCACCAGACATACCGGCCTGCTTGCCCGGCATGAACTCCAGCGCACCATGGGTACCGAAATGCAGTACCGCATGCGCCGCAAAATCTTCACGCAGATACCGGTAGAACGCGGAGAACGCATGGGTTGGCGCAAAGCCTTTATCGAACAGTAGCCGCATCGGATCGCCCTCGACACCGGTCGATGGCTGTACCGACACCATCACATTCCCAAAGCGCGCACCCAACACAAAAATATTACGGCCATCGGTCAGATGCTTGCCCGGTGCAGGACCCCACTGGGCTTCAATCTCGCGCAGCCATGGCTCACGTCGCACATGCTCATCGGCCGTAATCTTAGCGAGCACATTAGCCGGGGCACCATGGTGTTCAGCATTGCCATTCAAAATCGCGCGTCGTAGCGCATCAACATCATCAGGCAAATCAATACGGTAGCCGGCGCGCTGCATCGCGGCCAGCGTGTTGTAAAGCGATTCGAATACAGCGAGGAAGGCTGCAGTGCCTGTACCACCCGCATTCGGAGGAAAGTTGAATAGCACGACCGCGACGCGACGCTCCGCACGCTCTGAACGACGCAAGGCAACCATTTTGTCGACACGCGCAGCGATCATGTCGGAGCGCTCGCTGCACGGTTGCATATCCTGGCCTGCATCACTGGCTTCAAAGGTACAGCCACGCGCACACCCGGTGCATTTACCACCCGTACCATCGCTACGGCCACCATACACCAGCGAGCCGCTCGAACCATCCAGCTCAGGCAGTGCCACCATCATGGTCGCCTCTACTGGCAACAAGCCACGCTCTGAACCGCCCCAATGTTCAATTGTTTGAAACTCCACCGGTGTCACCGCCATATACGGCACATCCAGTGCGCTCAGCATTTCTTCAGCGGCTTTGGCGTCGTTGTATGCTGGCCCACCCACCAATGAAAAACCGGTGAGCGAGATCACTGCATCAACGGCAGCGCGACCCTCTTTCATAAAGAAACGTTCAATCGCAGGGCGCGCGTCGAGTCCACTGGCATAGGCCGGCAGTACCGACAAGCCACGTGCTTCCAGCGACGCAATCACACCGTCGTAGTGACGCGCATTACCGGCAAGCAGGTAAGAGCGCATCAGCAGCAAACCGACACTGGCCTTGGCGCCGCTGACTGCCGGTACGCGATCAATTCGCTCACCCATGCCCTTGTGTACGCCAGCGCCCTTCATGCGTGGGTGGTACAGACCAACCTCGGGATACTCTACAGGTGGACTGGGAGGTGCTTTGCCGCGCAAGACCTTGCGCGCACCCTCTGCGTAGCCATTCACCAGTAGCTGCACCATACCAGCGATATTTTCTTCCGAGCCTGCCAGCCAGTACTGCAAGGTGAGGAAATACGCGCGCACATCTTGCGCGGTACCGGGAATAAAGCGCAGTAATTTCGGCAAGCGACGCAGCATCTTCATTTGCTGCGCACCGGCAGTCGCAGCAGGTTTACCGTCGCTGCTCTTGCCGCGTAATTTTTTGAGGAACGCCATGGGCCCGCGCGTTGTGCCGTCCATGCTGAAGCGACCGATACGCGTGAGTCGCATTACTTCACCCGCCGACATGATGCAAACCATCGCATCACAATGATCACGTCGTGCCTGTAGATCGGCGAGCACCGGCGTGAAATGGTCTTCCATGAACAGCATGGAGGCAATCACGATATCGCCGTTGGCAATATCTGCTTTGCAGCGTGCCAGTGCAGAAAGATCATCCGCCCACTCGGATGCCGCGTGAATACTGAGCGAGACCGTCGGTAGCCTTTGCTGCAGCATCCGAGCAGCGCGCGCTGCGGCACCCGCCAGATGGTTATCCATCGTGACAATGACGACGCGCATGGCGCTATCAGCGGCTGTAGTGGGCTTTCGCGTCATAGAGGGTCTCGATGGTGATCTGTTGGACACCACGTTCCTTGGCGTAGCACTCAGTGTTCCTGCGTGCTTTGCCACGTACGAAAAATGGAATCTTGCCGAGTTCGCGCTCGGCATCGGTACTCCAGGTCGGAATCAACTCGCCCGCATTCGCGGGCTCGGGTACCGCTGCAGGTGCCACCACCTCGGTGGGCTCAGAGGGCAAGCGCTGTGGCTTGCCGCCTTTGCCCAAATGCGATGGTGCTGCGTTTTCATTGAACTCGAAGTCGTCTTTGAACATCGCGATCAGGTGCTCCTCCAGCCCCATCATCAGCGGATGCACCCAGCTATCGAATAACACATTGGCGCCTTCGAAACCCATCTGCGGCGAATGACGTGCCGGAAAATCCTGTACATGCACCGGTGCCGAAATCACCGCACACGGTAACCCCAAGCGCTTGGCAATATGACGTTCCATCTGAGTGCCAAGCACCAACTCGGGCGATAGCTCAGCCACACGGGCTTCGACTTCAAGATAATCATCGGTAATCAGCGCTTCGACGCCATAGCGCTCAGCGGCAGCGCGTACCTCGCGCGCAAACTCGCGGCTGTAGGTACCTAAGCCAACGACTTCGAAACCAAATTCTTCTGCTGCGACTCGGGCTGCAGCAATCGCGTGCGTAGCATCACCAAACACGAACACGCGTTTACCCGTGAGGTAGGTTGAGTCCACCGACTTCGCATACCAAGCAGCGCGTGAGCGCTCATCTTCCAATGCAGCATCAGCCTCGATGCCGGCGAGTTGCGCCACCTCGGCGATAAACTCGCGCGTTGCACGGACACCAATGGGCACCACCGTCGTGAACGGCATCCCATGCATTCGCTTCAACCAATTCGCTGCCTGCTGCGCAATCTCCGGATACATCACGACGTTAAATTCTGCATCGGTCAGGCGTGCCAAATCGTGCGGTGAAGCGGACCAGGGTGCAATCACATTCACGCGCAGACCCATGCGCTCGAGCAGCGCCTGTACCTCGCGTATATCGTCACGATGCCTAAAGCCCAGTGCGGTCGGCCCGAGAATGTTGCAGCTGGCCCGCTCATGCGTCGCACCATCAACGCGAGGCTGCGCAAGCGTACGCACCATTTGATAAAAAGTTTCTGCTGCACCCCAGTTTTCTTTTTTCTGATACGAGGGCAACTCCAATGGCACTACAGGGACCGGTAAATCAAGTGCTTGCGCCAAGCCACCAGGATCATCTTGTAGCAGCTCGGCAGTGCACGACGCACCCACCATCATTGCTTGTGGACGAAAGCGCTCATAGGCTTCGCGCGCGGCGGTCTTGAATAAGCCAGCAGTATCCGAGCCCAGATCACGCGCCTGAAACGTGGTGTAGGTCACCGGTGGACGTTTTGGCAAACGCTCGATCATAGTGAACAGCAAATCAGCGTAGGTATCGCCTTGCGGCGCGTGCAGTACGTAGTGCACATCACGCATCGCGGTAGCAATACGCATTGCGCCGACATGCGGTGGGCCTTCATAGGTCCAGAGCGTCAGCTGCATGTCACCTCCTGCTCTTTGTTCAGCAAGGCACGACGTCGTAACGGGCGCGCAAATAACTCAGCCAGATCTGCAGCTTGCTCATAGCCATGCACGGGCGAAAACACCAACTCAATCGACCATTTGGTGGTGATGCCGTCAGCCTCCAGCGGATTCGCCAGACCCAAACCGCACACCACAATATCCGGCGCATGCGCGCGGCAACGGTCGAGTTGCTTTTCAACGTCTTGGCCTTCGGACAGCGTTGTACCAGCTGGCAGCATTTCAAGTTCCTGCTGCAAATGATCGCGATGCAAATAAGGCGTACCGACTTCTGTCAACTGCATACCTAATTCACGCGACAAGAAGCGCGCGAGTGGTATCTCCAACTGCGAATCCGGGAAGAAGAAAATACTGCGACCTTGCAGCCATTCACGCTGCCGTAGCAACGCCTTGGTGGCGCGCTCGCGCGATGGCTGGGTAACTTGCTCGAAGCGCTGCGAATCAACGCCAAAGCTTCGCGCGGCGGCACGTAACCACTCGGTCGTGCCTTCAACACCAAACGGGAACGGTGCAGCGATACGCT
>CAZZMV010000063.1:4857-9345 GCA_964655425.1 uncultured Bifidobacterium sp.
CGTAACCACTCGGTCGTGCCTTCAACACCAAACGGGAACGGTGCAGCGATACGCTGTGCGCCACGCTCTTCCAAAGCACGGGCGGTCTCGGCCAGAAACGGTTGTACTAAGAGGTAGCGGGTGTTCTTACCCACACTCGGTAAGGCACGCGAGGAACGGGGCGGGAAGAACGACAGTCGTTCAATACCCATGGCGCGCAGATAGCGCGCGAACTGATCTTCAACCACATCTGGCAAGCAGCCAACAATCATCAAACCGGGTGTAGCATCGGCATCTTCTGCCGTAAGCTGTGGCACCAGCGAGGCTAGGCAAGCATCTTCGCCCTGGGTGAAGGTGGTCTCGATACCGCTGCCTGAATAATTCAGTACGCGGACTTGCGGTAAAAACTGGCGTGAAAGTCGCTCTGCTGCAGTCGCGAGATCCAGCTTGATCACTTCGGAAGGACAGGAACCCACCAAGAACAGCATCTTGATATCTGGCCGCCGCGACAGCAGCTTGCTGACCACGCGGTCGAGTTCTTCATTGGCGTCAGCGATACCAGCCAGATCACGATCATCAATGATCGCTGTGGCAAAACGTGGCTCGGCGAAAATCATCACGCCGGCAGCAGACTGTATTAAGTGTGCGCAGGTACGCGACCCGACCACCAGGAAAAATGCATCCTGAATCTTGCGATGTAACCAGACGATACCCGTCAGCCCGCAGAACACTTCGCGCTGACCACGCTCACGCAACACCGGCGCATTGCTGCAACCGCTGTCGGCAGCGATCGGGATCACGGCACTCATGCAGTCACCCCGCGCGATTGCTGGACACTAGATGGCTGATCGGCCAGTTCAGGCGCGTTCTCGAGTCCCGCTGCTTCCGCTTCCGCCTGCAGACGTGCCGCACGTAGCTTCAACAAGAACTGCGTTGCATTGATGGCATAGGCCGCGTAGGCCGCAAGCGCCAGCAGCATTTGTTCGCGGACCGGCATGGAACCAGTGAACAGCGCCACCAGGTAAGCGGTATGCAGCGCCAGCACCAACATACTGAAGACGTCTTCCCAGAAGAAGGCTGGCGCAAACAAGTAGCGGCCGAATACCACCTTCTCCCAGATGCAGCCGGTGATCATGATGGTGTACAGAAGAAGAGTTTTGATAACGATGGATACGGTCGCCGCTTGCTCACCTTGTCCGGTCTGCAGATAGCGCAGCACCAGCACCACGCTGATAAGAAAGACCAAGAACTGCACTGGCGCGAGCACGCCCTGGACCCAAGTCCAGTGGGTTGCGTCGCGACGGGCCCGCTCCTCTGCGGTGTACAGAGGCCGTGCCGGATCCGTGCCGTGTCTCCGTTGTTGCATGTGGTGCCCTCCGCCCTACAGGCTTTTCCCCTGAATGTAGGCCTACGGCAAGTATATGTCAATTAAACTTTACATCCAGAATAGTTGACAGTGGCATGCCATTCGGGCATTTTTTTCATATTTCCTTGACGCAACGAGTTGGGCGGCGTAAAACGAAGCAGATTCGCCCGGGCCTGAACCCCCGGGGCGGTCGGTTCTAGTCAGAACCCACCATAAAGAGGATCCATGCTTCGTTCGGCCTGACGGCCGGCGTTCCAAGTGTTCCGGACGTAGCAGGAGACCGTAATGGAAAGAAAATCCCGCACTGATTTTGCGGGCGGTGGTGAGGGTCGAGCGGAAGAAGCGGGTGGGCGGCAGCGACTACGAAATGTCGTTGAAGCTGAAATCATTCCGCGTCTGGTACATGCCCATGCCAAACCGCGTGACATGAGTCATGAGCTTCATTTGATCCGTCCCGCCGAGGTGGAGGTGTTTTCTCGCGCCCTGCTCGAACGTAGTCCGGAACATGCACAGCAGCTGCTCACCGCGCACATCGAGGTCGGCATCCCACTCGAAGCGATCTATCTTCAATTATTCGTTGGCGCGGCGCGCTTGCTGGGCGAATGGTGGGAGTCGGATGAAAGTAATTTCTCGCAGGTCACCCTGGCGATGTCCCGGGTTCACGCGATGCTGAATGAATCCAGTCCCTCTTTCCACGCAGCTGCGCTGCGGTCGACGGTTGAGCGCAGCGGTGAGCGACGCATTCTGATCACCACCTTGCCCGGCCAGCACCACACGCTGGGTGTATCCATCTTGTCGGAATTTTTCAGGCGCGAGGGCTGGGTGGTACTAGCCATCCCTGCGCCCGAGCCCGGTCTGATCCAAGCGTCGCTGTCAGCGCAATGGTTTGATTTACTCGCGCTGTCGGCAAGCATGGATGGCGAGGTGGACGACCTCGGCAGCACGATTCGCGCCGCCCGCAAAACCTCACTTAATCCACGCCTCGGCATCATGCTCGGTGGCCCACTGCTGCTGCGCCAACCGGGACTTGCCGAGGCACTGGGTGCGGACGGCGTTTCGGCCGACGCCACAGATGCGCTTGCGCTAGCGCAAAGGCTGCTACAGGCCCAGAAAGAAGTCAGACTAAATTGACACTTTGAAGTGACTGATTTAGTTGATCATTGCCGAGATTAGGATCACAATCAGGTCAGACATCTCGTATGATCCGGTCTGGCTTGATTACCGGAATTTTTTGAGACCATGAGACTCCAAGTTACTGCCGCCTCAGTGACCAAATTCGACGCCCCGAAACAAACGCTCTCCGGCCTTGGCACGGATGCGGTGGCTGCATTGCTGTCTGCGTCCGCGGATGTGGTGCTGGTGCTCGATGGGCATGGCGTCATACGTGACGTATCCTCAAGCAATGGCGTGCTGGCGAATGTGCGAGGCGCCGCTAACTGGGCGGGCAAAGCCTGGCAAGATACCGTCACGATCGAGAGCAAACCAAAAATCGCTCGGCTGCTGAAAGAATCCGAGAGTGATGAACGCATCATCTGGCGCCAGGTCAATGTGGCCACCAACGATGGCCCTGATCTGCCGCTTTCATTTTGCGCGCTTCGCGTTGGCCCAAAGGGTCGCACCATTGCGCTGGGTCGCGATCTGCGTTCGGTGGCCGAGCTGCAACAGCAATTAGTCGATGCGCAACAAGCACTCGAGCGTGACTATCTGCGCTTGCGTCACCTCGAGTCACGCTACCGCATACTGTTCGACCTGACCGGTGAAGGCGTGCTGGTGGTCGATGGCAAAAACCTGAAAATTATTGAAGCCAACCCATCGGCTGCAGCTATCCTCGGTGACTCGGTATTGAAGGTCGTTGGTCGCAGCATTCTGGATTGCATCGATGGCGGCGCACGCAATACCGTAGCCAAGCTGCTCGATACCGTGCACGCCAGCGGCCAGCCGGATCAGATTTCGGTCAAGATCGGTGGACAGCGTTGCTCGCTGGCGGTATCGGTCATGCATGAAGAAGCCGGTGAGCTGTTCCTGCTTAGAGTGGGCAGCGCAGCCGCCGCAACGTCTTCCGGCGCGGACTCGCGAGCCGAGCTGGTGTTGCGGGTGTTGGAGCAGACACCGGATGCATTCGTGGTCACCAACAATGATGGCGACATCCTTGCGGTCAACCGTGCGTTCGCCGAGATGGTGCAACTTGGTCGTGCCGAGTTGGCACTCGGTGAATCACTTGATCGCTGGCTAGGCCGAGCAGGTATCGATTTGAATGTATTGCTGGCCAATTTGCGCCAGCGCGGTCACGTGAAGCTGTTCGCAACCACGCTGCGCACACAGAACGGCGGCTCGGTTCAGGTGGAGATTTCTGCCGCCTCGGTACCGCATAACGATCTAGGTGGACTTGGCTTCACGATTCGCGATGTCGGTCGACGCTTGGGTCAAGATGGTGGCCGCCATGAAATCCCGCAATCTGCGGAGCAGCTCTCCGAGTTGGTGGGCCGCGTACCACTGCGCGAAATCGTCGGAGAAACCACCGATCTGATCGAAAAGCTGGCGATCGAGGCAGCACTTAAACTCACTCAGGACAACCGCGCGACCGCCGCTGAAATCCTTGGCCTGTCGCGCCAGAGCCTGTACGTCAAACTGCGCCAATACGGCATCGGCGGCTTGGGCGGCGAGTAACTCAGCCGCTGCACTGCAGCGTAAATCTGTAATAACCAGTCAAAGCGTCAACTTTAGTTGACGCACGGCAACCCGCCATGCAAAATCTCCTGCATGGCGCGCCCATCTCTATCCGCCGTAGCCGAACTGCTGAAGCCAATCACCTGGTTTCCGCCGATGTGGGCATTTGCCTGCGGCGTGATCGCATCAGGTGTCGCGCTGGATGGGCAATGGGCGCTGATCGGTGTCGGCATCTTGCTGGCCGGACCGATGGTCTGCGCCACCAGTCAAGCAGTGAACGACTGGTTTGATCGCCATGTCGACGCCATCAACGAACCAAATCGACCCATACCCTCTGGCCGCATGCCGGGTCGCTGGGGCTTGTACATTGCCGTGCTGTGGACCTTGCTTTCACTGATGGTGGCAACAGCGCTTGGCCCGTGGGGCTTTGGCGCGGCGATCGCCGGCTTGGTACTGGCTTGGGCTTACAGCGCGCC
>CAZZMV010000064.1:0-2797 GCA_964655425.1 uncultured Bifidobacterium sp.
GCACTGGTGCAGTTGTGTGTTGCTCACCGCGTACCGATCGTGCCGCAAGGTGGTAACACCGGGCTAGTGCTGGGCAGTGTGCCTGATCAAAGCGGAAAAGCGGTCGTGATGTCGCTGTCGCGCATGAACCATATTCGCGCCGTTGATTCCATCAACAATACGCTCACTGCTGAGGCTGGCTGTACGCTGCATCAAGTACAACGAGCCGCTGACGCGCAAAATCGTCTGTTCCCTTTATCGCTTGCCTCCGAAGGCAGCTGCAGTATTGGCGGCAATTTGGCGACTAACGCAGGAGGTACAGCAGTACTTCGGTATGGCAATACACGCGAGCTGACGCTGGGGCTAGAAGTAGTCACTGCACAGGGTGAGGTTTGGCACGGACTGCGCAGCCTGCGTAAAGATAATACCGGCTACGATTTGCGCGATTTGTTCATTGGCTCGGAAGGCACCCTCGGCATCATCACTGCAGCAGTACTCAAACTTTTTGTGCAACCTGCTGCACGCACCACTGCATTGTTTGCGCTGGAGTCAGTCAGTGATGCATTGACGCTGTTTGCCTTGGCACGAGAACGCTGTGATTCGAACCTGACTAGTTTCGAGTTGATGTCTGATTTTTGTTTACAGCTGGTCGAACGCCATGTCGCAACGGCTCGGCTTCCATTCACGCAACGTAGCCCGCAATATGTATTGATGGAACTATCTACGGCAGAATCGGAAGCCTATGCAATCGCCCAATTGGAATCGGTTGCTGAGCAAGCGATTGACCAAGGCATTGCGCGTGATGTTGTGGTTGCCACTTCAATGGCACAATCAAAGGCGCTTTGGCATTTGCGTGAGCACATCTCTGATGCACAAGCCGCTGAAGGAAAAAATATCAAGCATGATATTGCGCTACCGATCTCGGCTATTCAGTCGTTCATTTCTGACACAGATGCCGAGTTACAGCGCGTGTTTCCGGGTTGCAGAATGGTGACATTCGGTCATCTCGGCGATGGCAATCTTCATTACAATGTGTCCGCGCCGCTAGGTCAGAATGATGACGAGTTTTTGGCGTCGCAGCCCGAGATCAATTTGATCGTGCATGATCGAGTCCATCATTACGGCGGTTCGATCTCTGCAGAGCATGGCTTGGGCGCACTCAAGCGTGAGGAAATACTGCGCTACAAATCCGGGACCGAGATGGCGATGATGGCAGCCATCAAGCGGGCGCTAGACCCGCTCAATCTGATGAACCCGGGGAAGGTGTTGTAGACGACACTATTCCCGGCCAAACTAATCCCGGGAATTTCCATGAAAATTTTTCTGCTGATGTTCGTAATGCTTGGGTCGATCAGTGCCCATGCAGTGTATCGCTGCGAATCTCAAGGAACAGTCAGCTACAGCGACCTGCCCTGCAACGGCCACCAACTCGAGCTATCAAACCAGCCCACAGCAACATCCCGCGACGATGACGCAATGAAACATGAGCGCAGCGAAGTGAGTCGCTTGCAAAAACTTCGTGAACAACGCGAACGTCAGGATCAACAGATCCAAGACTTGGCCGCTCGCGGTGCCGCGACGCGCGAGCGCAAGTGTCGCTCGCTGGCTTTGCAGGTCAAGTGGCGGCAAGAAGATGTACGAGAGTCGACGCTGGACAAAGCGCAAAAAGCAAAAGTTCGACTTCGACGCGCAGAAGAAAAATTCGATAGCGAATGCCGCTAAACTACATCTCAGGACTGATGCTGGCCCGACTGTTCTTCCAACGCTTCGAGCTCTTGTTGCTCTAGGCGAGCATGGATGGCGGGGCCATATTGCTGATACAAACCCTCGAATAACTCGTCGATCAAAAGGGTATTGGGAATATAAACTTTCGTGTTGTCGACAGACTTGACGAACACCAGTTCAATACCCGCCAGTGCCTCCAACTGCTTGAACACCGCAGACGCACCCAGTTCGGTGCGCACGGCAATATCCTGTGTAGACAGTCCGTCTTTACCCTCGGTGAGCAGCACTGTGATGATTTGCACACGCTCCTCGATCGATAGTGCGCCGAGGAAGCGGGCGATGTGCTTGATGTCCAGCGTGGCCATGAGTAACGAGTCCTATACGGGTCCGAGATTTTCAGTCAGTGACTATTCATTCAGAGCGATTTCAGCTGCTTGGCAATACGCGCCGCTTCCTCGGCTTGTTCATCCAGCGTGTGGGCAGTCTGATGAGCTGCCGCTGCCATATCGCTTATTCGCTTTTTCACTAATTCGGACGCATGCCAAAGTTGGGATTCGTCGATATGAAAATCCAGCTCGGGTTCGGGCGCCGGCCGCACTGGTGCGGCAACCGCCTGCGGGACGGAGGCTTTGGCCTCTACCGTCGGCTCGGGTGCTGGCGCTGCGGGCACCGCGGCCGCTGGCTTGGGCGGTGCCCGACGAACACGGCGCTCAGGTTCGACCGCCCCGGCCTCAGGGCCTTGGTCCCCGCGAAAAATCCTGGCTTCCTCGGACATAAACAACCTCCAACATTTGGGCGATACGCTCTCGTATTGCCCTATTCTAACTGCCATTACCTACCCTACCCGAGGAAACCCAGACGCGCCAGCCTACACACCGCACCGCTAACGCTTCAGCGCGGGTAATCGTCGTAACAACTTCAAGCCATCCGGATCGACAATCTCGATGTACTTTTGATCCACCCGGATAAAGCCGCAACGAGCAAAGCCCGATAGGGTGCGACTGACCGTCTCCAGGGTCAGCCCGAGATAGCTGCCGATATCTTCACGCGTCATTCGCAGATGGAAGGATTTATCCGAAAATCCCATCCCGCG
>CAZZMV010000064.1:2897-9311 GCA_964655425.1 uncultured Bifidobacterium sp.
GTCACCGCCGGTATACACACGTGACCCGGTACGCGACTTGATATGCTGAAATCGATAGGCTTCGGTACCAAGCGAATCATCCGCGTCGATCCGTAGTATTTGATACACCTGCTCTACATTGGACCAAAGCCTTGGAAAATTATCTGCCATTCTTGAGTATCGACTGATCTCAGCACCCGCTCGATGCTCAATCACCTCGCTCACCGAATTTTGCAATATCTGCATGAAGCTCCTCCTCACCTGAATTACCGCATATCAGCGGAACAATGCAGGTGATACTAGAGCAAATCTTTCAGATAGTTTTTCGGAACGCGTTGTTAGGTGCGGCCGCTCAAGCCACGTAAACCAGCATCAATTTCTGAAAATCACAGATGCCAGATTGATGATATTGATCGATACATTCATCTGATCATGCACAGCTGAATATTGCATATCAAAGAATTTTCTCAAATGGAAATCCGAATCATGCATTCATTTGAATTGTGTTCACTCTATTCGAAACGTCTTCTTGCAATCGGTCGGTCGGCAAACGTACTTCGAAGCAGGTGCCATTGCCCGGTTTACTAACGAACTGTATGTCACCAAGATGCGCATTGACGACAGTCTTTGAAAGCCATAGACCAACTCCCATGCCATCTGCCTTGCTAGTTTTGAATAACTCAAATACCGATTGACGCATATCGTCACTGATACCGGGGCCATTATCCGAGACGTTGAGCAGAACTTCGTTATCTCTGCAAAGACTCTTGACTTCGACTCGTCCCGGCTTGTGTACAGCCTCGGCTGCTGCTTCCACCGCATTGTTCAAAAGATTCAACACAACTTGCTGAAGCTGAGTTTGGTCACCCATCACTCGGCATGGATCACCAAGCTCATAGATCATTTGAACTTTTCTATCATTTGCGTACGGCAAAACCAAAACTGCACAATCACGCACCAGGTCATTCAGATCCAGGCTCACCATGGCACCGCTTCTATCTTCGAACAGGTTACGTAGCTTGACGATGATGTCTGCAGCACGACGATTATCTCGATTCAATTCAACGACTAGGCGTTTGATTTGGTCATCTGAATCGGGCACGACATGACCTTCGGAAATCAGCCGATCGACTAATTGCGTGTTCAAACGTATCGAGCAAAGTGGCTGGTTCAATTCATGCGCCAAACTTGCGACTAAGGCGCCCATCGATGCAGACTTGTTCGATAGCGTGAGTTGCCGAATGATCTCCTCACGCTCGTGCAGCAAGTGCTTGAGCTCTTGCTGATGTCGATCCAACATGAGCTGCCGGGTTTCGGCAGCAGCAAGCTCGCGCTCTGTCTGCAGCCGGCCACGCTCACGGCGCTCCAGAAAAATTCGCAAGAAGCCAATGTTACTCAGCGGGATGCAGATCATCTGACCCAATACCATCAACGCTTGGTCAGGCGTGTTGGCGTAGATGTCCATCGATGCCGGATCAATTGCGACGCCGACCGCTCGTACCGCTTGCGTTAACGAGAAGCCAATACCTGCGGCCATCAACAAGTCAGCACCCAAACTTTGGCCGTCACCTTTCAACCAATAGCCGATCAAAAAATAGTCGATCAGGATAAAGGCATAGAAGCCAAAGTAGTAAATCATCAAGTAGTACTCTGATACGCCTGCGTAGTAGCCCCCGATAATGACGCTTAAGAAAATAACTGTGGTGAGCGCATAGAACCATTTTGCATTCGTCGACACCTCACCGAAAAACATACGCAAGGCGATACAGCGGCCGGCATTACCCAGCACCATCGGAATTTGGCCAATAAAAATAAATGCCCATTCGCTCACAAAGCCGCGCATCGACAGCGGGATCACGGCAATACCGCTCAACAACCCCGACAGACACCACAATCGCACTTGTGAATCGCGATGCTCCGATAGGGCAAACCAGATCACTGCGTGCATGACCAAATAGACCATGCAGATCATCAAAATGACAGTTTGCGGATGGAAGTGCGGCATGAGTGTTAGCCGTTAGCCTCGGCGACCGGTAGCGTGCTAACTACTGGGCGTTGTTTTCGGCCGGCTTGTTGTCTGGCTCGCTCGGAAGCAGCGACTGCGTGGTGTACAGCTGTATCGATACTGCGCCAGCGGGTACCTTGACCTTAAGACCCTGCAAGTAAATCTGAAGCTTGGGCAACTGAGTCGAGTGAATTATGTAAGGTGGCTTACCCGCATGGGTGGTGGTACCGCCTGCTTTCAACTTGATTGGTTTGGCCGCGCCGGTGGCATCGATGACGCACAGCGTCGAGTCAACATAACTGCCCAAATACAAGCGAGTGTAGGTTGCCCTCACTTGTGCTGGCGCCCAACGCGCAATTTCACTCCCTGCAGCCACCGCGCATGGATCCGGTCCATCTTCGAATTTGTTCGCGGTGGTCGTGGTTGCTGTTGTTGTGGTTACCTCTACTGCGCTATCGCCAGGCACAGATGCTGCTGCTGTTGTTGGTGTTGAAGATGCGACTGGCGACACTGCTGACGGCGCGGTAGCGGCCGATACTGACTGCTCCGCGGTTGGTGTCGACGCATCAGCCGGTGCCGAATCAACGACTGGGTCGGGTATCGGTTCGCTCACTGGGCGCGGCGTCGGCGTCAGCCCGCGCAAGATAGAGAACGTCAGCACAAGCGCCACGACAATCACTGCGACCAACGGCAGCCGTCTTGACTCAAAATTTGATGGTCTAGACGACTGCGCCATCAAACCACGGCTGACCTCGGT
Organism: uncultured Bifidobacterium sp.; assembly: GCA_964655425.1. Taxonomy (GTDB): domain Bacteria; phylum Pseudomonadota; class Gammaproteobacteria; order Burkholderiales; family Burkholderiaceae_D; genus Pernthalerella. The sequence goes on from CAZZMV010000064.1 coordinate 5,639, forward strand.
GGCAGGTGGGGCGGATGCCATAACAGGCGCGGGTTGCGATTCACCGGACTGGCTTACATCCTGCGAGGGAAGCTGCACCTCAGGTAGTAACTCAGCGAGGTTGATACCGAAGACATCCGCATACTTGCGTGCCGCAAGTCGTTTGTGTCTGGCGCCATAAAACGCTCGCAAGCCACCATTTTCGATTTGATCAATCTGTTCACGCGACAGCGTTGCCATGCGCGCCGCATCATTCACCGACATACCGCGTTCGATGCGCTCCTGTTTCAGGCGGGTACCGTCCAGAGGAATATCATCAGAGTCATCGACACTGACGTCAACGGGACGATAGCGCCCACCAGATTCAAATGAGCTACTCACACGAAAAACCGCTCGAGTGAACTGACGCTAATGCCATAGCCCCGCGCTAGTCTGATCATGGTTCTGAAACCGGGTTCACCATACGTGCCACTCTCAATTTTCGAGACCGTTGGCAAAGAGATACCCGATGATGGGTCACCATCTACCATGCTCGCCGCAACAATGTCAGTTTTGGTCATGTGACGCGCAAGCCGAACTGCCAGCAAGTATTCATGACAAGCCTGAAACTGGGAGGGATCAATCCCGGCCAACCATTTTCGCGAGATCTCAGCGATGGTATCCGAGCGGCCATGCGAGTGAGACGAAGCGAGGTCAGGCAGCGAGTCACTCAGCGCTGTCGAGGATGGAATCATGCTGGACACTCCTTTTTCTAATTGTCTCGGCGTCAAGCGGCAAAGCACAGTGGTTTTTGCCGCCGAGCCGTGAAAGATAGCTTCGCCGACGAAAATCCACCATATCCCCTAAGGGTAACTCAATGCATAGCGTCGAGCATGCGTACCAATTCGATAACATTTGCGGCGCCCAGTTTTCGCATCATATGCATGCGGTGCAGCTTGACCGTTCGCTCAGCAATACCGAGCTGGTTCGCGATCTGCTGATTCATGTAACCCTGCAAAACGAGCCGGGCAATCTGCGACTCGCGCACAGACAACGAGGCAAAACGCGAAGCCGCATCATTCGACGTGAGCGATTTACGCACATCTGCTAAATGCCTCGACAAAGCTTTGCCAATCGATTCCAGTAGCTGATGATCGTCGAACGGCTTGATCAAAAAATCCAGCGCACCGGCTTTCATCGCCTGTACCGCCTCACCCGCACTACTGCCACCACTCATGAACACAATCGGCACGGCCGAGCCCCTTTTCTGCAGTTCTCGCTGCAAGTCGAGCCCCGAGGTACTCGGCATCTTCACATCCAGCAGCAAGCAACGCGGTCCGGGGAACATGGGCTCGGACCGATCTTCAAATTCGATGAACTCCGCCGCTGACGCAAATTCCAATACCGCATAGCCTTCGTGCTTGAGAATCGCGCCGACGGCAGTGCGCACTGAAGGGTCATCATCAATTACCGCAATATGACCCCGCGCATGACGCGCAGCCTCTCGCTCATCTTGTATGGTGACCACGGAACGGACAGAACGGGGCAAAGCGGGTTTCCTACCAGTGAATGGGCTACGCTCAAACAGTGCGAGAATTGAAAGCTGGTGCCTATCTCATCAGGTCGCCGAGTAGGCGTTCCGACAGCTTGAGCAAGCGGACATAACGGGCGGCTAGTCTGCGCGACCAGCTTCGGGCTTCAACAAAAACCGAGGAATGGGCGGGGGCGTCACGACCTCGGGATCAAGCCGACGCGGCGCGGCGCCGAACGTATCCGTATCAACCAGCACACCCAACTTGCGCGCATACAGTCGGATCATGCGATTCATTTCCGCAGGCGATGCAAACTGTTCGGCCCCCGCCTCAATCGCTAGTACTTGACGCACGCTCATGCCGGTGCTCGCAGAAACATCCTCGACCTCAAGCCCAAGCGTCTTGCGCTGTCGCGCCAATTTTTCGCCGATCTCCATCGCCTCTCCAGTTGGAGGTTTTATTTTTTTAGCAACAGCATAAAAGTTATTGCACTAGCTTGATTTTATCGCCAGATTATTGCAGATAGGGAATGATTTGTAGACTACCCTCGGGGGCATCGGGGAAGTATTTTGGGCTGAGGCGGTTTCCGCTTACTGCCGCCCCCAGGGCGCAAGCCGCCGCCTTCAGATGACGCATGACGGTGAGCGGGGTATTTCAGGCGGCGCCCAGTCTAGGTTTACTGGTTGTACATTTGAAAAACTATTTTTCGACTTGCCCCGAAAAGAAACGCAGCGCAGCTGCCAAGTACACGTCGTTTTTATTCCGCTTACCCACCGCCACAACCAGCACAGTGACGGTCTTTTCATTCACTTCGTAAACCAGCCTGTAACCTACGCCTTTCAGCTTGATTTTGTAACGATCTGCGCTTCCTCTGAGCTTGGCTGAAGGTACACGCGGCGATTTCAAACGCTCGACGAGCTTCTGCTTCAATTGATCTCTGATGTTTTTATCGAGCTTTTTCCACTCTTTGTACGCTTGCTCGTAAAACGCCAGGTTATAGGTCATCGACAGATACCCGAATCGTTTTTTGACCACGTCGGGAGTCAGCGATAGCGTTGAGCTCCAAATCCTCAAAACGCTCCATCAAGGCCTCGTAAGTCTTGGCTGGAATGCAGTAGAAAACCGGTTCGTTGCGATTCAAAATTGCGACGGGAAAACCCTCACCCGCAGCAACCGTATCCATAGGGTTCTTTTTCAATTCGGTGACACTCGCAGAGACGTTAGACAAAATTGTGTGTGCCATGCTTGCCTCATAGGAATGAACTTTTTATAGGGCGAATTTTAGCACCTTTAAAAGTGCTTTTAAAGGTGCTAAAAATACACGCCTGATAACGATCAACCCGCCATGATGCGCAGAAGCCGTGGTCACTTGACACCCACAGAGATGGTATATACCATGAGACATATCATCTATTTCAGGGGGGCGCCATGTACCAAACTGCCAAGATATTCACCACCGGCCGTAGTCAGGCGGTTCGCCTGCCTCTGGAGTTTCGATTTGATGTCACCGAGGTTTATATCCGCCACGACCCCGTCACGGGAGATGTCGTGCTATCCCGCAAGCCAACCGATTGGCAAGGTTTAATCGACGTTGTGAAACTCAACGCCGAAGAAGATTTGCTCATTGAGCGCCGCCAAACCAACACTCGTCGCGACCCATTTGAGAGCGACCAAAAATGAGCCAGCGCTACCTGCTCGACACCAACATCATCAGCCACATCATGCAGGGCCGCGACAATGATTTACTGAATCGGTTAACGACTATCGCCGTTGGTCAGGCGGCAATGTCCAGTGTGACCTTGGCCGAGCTGGAATACGGATTGCACCGCAGAGGCCAACCGAATCGCCTAAGAAATGCGCTCACCCAAGTTCTATTGCGAATTGATGTACTGCCTTGGGATGAAGAAGCCGCCGTCTGTTACGGTGAGCTATGCAACAACCTGGAATCTAAAGGCATCAATTTAAGTGATTTCGACATGATGATTGCCGCCCATGCAGCATCAGTTAAATCAACGCTGGTCAGTCGTGATAAAGCTTTTTCTCAAGTAGCCACCGACTACTTGAGTCTTGAGATTTGGTAGGATGCGTTGATGTAAGTGCTTGATTTTATTGGCCTGCCCAGCACGATTCGAACGTGCGACCTACGGCTTAGAAGGCCGTTGCTCTATCCAGCTGAGCTATGG
>CAZZMV010000065.1:0-2369 GCA_964655425.1 uncultured Bifidobacterium sp.
GCATCAGCAGAACTACAAAGACTCATATGGCCGTTAACTTCCCGCTTGTCACACCGTCGAAGCTAAAACCTGTGCCTGGCATCACGCTGGGTTATGCAGAAGCTGGCATCAAAAAGCCGAATCGCAAAGATTTGTTGGTGATGAGGCTGGCGCCAAGCGCAAAGGTAGCCGGTGTGTTTACCACTAATCGATTTTGTGCCGCGCCAGTGCAACTCGCCAAAGCGCATCTCGAACAAGCCAAAATTTCCGGCATACCGATTGCAGCGCTGGTCGTGAACACTGGTAATGCCAACGCAGGTACGGGCGAAGCTGGACTGGCGAATGCGCAAGCCACCTGCGAAGCGTTGGGTCAATTACTTGGTGTGCCCGCAACGCAAGTGCTGCCCTTTTCAACCGGCGTAATTCTTGAGCCGCTTCCTGTTGATAAAGTCATTGCTGGTCTGCCGATCGCGATCGCGGGGCTTGCCGATAACAACTGGTACAGCGCAGCGCAAGCGATCATGACCACCGATACCTTACCCAAGGCAGCTTCGCGCACAGTCACGATCTCCGGCAAGAAGGTAACACTCACCGGTATTTCCAAAGGCGCCGGCATGATCCGCCCGAACATGGCAACCATGCTGGGTTTCATTGCATGCGACGCAAAAGTACCGCAAGTGCTGTTGGAATCCATGGTGAGGGAAGCGGCTGATGCTTCGTTCAATTGCATCACCATCGACGGCGACACCTCCACCAACGACTCCTTCATGCTGATCGCTACCGGCGCAGGCGAATTGGTGGTGAGCGAGTTGGCGTCCGACGAATACCAAGCACTCACTGCAGCAGTGATCTGGCTGGCGCAAGAATTGGCGCAACTGATCGTACGTGATGGCGAAGGCGCCACCAAGTTCATCACGCTACATATTGAACAAGGGCGTAATGAAGACGAGTGCAAGAAGATCGCTTATGCCATCGGCCACTCGCCGTTGGTAAAAACAGCATTCTTTGCTTCCGATCCTAATTTAGGGCGTATTTTGGCGGCGATAGGTTATGCCGGGATAGACGATCTCGATGTCGGCAAGATTGATTTGTATCTGGATGATGTTTGGGTCGCCAAGCACGGCGGGCGTCACCCCGATTATCAGGAAGCGGATGGTCAACGAGTGATGAAGCAGTCCGAGATTACGGTGAAGGTAACGCTCGGGCGTGGTGATGCGTCAGCGACGGTGTGGACGTGTGATTTGTCGCATGATTATGTATCCATCAACGCCGACTATCGCTCTTAGGCACTTGTCTTAAAAATGAAAGAACTCGAACAACTCCTGCAACGCGCTGAATCAGTGCTGGCTCGACTAGAGACGCTACTGCCGGCACCGGTCCCTGCAGTCGATTGGCAGGCTTCGCATGCTTTTCGCTGGCGGGTGCCGCGCGATGGTCGTGGTTATTTGCAGCCAGTGAAGCTGGTGTCGCAAATTCATTTGGATGACTTGCACAATATCAGCCAGCAAAAAGAAGCAATAGAACAAAACACCCGTCAGTTTGTAAGCGGCAAACCTGCAAACAATGTGTTACTCACCGGTGCACGCGGCACAGGCAAGTCGTCACTCATCAAAGCTTGTTTGGCGAAGTTTGCACCGCAAGGCTTGCGACTGATTGAGGTCGATAAAGCACATCTGGTTGATCTGCCGGATATCGTCGATTTGATTGCTGAGCGCCCTGAGCGTTTTGTGATTTTTTGTGATGACCTGTCGTTTGAAGAGGGTGAGGGCGGCTACAAGGCTTTGAAGGTGGTGCTGGATGGTAGTGTCGCTGCATCATCGGACAATGTGCTGATTTATGCCACCTCGAATCGTCGCCATCTGCTGCCGGAGAAATTTTCAGATAACGAGACATATCGCCATATCGGTGACGGCGACTTACATCCAGGCGAAACGGTTGAAGAAAAGATTTCGCTCTCCGAGCGTTTTGGTGTGTGGTTATCTTTTTATCCGTTCCGACAAGATGATTATCTCGACATCGTGCGCCATTGGCTGAAGCATTTCGGTGTGCCAGATGCGCATTGGGCAAATGCCGAACCCGAGGCGCTACGCTGGGCGTTACAACGTGGTTCGCGTTCTGGTCGGGTGGCGTGGCAATTCGCACGCGACTGGGCCGGCAAACACGCAGATTGATTTGCTATTAATAAGCATGAGTCATATCGCGTAGTCATCAGCAGGCTTACTTACTAAACCTTGATACCTTTTATGAGCGACGCTGCACCACCGATCGATGTCGCAGTGGGTATTCTGATGAAGCCGAATGGTGACGTGCTACTTGGCTCTCGGCCCGAAGGTAAACCATATGCCGGTTACTGGGAATTCCCGGGTGGTAAAGTCGAAACAGGTGAGGCG
>CAZZMV010000065.1:2469-7699 GCA_964655425.1 uncultured Bifidobacterium sp.
ACCATATGCCGGTTACTGGGAATTCCCGGGTGGTAAAGTCGAAACAGGTGAGGCGATCATCGACGCACTGAAGCGCGAATTCGCTGAAGAGATTGGTGTAGAGATTATCTCTGCTGAGCCTTGGTGTGGTGTAGAGCATGTCTATCCGCACGCGCATGTACGGCTGCATTTTTTCATCAGCCGCAAATGGCAGGGCGAGCCGCGTGCGCTGGAGGGTCAACAACTTGCTTGGCAGGGGCAGATGCAGCTAGCGCCGATGTTGCCAGCCACTGTTCCGTTGATTGGGTGGTTGGATCAATTACGCTTTTCTAAATAATTGAGTTAATGCGCGGGCGGGTCGGGTTGTTCTTCTTCTGGTACTGCGCCGGGAATTTTATATTTCTCTTCCGCCCACGCACCTAGATCAATTTGTTTGCAGCGCGCAGAGCAAAAGGGTCGGTGGGCGTTTTCTTGAATCCATTCGACCTTGGTGCTGCACGTAGGGCAATCGACGACTGCAACCATGGGTGACAGATTCAAAAATTACACAGGGTCAGATCAAATGGCACATCGCCTTCGAATGGCCTTGGCTTCATGTCACCACCTTGCGTGGTGAAGCGTATCCACAAAACATATTTGTTGGCCGAGATCTCAGGGATGGCGGCGAGTTTCTCATCGAGGTGCACACGCAGCATCTGGTAAGAACGGCCCTGTAGCATTTGCTGAAAGCTGCCCGAGATCGCCACAATTTTCGTGGGCCGACCCGATTCACGTAGCAGTCGCAGCACGATGTTAATGGCTGAGAATAGCGGCTCGAGCGGACCAAACCAGCCCATGATATCGCTGCGACGCTGCGCTGCCGGCTGCGATTGCCAGGCGTGATAAGACGGCAGATCGAATTCGCAAGCGCCACCCGGGATGATGGTGCGGCCGCGAATGCTCATCAGCCATTCGTTATCGCGAATATGCTGACCGGTTCTGCCTTGCATGGCCAGCAGCGCAGCACTGGTTTTTTCAATGTCCGACAAAATCGCGTCAAGGCGCGCAGTTTCGACATTCGGGTTGGACTTGAAGCCGAGCAGTGTTTGCTTCTGCCGTTCAAGCTCTTGCAGCAAATCTGATTTCAGATCGGCACGGCCAGAGACTTCCAGCATTTCGTAAATCGTCGCCAGCGCGACATGATGCTGTAACGGATGGTCGTGCTGAATAAAGAAACTGAACTTCTCGTACAGATCCTCAAGACGAAGTAGCGTGCGAATACGCTCGTTGAAAGGGTATTCGTAAACAGTCAAGGGTTCCCCGAGAATTAGCCAGAAAATTTCACAGATTCTGACCGAAGCAGGCGGAAATTACAAACCTCCCGCCCGTTTTTTTGCCGATAGCGCGAGATATTCTCGGTGCAGCCGATCGACGGCCGCGGTCACCGCCTCGCGCGGGCCGTCATTGACGATCACGTCATCCGCCACCGCCAGCCTTTCGCTGCGCTGCACCTGAGTCGCCATGATCGCCTCAACCTGCGCTACCGAGAACTGATTACGTGCCTGTACTCGCTCGATTTGCAGGGATTCGGGGCAGTCCACCACCAGCACGCGGTCAACGCGGTCGACCCAGCGGCCCGATTCCACCAGCAGAGGCACCACGAACATCAGGTAGTCTCCAGCGCTGGCATGTGCCGCTGCTTCGGTGTGCTGCGCGATCAAGGGGTGCAGGATTTCTTCAAGTTGCTGTCGCGCTGCAGCATGTGTGAACACATGGTCGCGCATGCGCGCACGATCAAGCGCGCCATCGTTTGTCAAAAAGGCATCACCAAATGCTTGTTTAATTTTTGGCATCGCGGCCCCGTTGGGGCCAGTCAGTTGGTGTGCGATCAGATCAGTGTCGATCACACTCGCGCCGCGCTCGGCGAACAGCGCTGCGACCAGCGACTTGCCGCTGCCAATGCCACCTGTCAGCCCGACAGAAAATCGCTCGCTACTCATGAATGGCTCGTGCTCAGCCAAAGGTCCATGACATCTTGACCGTACAGTAATGCGATCAAACCTGCCAAAGCCAGAAAAGGCCCAAACGGAATCGGCTTGTCGCGCTGATGACCTCGCAGCAGAATCATCATGACGCCAACCACTGCACCCAGCGCTGAAGACAGCAGCACAATGAACGGCAACATGGTCCAGCCCAGCCACGCCCCCAGCGCAGCGAGTAGCTTGAAGTCGCCATAGCCCATGCCTTCTTTACCCGTGACCCAGCGGTAGCCCCAGTACACCAACCACAGCACCAGGTAACCCGCCGCAGCACCGATCACTGCATCGGCCAGCGGGGTAAAGGTCCCTGTCAGGTTGAACAGCAAACCAGCCCACAACAACGGGAGCGTGAGGTCATCTGGCAGAAACTGAGTATCAAGATCAATCATCGCCAGTGCGAGCATGGTCCACACCAGCAGCAGCGCAGCCAAGCCGCCGATATCACTGCCCAAGCGCCAAACCACCCAACCCGACAGCAATGAAGCGAATAACTCCACCAACGGATAACGCGCCGAGATCGGTGCGCGACAGTAGCGGCAGCGCCCGCGTAGCCACATCCAACTGATCAGCGGAATATTTTCCAAGGCCGACAGCGTATGACCGCAAGCCGGGCAGGCCGAGCGTGGAAACACCAGGTTGTAATGACCCGCATGCGGCGCAGGTTCGTCGCGTTCGACTGCGATGAAATTGTCGGTCTCACGTTGCAGCATCAGCGGCATGCGGTGAATGACCACATTCAAAAAACTGCCCACCACCAAGCCGATCAACATCCAGCATAAGGTAGTCAACGCAATGCCTGGTGGCGCATCCAGCAAAACCATTAGAAGTGACTGCATCAGATCACCGAGCCGAGCTTGAAAATCGGCAGATACATTGCAATCACCAAGCCTCCTATCAGGCCGCCGAGGATCACCATGATGAGTGGCTCCATGAGCGACGACAGCGACGCCACCGCCGCATCAACTTCTTCTTCGTAGAATTCGGCGACCTTGCGCAGCATGTCATCCAAGGAACCAGATTCTTCGCCGATCGCCGCCATTTGCGTCACCATCGTTGGAAACACCTGAGTTTGCTGCATCGCTATGGAGAGTGAGGTGCCACTCGCTACCGAAGATGCGATGCGCTGCGTCGCCTCATGGTACACCGCATTCCCGGACGCGCCGCCGACGGATTCGAGTGATTCTACCAATGGCACCCCGGCCGCAAACATAGTGGCGAGGGTACGCGTCCAGCGTGCTACCACCGCTTTCATGAGCACGGGTCCAAAGATGGGTAGCTTAAGCAGCAGGCGGTCTGTCGCTGCTTGCAAGGGTGCCGATCGTTTCCAACTGCGCACCAATACCGTACCCGCGATGATCGATGCACCGAACACGATGGGCCAGTAGCTGACGAATTGATCCGATAACCAGATCACAAACAAGGTCGGTAGCGGTAGCTCAGCACCGAAGCTCTCGAAGACACTTTTAAATGAAGGAACCACCCAGATCATGATCACCGCCGTCACGATGATGGCCACGGCTAGCACAGCCGCTGGGTAAAACATGGCTGATTTGATCTTGCCTTTCAACGCGAGTGTTTTTTCTTTGTAAGTAGCAAGGCGCGACAGCACATCCTCCAGAATGCCAGCATGTTCACCCGCGCTCACCAGATTGCAGAATAGCTTGTCGAAATACTGCGGGTAGCGCTTGAACGCTTGCGACAAACTGGTACCGGTTTCAACATCAGCGCGAATATCCAGCAGTAAGCGCGTGACAGCTGCGTTAGCATGACCGCGCGCCACGATATCGAATGACTGCAGTAAGGGTACGCCGGCCTTCATCATGGTCGCCAGCTGGCGAGTAAATATGCACAAATCTTTTTCACTGATTTTTCGAAGACGTGGCGATGCTTTCTTCTTGAGTGATGTGACTTGAATACCCTGCCGACGCAGTTGCAGCTTGGCGGCGGGTGCGCTGGCTGCACGGAGCTCACCACTGCTAGCGCGCTGCAAACGATCAAGGCCTTGCCAAACATAGCTATGCTCAGCAAGCTTTGATTTGCGCGAGGCTGGTAAAGCGGTCGTCGCGGAGGGTCGCACTGATTGTTCAGCTTTAGTATTTACAGAGGGCGAGATCAGATCAGGCATTGGTGCATCCTAAAATTTCATCCAGGCTGGTCAATCCTTGCTTTACTTTCAACAGGCCGGCTTCGCGTAAGCTCTTGACGCCCTCACGCTTGGCTTGAGCCTCGATGTCGAGTGCGCTGCCTTGCGACAAGATGGTGGCTTCGATCGCTTCCGATACCGGCATCACTTGATACACACCGACTCGTCCCTTGTAGCCGCTGCCGCTGCAGCGCTCGCAACCCACGGCGCGGTAGGGTGTCCAACCGCTCAAATCGATTTCTGAAAAGCCCGCTGCAAGAAACGCATCAACAGCGATTGGCTCAGGTTGCTTGCAGCTGCATAGGCGTCTTGCCAAACGCTGCGCAGTAATCAGCGTGACCGCCGAGGCAATATTGAACGGCGCTACCCCCATGTTGAGAAGGCGGGTCAGCGTCGACGGCGCATCGTTGGTGTGCAGTGTAGAAAACACCATATGCCCGGTTTGTGCTGCTTTGATGGCGATATCGGCGGTCTCGAGATCGCGGATCTCCCCTACCATCACAATGTCCGGGTCTTGACGCAGAAACGCGCGTAACGCCACCGGAAAAGTCAAGCCGGCGCGTTCATTGATATTGACCTGATTAATACCGGGTAGATTGATTTCTGCCGGATCTTCGGCAGTCGCGATATTGATACCCGGCTTGTTCAGCAGATTGAGGCAGGTGTACAGCGATACGGTCTTGCCTGAGCCGGTTGGGCCGGTTACCAGAACCATGCCGTACGGTCGCTGTATTGCCTCGAGAAGCAGGGCTTTTTGCTCGGGCTCGTAGCCGAGGGCATCAATACCCAATTGCGCTTGACTGCCATCGAGTATGCGCATCACGATTTTCTCGCCAAACAGCGTCGGCAGGGTTGATACCCGAAAGTCAATACTGCGTGTACCTGACACCGATAGCTTCATGCGGCCATCTTGCGGTACGCGTTTCTCGGAAATATCCAGTCTGGAAATTACTTTAATGCGCGAGGCAAGCTTCTCTTTGATTGCCAAAGGCGGTTGGGACACTTCACGCAGCACACCATCAATACGAAACCGGATCCGATAAAACTTTTCAAATGGCTCGAAGTGAAGATCAGATGCGCCCAAGTTGAT
>CAZZMV010000065.1:7799-9307 GCA_964655425.1 uncultured Bifidobacterium sp.
GGCGTGCGCGAGTTATTCGCTTGTCGTTGAATGTTGTCGATCTGATCGTGACTTAATCGCCCAGCTTGCAGCAAAGCACGTGGCAAGCCGGAAAGCGTACTGGGCGAGGATGACGAAGTAGATGTCGGGCGCATGAGTCATCGGCGAATCGATCGCGCGCATCATGCGTGGGGGCGGCTATCAGCGGAGAAATCTGGTGATTGATGCGATGGGCTTTTGTAAATCGATGGGGCAGCCCGCGCGTGTTTCGACGTAATTTGGCAACAAGGCGATGGTGCTTTAGCGAGGTCGGTGAAGCTTGACCATCTTGATCACCTGCTCTTGTACTTGAACAATTTCAATCACGCAGCTGGAAATTTTCAGGCACACGGGTGCTTCGGGAATCTCTTGCAGCAGCTCGAGTAATAAGCCATTCAGCGTCTTGGGACCGTCGATAGGCAAGTTGAGATTGAGTCGCTTATTCACATCGCGCAGAGAAATAGAGCCCTCCAGCAAGCACTCGCCCTGTTTATCCCAACCAAACTGATCAGCGCGCGTGGCGCCGGGTGTTGATGTGGTGAACTCGCCCACCATCTCTTCGATAATGTCGTCCAGCGTCACCAAGCCCTGTACCTCGCCATACTCGTCGACGATCACGGCCAGCCGCTCCTGATTTTCCTGAAAATACTGCAGCTGGGTAAATAGATCCGTTTCAGGTGGAATGAAATACGGTGGCGTTAACAGCTCGCGGAAATGATCAACGGTTAATTCATCGACCTGATTCAACAGTGCCATGGCCTTGCGCACATGAAGAATCCCGACAATCTTGTTGATCTCGCCCTCGTGCACCAATAGCTTGTTGTGGTAGCAGGTGGTGAGTTGATGCTTGACTTCATCTACTGCCACCGAGAGATTCAGCGATTCGACCTGCGAGCGCGGCGTCATTACATCTTCAACCGTCACACGCTCAAGATCAAACAAATTCAGCAAAATACTTTTATGTTTGACCGGAATGAAATTACCACTCTCTAGCACCATCGAGCGTAGCTCGTCAGGTGACATGCGCAAGTCCCTGACGCCGGCTCCGATCGGGATACGCAACAGCGATAACAAGCCACGCACAAACAAGTTCACAAACCAGATCGCTGGCTTACCCAAAAAAATCAGCGGCTTGATCAGAAAGGACGCCGGTAGTGCGATACGTTCCGGGTAGGTCGCGCCGATCACTTTGGGCGTAATCTCGGCAAACACAATCAAGAAGAATGCAACGATCGCGGTGGCAATCGTGATCACTTCCTGGTTATTTCCGAATGCAGAGATCGCAATTGAGGTCACCAGTGCCGTGATCAGTGCGTTGATCAGGGTATTTGCGATCAGAATTAGCGACAGCATGCGATCAGTGTGATCTAGCAGCCAGAGCGTGGTCTGTGCCAGCCGCGAGCCTCGTCGTGCGAGATGCTTGATGCGATGGCGGTTCAGCGCCATCAGCGCTGTTTCAGAGATCGAGAAAAATGCCGAAGCGCAGACCA
>CAZZMV010000066.1:0-2465 GCA_964655425.1 uncultured Bifidobacterium sp.
ATGCCTGTTAAATCGGTGCCGACGGGTTTTTCATGTAACGCGTAGCCAAACACCGGTGCAAAATCTTGCAACGCCGCGTAGCGGCGATTATTCATAATCAGAAAGGTGATCGGCAAATCAAGTTCAGCGGCGCTATACAGCGCTTGTATTGAGTACATCGCCGAGCCATCACCAATCAATCCAATCACTCTGCCTGGTAAGCCTAATTTTTTTCTACCTAGTGCGATACCCACTGCCGCTGGTATGCCCCAGCCTAATCCACCGCTGGCCATCGTATAAAAACTTTCTTCACCATTCATCGGTAAATACTGCTGCATGGTGGTACGTGCGCCCGGCGCTTCCTCCACTACAACATCATCCTTGCCGCGAAGTTGATCAAGCACATGCAGTACATATGCAGTACTCATCGGCATGCTGAGCACACGTGCTGGTGGGGTAGCGCGGGGGATGGGCGATGTGCGTTTAGTCGCTGGTTTGCAAATAGATAAAAGAGAATCGAGTGCCAGATCAATACTCGACACAATCGACGTTCCCGTCGGCGTCCAGGCTGCAGTATGTACATCATCCACAATTTGCCAACATGTGGCACCAGTTGGAACATGTGGTCCAGTCCCCTCGATGTGATAAGTAAATACTGGCGCACCCAGCACGAGAATAAAGTCGTAGCCTTCAAGTAGAGCCACGATTTTTTCGCGCATTGCAGGTAAAAAACCCATGAACAAAGCATGACTTTCTGGGAACCCGCAACGCGCACTCATCGGTGCGGCGTATACCGCTGCTTGATGAAGCTCTGCCAGTTTTACCAAGCGCTCGACGGCGCCATCTCTGGCGACACCGGCGCCCGCAATGACCGCCGGCCGCTTTGCTTGATTGAATGCGGCCGCCAGGTTGCGCATTAACTGGGGGTCGGGTCCGATAGACTGACTGACTGCCCGAGCTGACACCCAATCAGACGGTTGGTCCCAATCATCCACAGGAATCGATAAAAACACCGGGCCACGCGGCGCTTGCATAGCCATGTAATAGGCGCGCGCCAACGCCAGCGGCACATCGGCTGCACGTGCGGGTTCGTGCGCCCACTTCACATAGGGTTTGGGTAGTTCGGGCGATTGTGTAGCGAATAAATACGGATCGAATGGCAGAATAGGCCGCGCTTGCTGGCCTGCGGTGATGATGAGCGGCGTTTGATTTTTAAAAGCAGTAAAAATATTGCCCATTGCGTGGCCAACACCCACCGCTGAATGCAAGTTAATGAAAGCAGCGTTCTTGGTCGCTTGAGCGTATCCATCAGCCATGCCAACCACCACAGACTCTTGCAGGCCAAGCACGTAGCGCATGTCGCTCGGGAAATCACGAAAGAGTGGTAACTCGGTCGAGCCGGGATTGCCGAATACCGTGTCGACGCCAAAGTCCCTTAGCAGCTGTATGAAAGCTTGTCTGACGGTGGGTTGCGTATGGTGGCTTGTCATGAATCCGGTTATTGATCAACTAAGCGAATAAAAATCGCGATCATGAAAATCAAGTTCATGAAAACCAAGATCATGAAAATCGAGCAGGGCCTGAATTTTGTCCATGGTCTAAAAATCAGCCAACACTTTTTCTGTGGCTTGCAGTACCGGTTGAGCTTCCTTATCCGGCACATCAATCGTCAGCCTGAGCAGTTGCGCACCCAGGGTCTTGCCGAGGTTATCGCTACGCAGGCTGGAGGCGGCGCCGCCATTCAGTGCGCCTCGCAACACAAACTTCAGCGCGAGTAAATTTGGTAGCTCATAGCGCGTTACTTGGGAGGCGGTTGGAAATGAGCCGGTCTCCAAGGTAGATTCCAAGAAGGATTCCACACCAGATTTCAAGTCAGAATTCACGGCAGAATTCACGGTTAAATTCGCGTCTGATGCTGTGGCGTGCTCCGGCCACACATGCGCAAAATGCTTTTGCACGACCGCTACGGTGACGTGTTTTGTCAACACGGCATATCCCAGTGGTTCCCACGCAAACAAACTGATGTCTGCGATATCTCCTTTGTCACCACTACGCGCATGGGCGATTTGTGCCAGCCGGAGTTTCATAGGCAGGCTTTCGATCGTCGCAAATCGGTAAAAAATGTTTTCAGCATACTGAGTTCATGCAATCTCAATCAATTCGATTTGAATCTGATCTTCAATCACCTCCCGCGCTACTAGCGTCGGCCACACACCAATCAGCTGACTTGCAGCGGGAATACCATGGAAACCACCCATGAACGGTGGTCCGGATAATGCCAGCCAAGGGAAACATCGCGGGAAGGCATCGGCATATTTTTTATCACGCGTGCGTATCGCCATGCGCAGCCATATTTCATTGATGTCATCGTCTTCCGGATGATGTGCATGCGGCCCGAGGAAGGTGTTATGGCCCAAGAATTCAGTGCATAGTTCTTCATATTCAATACGGCTCTCATGCATCATGGTGCGAACTGTTTCAGCCAC
>CAZZMV010000066.1:2565-9298 GCA_964655425.1 uncultured Bifidobacterium sp.
CTGCTGTCGCACCGTATGAAAATTGATTCGACCACCGGTACCCGGCGCTTTGCAAATAATCACATCACCATCATGGCCCACGTCTGCAATCGGGAAGCCGATATGCGCGAGATCGGGTATACGTTGCCAAATATTCGCTGCACCAAAATTGCCACCGGCACCTTGCCCTGAGCATTCGAGTAAATGACCTGCCACCACGCCTTGCGCCAACAGATGCCAGTCAGTCGAACGCCATTGAAATTCATGGATCAGTGGGCCGAGAAACAAGGCAGCATCGGCTACCCGGCCGGTGATCACGATATCGGCGCCGCGTTCTAGTGCTTTTGCGATCGGTTGCGCACCGAGGTAA
Organism: uncultured Bifidobacterium sp.; assembly: GCA_964655425.1. GTDB lineage: Bacteria > Pseudomonadota > Gammaproteobacteria > Burkholderiales > Burkholderiaceae_D > Pernthalerella. The sequence goes on from CAZZMV010000066.1 coordinate 2,915, forward strand.
GCGTTCGCAAAAATCAGTTGCTCGCGGATAGAGGTCATCACTTCGCCTGTATCCATATGCCTGAAATCATTGCTTTCAGCTTGCAAATGATCGATGAGCGGCATCACATCATCACCCGTCACGACCGCAATACGGGCACGCCAGCCTTTTTCTACGAATAGTTTTTGTACGGCTTGCGCCGCGCCATGCGGATTTAATCCGCCGGCATTAAAAACAAATTTAACGCCGCGCGCTGATGCTGACGGCCAAAGATGCGCCAGCATCGGCAGCAGGTCGCGCGCGAAGCCAGCGTTGGGGTCTTTCAGCCGGTCTTTTTGCAGAATAGCCAGGGTTAATTCGGCCAGATGGTCTGAGCAGACGTAGTCGACTTCGCCGCGCTCGATGGCTGCAAGCACCGGATTCCAGTGATCTCCATAGAATCCTAAACCAGAAGTCAAACGAACGCGCTTCATTGTTATTAGTCTTGAATGCGGCGTGGATTAATTTAACTGGTCGTTCCGGCGAGGGCCGGAGCTCACCAAGGTCAAGATACTGGATGTTGAGCTGAGCCGACACAGGGGCTTTAGGGCTGATTTCTTGGCAAGACGTCGCCGGTATTGAGGGCCGGGTATTACTATCCGATAGACTGTCATAAAGTTGCCTTTCTGATTATTTTTATTTTTTTACTATCTGAGCAGTGGCAGTGTAAGCTGAGGATTATTTTGTTTAAAGCTGGGCGCTATCCATCGGTGGAGGTCAGTCGGCTTCCCACTGATTTTTGACAAGCTTTTTGACAAGCACATGCAGGTATTACAAGTCATTTTAAGCGGCGTGTCTCAAGGTTGTATCTACGGCCTGATCGCGCTCGGCTTCGTGCTGATTTACAAAGCCACCGAGACTGTCACCTTCGCGCAGGGTGAGTTAATGATGCTGGGCGCTTTCGCTGCGCTGGGTAGCGCCAGCTACCTGGGCTGGTCGTTTGCTGGCGCGGTGATTACCGCGATTTTTGTGATGGCGGTGATGGGCTGGATGATAGAGCGGGTATTCATACACCCGGTTCTGGGCGAACCTGCGTTCGCGATCGTGATGCTGTCGATCGGTATTGGTTATGTGGCGCGCGGTATGGTGACCATGATTCCCGATATCGGCACCGAGACGCATACCTTGGCCGTGCCGTATGCCGATACGAATTTCAATTTTGGTGGCTTGGTGCTGGGCGCAACCCAACTGATCGTGATGCTCGCGACCGGAGTTCTATGTGGCGCGTTATATCTTTTATTCAAATACACCCGTATTGGTATTGCGATGCAGGCGGTTTCACAAAATCAGCTGGCCGCGTATTACATGGGCATACCGGTCAAACGCTTGAATAGTTTGGTGTGGGCGCTGGCGGCTGTCATCGCAACCATTGCCGGCATATTGCTGGCACCGATTACCTTTGTTCATGTGAACATGGGTTTCATCGGCTTAAAGGCTTTTCCGGCTGCGGTGGTGGGCGGTTTCGGTAGCCTGCCCGGTGCCGTGGTCGGTGGCATCATTATCGGTGTAGTTGAATCACTGGCCGGGTTTTGGTTACCCGAGGGGTTTAAAGATGTGGCGGCTTATGTGGTGGTGCTGCTGATGCTGGTGATTAAACCAAACGGTTTGTTTGGAGATAACTTGCGCAAAAAGGTTTGACTCATGCGATTTATCTTCAAAACCAGCTACCAGCAGGATATTCAACTCGCCAAGCATGGCGGCCATGTGTTCTGGTATGGGCTGCTGTTGCTGCTGTTACTGGCCGCACCCTGGCTATTGCCGGAGTATTGGTTGGCGCAGCTCTCGTTTGTAATGATCTACAGCATTATTGGTCTGGGGCTGATGCTGCTGGCCGGTTTCACGGGCTTATTCTCGATTGGTAATGCAGCCTTCATGGGGGTGGGGGCGTATGTTGCGGGTGTGATGTCTGCCCACGGCATGCCATTCCCGCTTACGCTAATAGTAGCTGCCGGATTATCTGCGTTAGTCGGCGCAGTAGTCGGTTTGCCCGCGTTACGAGTGAAAGGAATTTTTCTCGGGATCGCCACCTTGTCGTTTGGTTTTATTGTGGAAGAGGTGTTGGCGCGTTGGGAGAGTCTGACAGGAGGCAATGCCGGTTTGCATGTAAAAACTATGGCGATTGGCAGCCTGAAGATCGACAATGCAGAAAAATTTTATCTGGTGTGCATGGTCGTCACGGTGGTTTGCACGCTGGGTGTGCTGAATGTATTGCGTAGTTCGACGGGTAGGGCGTTCGTGGCGATCAGAGATTCCGAGATCTCTGCGCAAAGTATGGGCATACACCTGGCCTATTACAAAACACTGGCTTTCATGATCTCGGCGGCACTGGCGGGTGTTGGCGGTGCGTTATACGCGCACAAAATGCAATTTATCAGCCCTGATCAATTCAATATTTTGCAATCGATCGATCTGCTGCTGATGGTGGTGATTGGTGGCTTGGGCTCCGTGCATGGCGCATTTTTGGGTGCGATATTTTTGATTACGATGCCGCAACTGATCACCCTCGCCAAAGATTTTTTACCACCGTTGATCGCTCAGGCGCCCGGACTACAGGCAGTAGTGTACGGCTTGGTGCTGATTGCCTTTGTCATGTTTGAGCCTATGGGTTTGTATGGTCGTTGGGTCAAGATACGTACCTGGTTTGAGCTGTTCCCGTTTTATCGCAAGGGGATGTTCAAGCGTCAGAAAAGTTTCCAGAAATCGGACCGACTGAAATGATGAATATTCTGCTCAGCGCCCACGATGTCAGTGTCCGGTTCGGCGGCTTGCTTGCCGTGAACAAGGTGAATTTTTCTGTAAATGAGGGCGAGGTATTCACCCTAATCGGGCCGAATGGTGCGGGTAAAACGACTGTGTTCAATCTGATCAGTCGCCTGTATACCCCGAGCAGTGGCTATATTCAATATCGAGGTACCAACTTGGCCGATATGTCACCGCATGCGGTGGCCGCCGCAGGTATCGCGCGAACTTTTCAAAATATTGAATTATTCGAACATGCTTCGGTATTGCAAAACTTGTTGGTGGGTCGGCATGTGCATCGTAAAACAGGATTTTGGCAGCACATGGTATTCACGCCAGGCGTTCGACAGGAAGAAATCGCTACGCGCGAAAAAGTAGAAGAGGTGATCGACTTTCTCGATCTTCAGCATTACCGGGATACTGCAGTGGCTGGCCTGCCTTACGGCATTCGCAAGATTGTTGAATTAGGTCGCGCGCTGTGTACTGAACCCAAGTTGTTGCTGCTGGATGAGCCTTCATCGGGCTTGAATGTGGAAGAAACCGCCGATATGGCGTTCTGGATTCAGGACATACAAAAAGACTTGGGTATTACGGTCCTGATGGTGGAGCATGACATGAGCTTGGTGTCCAAGGTCAGTGATCGGGTACTGGCGATGAACCAAGGCGAGGTGCTAGCGATCGGCGCACCGGCCGAGGTGCAGTCGCATCCCGACGTGGTGGAAGCTTATCTCGGCGGCGGCTTGGAGAGTGTTCACATGGAGCGCGCCAGCCCCGAGCATGCGCAGCGTTAGCACGATGAGCACACCCGTACTTCAGCTGAACAATGTCGAGAGCGCTTACGGGCCAGTGCGCGCGCTGCGCGGTGTCAGCTTGTCCGTCAATCGCGGTCAAATTGTGGCGTTACTCGGGCCGAATGGTGCGGGTAAATCGACCGTGCTGAAAACTATTTCCGGCATTCTCGACCCCCGCAAAGGTACGATTTTTTTCAACGGTGAAAATATCACTGCGCAAGACCCGTCGTATATCGTGCGGCGTGGTTTGGTGCAAGTACCCGAAGGGCGTGAGGTATTTCCGTTGCTCTCGGTGCGCGAGAACCTGATCATGGGTGCGTATACACGCCAAGACAAAGACGGTATCGCGCGTGACATCGAGGTAGCGTATGCGTATTTCCCTGTACTGCGAGAACGCGCAGCGCAACCGGCAGGCCTGTTGTCGGGTGGGCAGCAGCAGATGCTGGCCATTGCCCGCGCATTGCTTGCGAACCCTGAGCTTATTTTGTTGGACGAGCCCAGCCTTGGCTTATCCCCCAAATTGACGCAGGAAATTTTCAGTATCGTGCTGAGAATAAATCGTGATCGCGGCACCTCGATTTTATTGGTCGAACAAAATGCCAATATGGCGCTGCATGCAGCTGATTATGGTTATGTACTCGAATCGGGCCGTATCGTGATGGAGGATAGCTGCGAGCGCCTGCGTCAAAATGACGATATCAAAGAATTTTATTTAGGTCTGAAAGAAGCGGGTGTGCGCGATGAGCAACGCTGGAAGAAGAAGAAAACCTGGAGATAGTGCATGAGTGTTTTGTGGGACACCAGCAGTCTGCAACCGCGCAGTGATATCCAGATGGCTGGCGAGACCATCACGGATATTTTCTGGAATGCGGTGCAGGCGCGTGGCCCGAAACTGATGATGCGCGAAAAAAAATTCGGCATCTGGCAGAGCTGGACTTGGCAGCAAACCGGTACGGCAGTTCGACAACTGACCATGGGTTTGGTGGCAAGCGGGTTTGAAGTGGGTCACTGTGCCTCGATACTTTCCAATACTCGGCTGGAGTGGGTACTTGCCGATATGGCCGTGCTATCGGCCGGGGGTATTTCCAATGGCATTTACCCCACTGACTCGGTCGCGCAGGTGCAGTACCTGTGCCAAGACTCGGATACTCGCGTGCTGTTTGTGGAAGATGAGGAGCAACTCGATAAGGCTTTGCTCGCGCGGCAAAATTTGCCAAATCTGAAGTTGATTGTGCTGCTTGATACCGAGGGGCTGAGCCGATTCACTGACCCGATGGTGGTGAGTCTCGAGCAGTTAAGCGCGCTAGGTGAGCAATATGATCGTGAGCACCCGGGTGTATTCGATGCGCGTCGTGTCAGTCGGCGACCAGAAGATCTGGCGATTCTGATTTACACCTCCGGCACCACCGGTCGCCCCAAGGGTGCAATGCACAGCCATGCCGGTATGGTGTATTCAATACGTGGTTTCAGCCGTTATCTCGCGCAAGATGAGCACGATGAGCGCATGCTGTTTCTACCGCTGTGCCATGTGGCCGAAAGATTGGGTGGTATGTATTCGTGTATCTACGGCGGCGCAACGCTCAACTTTGTAGAAAATCCGGATACCGTACCCGAGAATGTTCGCGAGATCGCACCAACCATATTTTTTGCAGTGCCGCGCGTTTGGGAAAAATTTTATTCTGCGGTCACGATCGCGATTGCGGAGGCGGGTGCCGTACAACAAGCGATTTACCGCTTGAGTTTGTCATGCGGTTATGCCGTATCGCAGCGTGTGCTGCAGGGGCAGACTGTACCGGTGTGGTTGAAGTTGGCCTTCGTATGCGCAAAATTGGTGGCGCTGAATAATGTGCGACGCATGATCGGTATCCATCGCGCGCGTTTTCTGGGGACGGGCGCAGCACCCATTTCGCCTGACCTGGTGCGCTGGTATTTGGCCTTGGGTATTCCCATGCTGGAGATTTGGGGGCAAACCGAATCGGGCGGGGCATCGACTTTTATGCCGAGTGATCGGATTGTGTTGGGATCGATTGGTAAGGCGTGTCATCACAACCAGGTGGCCGTTGACCCCGAGACCAAAGAACTGCTGATACGTGGCCCGAATGTATTCATGGGCTACCTGAACCAGCCCGACAAAACTGCAGAGACGATTGATGCTGATGGTTGGCTACACACCGGTGATGTGGGTAGTGTGGATGACGCCGGATTCTTCCGGATCACAGACAGAATGAAGGACATCATTATTACGGCGGGTGGTAAAAACATTACGCCCAGCGAATGGGAGAACGAGCTTAAATTTTCTCCGTACGTGACTGATGCGGTGGTGATCGGCGACCAGCGCCCGTACTTGACGGCGATCGTTATGATCGATCATGAAAATGTCGAAAAATTCGCGCAGGACAATGATGTGCCGTTCTCGAATTACGCCAGCCTGACCCGAACCGACGAAGTGCAATCTCTTATTCAAAAGGAAATTGACAAGGTCAACACTAAATTTGCGCGCGTCGAGCAAATCAAGTATTTTCGGTTATTGGAGACGCAGCTCACGGCAGAAGATGATGAGCTGACGCCCACCATGAAGCTGAAGCGCAAGTTGGTCGAGACTAAATATCAAGATCTTATTCATGCCATGTACCAGTAAGAACCTATTTCGTTAGGTCGATCGCAAGGTAGCCAATGCCGCAAGCGGCCTAACGAGACAGGTTCCAGGTATGTAGCCCAAGTTACTTGTTATGTCTTTACCGTCTGCCTAGCGAGACAGGCTTCAAAATAGCTGCTGACAACAACCATAATTTGTAGGAACGGGAGGAGAAAAAATGAAAAATTCAATGACAAAAAC
>CAZZMV010000067.1:0-9121 GCA_964655425.1 uncultured Bifidobacterium sp.
AGCAGCGCCGGGACAATACGACGGATACGTCGCTCGTAAAATTGTGTGATCGAAAACTGCCCCGCCTGAAGATCAGCGATCAGCAATGAGGTAATCAAATAGCCGCTGATGACGAAGAACACATCAACGCCGACATAGCCACCAGAGACGATGCTAAAGCCAGCATGAAAGAAGATCACCGGTACTACCGCGATCGATCGTAGGCCGTCGATTTCCTTGCGATAGTCCATGGGTCAGATGTGAAAAAGGGTGGTTTGGGTCACCACCATGAGCCAAGTGCTGGTCGGGGTGAGAGGATTCGAACCTCCGGCCTCTACGTCCCGAACGTAGCGCTCTACCAGGCTAAGCTACACCCCGAATCAAGCTGTTGGCGTTGAAAATGTCGCGGTTTGCGCAGCGTTGCCGCCAACAACGAAAGACTGAAAGTATAACAAACCGCTTGCGCCAGAGACAATCAGGCGACACGCCATGGCACGGTTTGGTGACTTGCCGAAGTGATGCGCAGCGATGTCAGACAACCTCAACCAGTAGGCCGAGTTTGGTTTAGCGGTCGCGCTCGACCGCAAAATCCGCGAGTGCCCACAGTGCGTCTTTTTCTGCGCTATCGGGGAAAGCAGTAATCGCTGCTTTGGCGCTATCTCGTGCTTTTTCTGCTTTACGCCGGGTGTAGTCGAGCGCGCCTGAGTGAGTAATCGCGCTGAGTACGTCATCAAAATGTGCTTCATCACCGTTGGCAATACAAGCGCGTACCAGCTCGCGTTGTTGCGCCGTGCCGTGTTGGATCAGATAAATCAACGGCAGTGTGGGTTTGCCTTCGCGTAGATCGTCACCCACATTTTTGCCGATAGCTTTGGCGTCGCCCGAGTAATCCAGGACATCATCAATCAGCTGAAATGCGGTGCCGAGCGAACGACCATACTCGGCCGCTGCATTGATTTGCGCCTCGGGCGCGCCGGCGATCAAAGCGCCCAACTCGCCGGCCGCTTCAAACAGCTTCGCGGTTTTGGAGCGAATCACATGCAAGTAACGTTCTTCAGTGACGTCGGGGTCATGCATATTCATTAACTGCTGCACTTCGCCCTCGGCGATGACGTTAGTTGCGTCCGCCAAGATTTGCATGACCCGCATATTGTTCACCGACACCATCATCTGGAACGCGCGTGAATACAGAAAGTCACCCACTAGCACCGAGGCGGCGTTGCCAAACACGGCGTTAGCAGTTTTGCTACCACGGCGCAGCGCGGATTCGTCCACCACGTCATCATGCAGCAGGGTGGCGGTATGAATAAACTCGATGACCGCTGCCAGCTTGAACTGATCGTCGCCGCGATAGCCCCAGGCCTTGGCCATCAACAGCACCAGTGCCGGCCGGATCCGCTTGCCACCGGCGTTGATGATGTAATCGGCGATCTGCTGCACCAAGGCGACGTCTGAGTACAGCTGCGCACGCAACGTGGCGTCGACCGAGCGCATGTCGTCTGCGATCAGGGCGAGCGGGTGGCTGAGGGTGGGTTCCGCGGTGGACACGTGGCGCTAGGGTTGATGAGCCTTGGGCCGCCGATTATACGATGGCAACCCGAGCTTTGACGGTGCTCCTAAGTCCATGTATAATTTGGGGTTTTCCCGAATTGGCAAGGTTCTTGATGCGCTTCGGGTGAGGCAGCATCCCGAAGCCGTCAGGCAGCGGGCGATTTCTGAAAATTCTACGATGAGGTTCCCATGTACGCGGTCATAAAAACCGGCGGCAAGCAGTACAAAGTTGCCGCTGGTGAAAAACTGAAAATAGAACAGATACCGGCAGACATCGGCTCCGAAATCACTCTGGATCAAGTGCTCGCAGTGGGCGCTGGCGAAACCATCAAGTTTGGTACGCCGCTGGTTCAAGGTGCCAAGGTGCTGGCGACGGTAGTGGCGCATGGTCGCCACGATAAGGTGAAAATCTTCAAAATGCGTCGACGCAAGCACTACCAAAAGCGTCAGGGGCATCGGCAGAACTACACCGAAGTGCAAATCGTCTCGGTCAACGGCTAAGCCGGTCAGACCTTTTACCGAATCAGGAGCATTCCATGGCACACAAAAAAGGCGGCGGCACCACGCGTAACGGTCGCGATTCCGAGTCGAAACGACTCGGCGTTAAAGTGTACGGCGGTCAAGCGATTAACGCGGGCGGCATCATTGTTCGCCAGCGCGGCACTAAACTGCATGCGGGCGAGAACGTTGGTATGGGCAAAGACCACACCTTGTTCGCGCTGACCAATGGTACGGTGCAATTTGCAACCAAAGGCCCAACGAAGCGTCACGTCGTGACGGTGGTTCCAGCCTGAGTTGCAGGCAGTTCCGATCAAAAGGCTCTGCCAATTGCAGGGCCTTTTTAATTTGTGTGGCAAGCGATCCAGTAAAAATAGACAAGGCTGCAGAGCATCGCTGCTCGGCGCATCTTTACCCAAAGCCATTTGAATCATGAAGTTCATCGACGAAGCCCGTATCGAAGTCGTTGCCGGTAACGGCGGCAATGGCGTGGCCTCGTTTTGCCGCGAGAAGTTTCGTCCATTCGGTGGGCCGGATGGTGGCGATGGTGGGCGCGGCGGCAGTATCTTCGCGATCGCCGATCGCAATATCAACACGCTGGTGGATTATCGCTACGCCAAACTACATCGCGCCAAGCATGGCGAAAACGGCCGTGGCGCAGACTGCTACGGTAAAGGCGCAGATGATATTTATCTGCGTATGCCTGTTGGTACCTTGGTCACTGATCTGAACGACGGCGCCATCATTGCAGATCTGACTGAACACGGACAAATCACATTGCTGGCCAAAGGTGGCGAAGGTGGTTGGGGCAATATTCATTTCAAGACGTCGACCAACCGCGCGCCGCGCCAAAAAACCGATGGCAAGGAAGGCGAGCGGCGCGAGCTGCAACTTGAGCTGAAAGTATTGGCTGATGTGGGTTTGCTTGGCATGCCTAACGCGGGTAAATCCACCTTCATTGCAGCGGTATCCAATGCGCGCCCAAAAATCGCTGACTACCCATTTACGACGCTGCATCCGAATTTAGGTGTGGTTCGCGTTAGCCATGAAAAAAGTTTTGTGATCGCGGATATTCCCGGCTTGATCGAAGGTGCGGCAGATGGCGCTGGACTCGGTGTGCAGTTTTTGCGCCATTTGCAGCGTACGCGTTTGTTGCTGCACATCGTGGATTTAGCACCGTTCGATACCGATGTTGATCCGGTCAAGGAAGCCAAAGCCATCGTCAAAGAATTAAAGAAATACGATCAAACCCTGTTTGAAAAACCGCGCTGGCTGGTGCTGAACAAGCTGGATATGGTGGCGGACGATGAGCGTGAGCAGCGCGTGAAAGATTTCGTCAAGCGCTTTGGCTGGAAAGGGCCGGTGTTTCGTATGTCAGCGCTGACGCGCGAAGGTTGTGATGCGCTGGTGACGGATATTTATGATTATCTGGCGACACAGCGCGAGCAAGAGCAGCGCGCCCAAACTAGTATCGCCGAAGAGGCGCTGGGTATTCATAGTATCGATGCCGACGATCCACGTTTTAAATTGACTGACTAGGTTTTTTTACCCGCTCGGCAAGTTTCTTCATGTCTTCCGTCATCCACTCCGCGCAGCGCGTGATCGTCAAGGTCGGTTCATCGCTTGTCACCAATGAGGGCAGGGGCTTGGATCATGCTGCCATCGCCAAGTGGGCGAATCAAATCGCGCAGTTGCGACAACTCGGCAAGCAGGTGGTGCTGGTGAGTTCTGGTGCAATCGCCGAGGGGATGCTGCGGCTCGGGTTTGAAAAGCGCCCCACCGGCATTCACGAACTGCAAGCATGTGCTGCTGTTGGGCAGATGGGTCTTGCACAGATTTATGAAAGCAGTTTTGGTTCACATGGTTTGCGAACTGCGCAGGTATTACTGACCCATGCCGATTTGGCAGATCGTGAGCGCTACCTGAATGCACGCTCGACGCTGTTCACCTTGCTTGAGTTGGGTGTGATCACGGTCATTAATGAAAACGATACCGTCGTTACCGACGAGATCAAGTTCGGCGACAACGATACCTTGGGCGCATTGGTTGCCAACCTGATCGAAGCCGACGCACTCATTATTCTCACCGACCAAAAAGGGCTTTACACCGCCGACCCGCGCAAGCAAGCAGATGCCGAGTTTGTGCATGAAGCGACTGCGGGCGACCCTAAATTGGAAACCATGGCGGGAGGTGCTGGCACCGGTATCGGCAGCGGCGGCATGCTCACCAAAATACTTGCGGCACGCCGCGCAGCGAGTTCAGGTGCCCATACCGTGATCGCCTGGGGTCGCGAAGAAAATGTGCTGCTCCGACTTGCACAAGGCGAGATGATAGGCACGCAACTGATTGCGCCAACCGCACGACTCACGGCACGCAAGCAGTGGATGGCAGATCACCTGAAGACCGCAGGACAGTTAGTACTGGATCAGGGCGCAGTACAAAAAATCGCGCGCGAGGGTAAATCATTACTGCCGATCGGCGTGGTGGGTGTCGAAGGTGAATTTGGCCGTGGCGATGTAGTGACCTGTGTCGATGCCGATGGCCGTGCCATCGCACGCGGTATTTGCAATTATCCCAGTGCCGAGGTGCGCAGAATCATGCGCAAGCCATCATCAGAGATTGCTGTAATACTAGGCTATGTCGATGAAGATGAACTGATTCATCGCGACAATCTCGTTTTGCTTTGACGACAACCCGTCAAGTCTCTGGATTCCGGCCTTCGGTGGAATGACGAGTGTTTAAACCTGATAGCTCAGTAACAGTCAATGCGTTGAAACGAGCACTGTGTTTTGGCATTCGATTGTCTGTCCATACAGAGGGATGAGCATGGAACCACACCTGCCTCTCTGGCGTCATCCCGGCGCAGGCCGGGATCCATGTATCAACGAAGTGGTTTCTTTCGGCGGATTCGCTCAACAATTACGGCAGCCTTGCCTGCCACTGCTTCGCCATCACAGAAAAAGTCTCTCATCAATGCGGCTTGGTAGCTATTCGCGCCTGCACTGCTAATGCGGCGCCACTCGGTATCCTGCAGTGTGTTCCAGCTGCCATCAGGCCGGCCAGTTGCATAAAGCTTGCGCTCGGCAGTCTTGCAACGTATGCCTTCGTAACTGATATTCGCCACGCCACTGTTACTGGTAATGACACTGCTGAATCGCACAATCTGGTCGTCACCAACGCTGACAGATTTTGCATCAATAGCAAAAGTCATCGAGCTACCCGGGCCTGCGGTGTAACGCAGCAGATCGTCAGCCTTGGGTGCTGCGGGTAGCGCCAGAGCGCCTTCTTCTTTTGGCACTGCCTTGTCTTCATCATCACTGAAAAGACCCGCATGGACGCTGGTACAAAGCGTCCATACAACAGCAAGCAAAAGTATCTGCGGGTAGTGCGATAAGCACCGGCGCAGCGGCGTAGGGTTCATGGGCGATTCGGCTCGCTTAGATCGATGGTCGGATCGACCGTGGGTTCGACCATCGGTGCAGTACTCGCGCCACGCGCGTAACGCCGACCGGCTTGTGTCGGGCGCAGAAAGCGCGACAACTCCTGAAGTGCCTTGGTATAAACATCGCGCTTGAATTCGATCACCACATCGAGTGGTACCCAGTACTCATGCCAGCGCCATGCGTCGAACTCGGGATGTTCGGAAATGCGCAGGTTGACATCGGTATCGCGACCGATCATGCGCAGCAGGAACCAGATTTGTTTTTGGCCGCGGTAGTGACCGCGCACCTCGCGCTTGATGAAATGATCAGGCACGTCGTAGCGTAGCCAATCGCGTGTGCGGCCGATGATTTTTACGTGCTCGGCACGCAAGCCGACCTCTTCTTCCAGCTCGCGGTACATGGCTTGTTCCGGCGTCTCGCCGTGCTTGATGCCGCCTTGCGGGAATTGCCACGAATGTTCACGCACCCGCTTGCCCCACCACACTTCATTTTGGTGATTTAGCAGGATGATGCCGACGTTCGGGCGATAGCCTTCACGGTCCAGCATGTTCCACCTCGAATAGTTTGCAAGCAGCGTGTCGTGGTCGCGGCGGCGCAGAACAATGCCTGATCTTCGAGGCGGTACAGCGCCAGGGTGCTGCGATCCGCGCGGCGCGAGCCCGCGAATACTTTAAAATTGCATCAGATTATAACCCTCTATTTTTAAAAATTTTTTCTCATGCGCGCCTCCCGATTTTTTATCTCCACCCTGAAAGAAGCGCCTGCCGATGCCGAGATCATCAGCCATCAACTGATGCTACGTGCCGGCATGATTCGGCGCCTTGGCTCCGGTATTTACAACTACCTGCCGATGGGTTTGCGCGTGATTCGCAAGGTGGAGCACATCGTGCGCGAGGAGATGGATCGCGCAGGTGCCATCGAGTTGCTGATGCCTTTAGTTCAGCCCGCCGAGCTATGGCAGGAGACCGGTCGGTGGGAAAAGATGGGCCCGGAGCTGTTGCGCCTGAAAGACCGCCACGGTCGCGATTACGCCATGCAGCCCACCTCGGAAGAGGTGGTCACCGACATTGCCCGCAGCGAGATCAAGTCGTATCGTCAGCTACCCGTCAACTTCTATCACATACAAACCAAGTTTCGTGACGAGCGCCGCCCGCGTTTTGGTTTGATGCGCGGGCGTGAGTTCACCATGAAAGATGCCTATTCTTTTGATCGTGATATCGAAGGACTACAGCACTCGTATGCATTGATGGTTGAAGCCTACACCCGAATTTTTCAGCGCTTCGGACTCAGCTTTCGCGCAGTCGCAGCGGACAATGGCGCGATCGGTGGCTCGGGCTCGCAAGAGTTTCATGTCATTGCCGATACCGGTGAAGATGCGCTGGTGTATTGCCCCACCTCCGACTACGCCGCCAATATCGAAGCCGCTGAGGCGCTGCCACCCACTACGACGCGTGCCGCACCAACCCAGCCGCTCACCAAGACCCCAACGCCGGGCAAAGAGCGCTGTGAAGATGTGGCCGCTTTGTTGGGCTTGCCGCTAACGCAGACCGTGAAATCCATCGTGCTGTCGGTTGAACAGGAAGATGGTCGTCGTGAAATTTGGTTACTGCTGCTGCGTGGTGATCATGATCTCAACGAGGTCAAAGCAGGCAAATTGCCCGGCATGGGTCCGTTTCGTTTTGCCAGCGAGTCGGAGATCGTTGAGCACTTTGGGTGCAAGCCCGGTTATCTCGGCGCGATTGGTACCGTCAAGCCAGTCAAAGTAGTTGCCGATCGCAGCGTAGCAATCATGAGCGACTTTATTTGCGGCGCGAACGAGGAAGGGTTTCACTACACCGGCGCCAACTGGGGCCGTGATTTACCCGAGCCCTTGGTTGCAGATATACGCAATGTGGTGGCCGGTGATCCGTCACCCGATGGCAAAGGGGTACTCGAGATTCAACGCGGGATTGAAGTGGGCCACGTGTTTCAGCTTGGCACGCGCTACTCAGCCGACATGAAAGCGACCTATCTGGATGAAAAAGGCCAGCCGCAATTAATGCAAATGGGTTGCTATGGCATCGGCATTACGCGTATTTTGGGTGCTGCGATCGAGCAGAACTACGACGATAAAGGCATTATCTGGCCGGCATCGATCGCGCCGTTTGAAGTCGTGCTTTGCCCGCTTGGCTATGACCGCAGCGAGTCGGTAAAAGCAGCCGCAGATGAGTTGTACGCAGCCCTGCAGCAAGCGGGTGTCGACGTCTTGCTCGATGATCGTGGCGAACGCCCCGGTGTCATGTTCGCCGACTGGGAGTTGATTGGTGTGCCGCATCGTGTGGTGATCGGCGAGCGCGGTTTGAAAGAGGGTCAGCTCGAATACCAAGGTCGGCGCGACACAGCGGCTACGCCAGTACCGCGTGCTGACATGACCGACTTCCTGAAGGCCAAGTTGGCCTGATCAGCATGCGCAGCGAGCGCTCAGCTTTCTGTGCTGCCCGCTGGCTGCTTGCTGTCCTGTTGTGTGTGAACTGCCATAACACGCAGGCCGGCAATCAAAAAGAAGAAGCACTGGCCGATGCAGTTCGGCTCGCCTTGTCGCGCGCTATCAATGACGCGCGTCCGCCCCAGCTTGAGTTTTCAAATTACGAAGATCGGGATGCATGGCGTCAGTGGTCGGCATTAATGTCAACCCGACTACAAAGTCGCATGCCCGACCCCATGATACGCAGCGAGTTTCTGCAAACGGTTTGGTACGAGTCACGCCGTGCCGGGCTCGAACCAGCATTGGTACTTGGGCTGATTCAGGTTGAATCGGGGTTCAGGAAGTACGCTATCTCCAGCGCAGGTGCTCGAGGCTATATGCAAGTGATGCCATTCTGGACGCGCACGATTGGGGATGGCCAACCCGCTAAATTATTCAACATGCAAACCAACCTGCGCTATGGCTGCTCGATTTTGAGAATGTATCTGGACCTGGAAAAGGGTAACCTTTTTCTCGCGCTGGGCCGCTACAATGGCAGCAGAGGTAGGGCAGAGTATCCGACGTTGGTTCGCGCAGCCTGGCGGCGCTGGCAGCATTAAGACGTTATTAAAGGGTCGATGGCGTTGTTGGTGGCGTCTTTCTTATTGTGATCGGGGAGTAAGGAATGAAGAAGCTGATATTTCTTTTGGCGTTAGTAAGCGCGTCGCCCAGTGTGATGGCAAATTCAGCCGCGACGACGGCTGCGGCAAATAAAGAAAATGCTGACTTTGTCGCCGGCAGTAAAGCGATTGGTCGTCGTGACTGGAAAGCAGCGGTGGAATCGTTTAACAAGGCGGCGCAAAAGATGCCTGAGAACGCTGATGTGCAGAATAATCTCGGCTATGCCTACCGGCAGCTGGGCGATCTGGATAAATCCTTCGTGCACTACAAAGAAGCGCTGCGGATCGACCCGAAGCATCGCGGCGCGCATGAATACATCGGCGAGGCGTATCTGAAAGCCAAGCAACCGGAGAAAGCCGCCGAGCATTTGGCAGCGCTGGAAGGCATTTGCGGCAAGGGCTGCGAGGAGTATCGCGATTTGGCCAAGGCAATAGAGAGCTACAACAAGGCCAACTGACAGTCGCCCGCTGAAAACAAAAACGCCCGCAATGCTGCGGGCGTTTTTGTTCGGTCCCTGAAGCTTACT
>CAZZMV010000068.1:0-2328 GCA_964655425.1 uncultured Bifidobacterium sp.
GCAACGATTTTGCCGGTCTGCCCGACCTGCCAGTCATTCGGTACATAACCGGCATCGACTGCAGCGCGCGATGCGCCCATTGCAGCACCCAGCTTATCGGCCAGCGGTTCGAGAATTTTGAAATTTTCTGCTGAGCCTATGCCACGACCGCCTGAAACAATCACTTTCGCTGCAGTGAGTTCCGGGCGATCGGACTTGGCTAATTCGCGCGACACAAAGCTCGACTTGCCCGAGTCAGCGACTGATTCAATCTTTTCGATAGCTGCACTGCCGCCGGTTGCGGCAGCATCAAAGCCTGTTGCGCGTACCGTGATGACTTTAATCGCATCAACCGCCTGCACCGTAGCAATCGCATTGCCCGCATAAATCGGCCGCTCGAACGTATCCGGTGCATCGACCTTGGTGATTTCCGAGATCTGGCCAACGTCGAGACACGCAGCAACCCGTGGCAAGATATTTTTTCCGTACGCGGTTGCGGGGGCGAGAATGTGCGTGTAACCGTTTGCAATTGCCAGCGCTTGCGCAGCCACATTTTCAGCCAGCCCATCGGCCAATGCAGCGTGATCCGCAACGATGACCTTGGTTACACCGGCGATCTGCGCTGCGGCCGAAGCTGCCGCATCACACTGATGCCCTGCGACCAGCACGTGAACATCCGATGTACATTGCGCCGCCGCAGTCACGGTGTTCAAGGTGCTGGCTTTCAGCGATGCGTTATCGTGTTCGGCAATGACTAATGCAGTCATGTGGATTCCTTTTTATTCGTACTCATGGCGCCTCTGATTCAAATACGCCGACCAATCACACTGGCACAGACCATTTGGCAGGCGCGGCGAGTATGTGCACCCGTGTCAGCAAGCTTTTGCAAAGGCGGGTGTTAAATTACTTTGGCTTCGTTCTTCAATTTCGCTACTAGCGTTGCAACATCCGGGACCATGGTGCCCGCCGAACGCTTGGGCGGATCACTTACTTTCAAGGTTTTGAGTCGCGGTGTCACATCAATGCCCAATTCATCCGGCTTGACGATATCGAGCGGCTTTTTCTTGGCTTTCATGATGTTGGGCAGCGTCACGTAGCGGGGCTCGTTAAGGCGCAGATCGGTGGTGACAATCGCTGGAAGTTGCAGCGCCACCGTCTCAAGCCCACCATCGACCTCACGGGTGACCGATGCCTTGCCATCTTCAATCACCAGCTTCGAGGCAAACGTCGCTTGCGGCCAACCAAGTAGTGCGGCCAGCATTTGCCCGGTCTGATTGCAGTCGTCATCAATCGCCTGCTTACCAAGAATCACCAGTTGTGGCTGTTCTTTGTCGACTAATGCTTTCAATAATTTCGCGACAGCGAGCGGTTGAAGGTCGAGCTCAGGTGCAGTCTCAACCAAAATCGCGCGATCGGCACCAATCGCCATCGCAGTACGCAAGGTTTCCTGACATTGCGTCACGCCGCAAGACACCGCCACCACCTCGGTGGCTTTGCCTGCTTCTTTGATTCGCATTGCTTCTTCAACTGCGATTTCATCAAACGGATTCATCGACATTTTGACGTTGGCGATGTCGACACCACTACCATCCGACTTGACGCGTACTTTGACGTTGTAGTCGACCACACGCTTAACCGGCACCAGCACTTTCATGGAAATCCCCGACTGCGCCCCGGGTGGGGCTAATTGACGTTAACGTAAAGCCCGAAATTATAGGTGGGAACGGCAGTCCTCGTGCGACAGCGGCAGCTGTGACGAAAACTGCAACGTCCGCGCGCGCACGGCGCTATTTACGGCGCAAGAAGAAGATGAACTCTTTGGGCTCGGCCTGCGCATGCTCTTCGTGCGCCAACAGCGCGTTGCCGGTCTGGCGTGCAAAAGCATTGAAGTCGCGTACTGAGCCGGGGTCGGTCGCCTGTATTCGCAATACATCGCCGCTGCCCATGTCAGCCAGCGCCTTTTTTGCCCGCAAGATGGGCAGCGGGCATTTCAGCCCACGCGCATCCAGATCTTTTTGAAATTCCATGCGCCTACCCTGCCAGCCGCTGCTCTACCCAGCCGCGCACCGAGGCCAGCGCTGCCGGCAAACCGCTGGGGTCAGTACCACCAGCCTGCGCCATATCCGCGCGGCCTCCGCCCTTGCCGCCGACTTGTTGAGCCACATGATTCACCAACTCACCTGCCTTGACCTTGGCTGTCGCGTCAGCAGTCACGCCGGCAATCAAGCTGACCTTGCCTTCATTGACAGTCGCCAGCACGATCGCAGCTGTCTTCAGCTTGTCTTTCATTTTGTCCATCACGCTGCGCAAGGTCGGCACATCCGCGCCATCAAGCGTCGCTGCCAACAC
>CAZZMV010000068.1:2428-9087 GCA_964655425.1 uncultured Bifidobacterium sp.
CGAAGCACATGCGTGCCGCCGCACAGTTCGGTCGATGAGCCGATGCCAAGCACACGCACCACGTCGCCATATTTTTCGCCAAACAGGGCCATCGCCCCGGCCTTGATCGCATCGTCATAGCCCATATGCTGGGCTGAAGTGGCAGCGTTACTCAAGATCTCATGATTGACCAATGCCTCGATGCGACGAATTTCATCTGCAGTAAGCGGCGCGTTGTGGCTGAAGTCAAAACGAGTCTTGTCTTTGTCCACCAACGATCCTTTTTGCATGACATGCCCGCCCAGCACAACGCGCAAGGCCTTGTGCATTAAATGCGTCGCGGAGTGATTACGCATGGTCGCCGCACGCACATGCGCATCGACCTTGCTGGTGACTGCGTCGCCGACCGACAATGCACCCATGCGACACGTACCGTGATGCCCGAATACGTCGGGCTGAATTTTTTGCGTGTCAGCGACTTCGAAGCTGCTGTGGTCAGTTTCAATTAACCCGACATCACCGGCTTGCCCACCT
Source organism: uncultured Bifidobacterium sp. (assembly GCA_964655425.1). Classification (GTDB taxonomy): domain Bacteria; phylum Pseudomonadota; class Gammaproteobacteria; order Burkholderiales; family Burkholderiaceae_D; genus Pernthalerella. The sequence goes on from CAZZMV010000068.1 coordinate 2,942, forward strand.
GACTCGGCGTAAAACGGCGTGGTGTCGAGCACGATCATCGCCGTCTGGCCAGCTTCGATACGCTGCACCGACACACCCTCGACGAATATGGCCAGTACCTTGCCGTGATCGACGAGTTTTTCATAACCGGTGAAACTTGTTTTTGGTCCACTGTAGTCAACGCTGGTAGCCGATTCAAACTTGCCGGCCGCACGCGCGGTTGATTTCTGCTTCTCCATCGCCGTGTGAAAGCCTGCTTCGTCGAGCGTGACATCACGTTCACGACAAATATCCGCGGTCAGATCAATCGGAAAGCCATAGGTGTCATACAGCGTGAATGCCGTCTTGCCATCGAGACGACCCGGGTCTTTGGCCAACGCTGCCTCGAGAATTTTCATGCCGTTTTCCAGCGTTTCGCCGAAGCGCTCTTCTTCCTGCTTGAGCACCTTCATGACGCGCTCGGCGGCATCAGCCAGCTCGGGGTAAGCCTCGCCCATCTCTTGCACCAAGTCGGGCACCAGCTTGTAGAAGAAAGGTTTGTTTTGCCCGAGCTTATTGCCATGGCGCAGTGCGCGACGAACGATACGACGCAGCACGTAAGCGCGGCCCTCACTACCGGGCACCACGCCATCGGTCACCAGAAACGCGCACGCACGAATATGGTCGGCAATCACGCGCAGTGAGGCATTACTCAAATCGCTGGTGCCAGTCTCACGCGCAGCAGCGCGGATCAGACGATCGAACAGATCAATCTCGTAGTTGCTGTGCACATGCTGCAGCACCGCCGCTAGTCGCTCCAGGCCCATGCCGGTATCAACACATGGCGCGGGAAGTGGTGTGAGCGTGTATTCACCCGTCGCAGGATCGAGCTGACGATCGAACTGCATGAACACGTTGTTCCAGATTTCTATGTAGCGGTCGCCGTCCTGCTCGGCGCTGCCCGGTGGCCCGCCCCAAATATCCGGTCCATGATCATAAAAAATTTCAGAACAGGGCCCACACGGACCAGTGTCGGCCATCTGCCAAAAATTATCCGAGGCATACGGCGCACCTTTGTTATCACCGATACGCACTACGCGCTCAGGCGGCAGGCCAATCACTTTAGTCCAGATGTCATACGCTTCATCGTCGGTTTGATAGACCGTTGCCCACAGCTTCTCTTTTGGCAGACCGTACACCTCGGTCAACAACTCGTAAGCCCAGACCAGCGACTCTTTTTTGAAATAGTCGCCGAATGACCAGTTACCCAGCATCTCGAAAAATGTGTGATGCCGCGCGGTGTAACCAACGTTCTCCAGATCGTTGTGCTTGCCGCCAGCGCGCAGACAACGCTGCACCGAGGCAGCGCGTACATAGTCGCGTTTCTCGGTGCCAAGAAACACATCCTTGAATTGCACCATGCCCGAGTTGGTGAACAACAGCGTTGGATCGTTGCCAGGCACCAGACTCGAAGAGCGCACAACGGCGTGACCCTTCGACTCGAAGAAGCGCAGAAATTTTTCTCGTATGTCGGATGCTTTCATGGTGCGTATAGGTTGTGCGGCTATCGACGCGAGGCGCATCGAAAAGCTCGCGATTATACCCGTCAGGTGAGGCCGACTCAGGGTACAGCGCTACTGAAAATCCGGCCCGATCAGGTCTAAACGATCGGTACAAATCGCATCGACGCCCCAAGCAAACAGGGTGCGCGCCTGCTCAGGGTCGTTCACGGTGTAGCACATCAAACCGAACCCCGCATGCTTGATGGCGCCTGCTTGCGCAGCGGTGAGCTGGCTGGCCTGCGCATGCAGCGCGATCGCACCAAGCTGATCAAGTTGCTGATGCCAATCCGAGGGCACCGCTTCAACCAGCAAGCCGCGCGCAACGCCGGGGGCTGCAGCTTGCGCTGCCTGCAAGGCTTGCACAGAAAAAGACGATAGCAAGACTGCATCAACCGGCAGGTCAGCGCAGGCCTCAGCCACGCAGCGCCCGGTGGCCTGCGCCATGCCGGGCAAGGGCTTGATCTCGACATTCATTTTCAGGCCATGGTGCAGACAAAACTGTGCCGCATGGGCAAAGGTGGGTACACGCTCGCCGGCAAACGCTGGTGCAAACCAGGCACCCGCGTCAACAGCGCTAAGCGACGCGTAGGTTTGCTCGATAACGGGTCCACGCCCAGGAACGGTCCGACCCAATTCTGTGTCATGCATCAGCACGAGCGCACCATCGACCAGCATCATCACGTCGAATTCGACCGCACGAAAACCACGCTCGTAGCCACAACGTAACGCGGCCAGCGTATTTTCCGGTGCCAGCGTGCCACCGCCGCGGTGCGCAATAATTTTCGGGAAGGACCACATCATCAAGTTCTGTCAGTGTGGATCAGGCGGCCGATTGAAACGCGCCGCTACGGTAGAATGCAAGTCGAAATTCCACCGATTATCTTCCCTATCCATGAGTCATGACAGCGGCAGCGGTGCGCCAAGCGCGCCGTCCAATTTTTTGCGCGGCATTATCGAAGCAGACCAGCAGAGCGGCAAATATGCCGGTCGCGTCGATCGACAAGGCGCCGTACTACCTAGTGTCATCACCCGCTTTCCGCCCGAGCCAAACGGCTACTTGCACATCGGTCATGCCAAATCGATCTGTCTGAATTTTGGTTTGGCGCGCGATTATGGTGGTCGATGCCATTTACGTTTTGATGACACCAACCCGACCAAAGAAGAGCAGGAGTACGTTGATACCATTATCGATAGCGTCGAGTGGCTCGGCTTCTCATGGAAGGATGCACAAGGCGAACACAAGTATTTTGCCAGCGACCATTTTGATTTGATGTACGAAATGGCCGAGTGGCTGGTGAGTGCCGGACATGCTTATGTTGATAGCCAAAGCGCTGACGAGATGGCTGCGAACCGTGGCAGCTTCAGTGAGCCGGGCAAGAACTCGCGATTTCGTGATCGCTCAGCGGATGAGTCGTTGGATCTGCTACGAAAAATGAGAGCGGGCATGTTCAAAGATGGTGAGCATGTGCTGCGCGCGAAAATTGACATGGCGTCACCCAACATGAATATGCGCGATCCGGCGATTTATCGTATTCGGCACGCGCATCATCATCGCACCGGCGACACCTGGTGCATTTACCCGATGTATGACTATGCGCACCCGGTGTCAGATGCCATAGAAAATGTTTCACACTCGATCTGCACCCTGGAGTTTCAGGATCACCGACCGTTTTATGACTGGATTCTGGCGCGTCTGGCGGAGGGTGGTTTTTTTCCTCAGCGTCTGCCTGAACAATTCGAGTTCGCACGTCTCAATCTTACCTATGCCATCACCAGCAAGCGCAAGCTGCTGCAATTAGTCGAAGAAAAAATTGTCGATGGCTGGGACGACCCGCGCATGCCAACCATCGTCGGCATCCGTCGACGCGGCTACACGCCCTCATCGATACAGCTGTTCGCAGAACGCATCGGCGTCGCCAAGGCGGACAGCTGGATTGACATGAGCGTGTTGGAAGGTGCGCTGCGCGACGATCTTGATCCAATCGCGCCGCGTATTGTGGCGGTGCTGAACCCACTCAAGCTCGTTATTGACAACTTCCCGTCAGACCAAAGTGAACTGTGTACCGCACCCGTGCATCCGCATCACCCCGAACGGGGTCATCGTGAATTTTATTTATCGCGCGAGCTGTGGATAGAGCAAGAAGACTTCATGGAAGTACCGAGCAAAGGCTATTTCAGGCTGTTCCCCGGTAATCGTGTTCGCCTGCGGTACGGCTTTGTAATCGAATGCACCGGGTGCGATAAAGATGCTGATGGCAATATCGTCGCCGTACATTGCAATTATTTTGCGGACAGTAAAAGCGGTACAGCAGGCGCTAACAACTACAAGGTCAAAGGCAATATCCACTGGGTATCAGCCTCGCATGCAGTCAAAGCAGAGATAAGACTGTACGACCGACTATTCAAAGATCCACACCCCGATGCGGGCGGCAAAGACTTCAAACCCTCGCTTAACCCGAATGCATTACAAGTGATTAGCGCCTACCTCGAGCCCGGTGCCGAGCAGGCAAAACCAGATGACCGTTTTCAGTTCGAGCGCCACGGTTATTTTGTTGCTGATCGCGTCGATTCCTTGCCCGGGCGCCCTGTATTCAACCGCATCGTCACGCTGAAGGACAGCTGGGGCGGATAAATTCGCGCCTGATCTGCATGCCAAGCGAAACGCTGGTCTTTATTGACCTGGAAACCACCGGCGCTAATCCGACGGTGGACCGCATTACTGAAATCGGACTGGTGGAAGTCAACTCGGCAGGTGTGGCAAAGCACTGGTCGACGCTGGTGAACCCGGGTTTACCGATACCCGCGTTCATTCAAAGCCTGACAGGCATCAGCAATGACATGGTGCGCAAAGCGCCGACCTTCGCCGAGCTGGCTCCAGCACTGCACGAACGTCTGCAAGGTGCACTCTTCATTGCGCACAACGCTCGCTTTGATTACGGCTTTTTGCGCAACGCCTTCGAACAGCTCGGCTTCAGCTTCAAGCCGGATGTGCTGTGTACGGTAAAACTATCGCGCGCGCTATTCCCCAATGAACGCAGGCACAACCTGGATACCTTGGTCGAGCGTCATCAGTTGCGCGCTGACACGCGTCACCGGGCATTGGCTGATGCCGACTTGCTATGGCAACTGTGGCAAAAGCTGCGTCAAACACTACCCGCTGAAACGTTTGATGCGGCGATTCATACGCTGCTGCAGCGACCGAGTTTGCCGTCGCAACTACCACCGGATGCATTGGACGGCATACCCGATACACCCGGGGTGTATCTGTTCTATGGCGAAAATGAATTGCCGCTGTATGTCGGCAAAAGTGTGCGCTTGCGCCAGCGTGTCATGTCGCACTTCAACGCCGATCACAAGGCGTACAAAGAAATGCGACTGTCACAGCAACTGAACCGTATCGAGGTGCGAGAAACTGCTGGTGAAATTGGTGCGCTATTGCTCGAAGCCAGCTTGGTCAAATCGCTGCAACCGGTACATAACCAAAAGCTGCGTCGGCAGGGTGATTTGTGTGCTTGGCAGTTGGTGGAAAATAATTTTGGCCACCTGATGCCAGTACTCACACACGCCAGCGAGCAGGACTTTGGTTGCGCTGATCGCTTGTTCGGCCTTTTTTCAGGCAAACGTAAAGCTGAGAACGCGCTGCGCTCACTTGCCGAATCGCATCAACTTTGTTTGGTTCAGCTTGGACTTGAACGCCGAAGCGGACCGCAAAAACCCTGCTTTAATTGGCAACTCAAGCGCTGCAACGGCGTTTGCGTGGGCAAAGAGCCGGAATCTTTTCATCGCGCGCGTATGGAAGCCGCATTGGCCAAACTGCGCGTCGATACCTGGCCGTATCCCGGTGCAGTTGGCTTGATCGAGCGCGGCGCCGATCGAACGGATGTTCATGTTGTTAACAACTGGTGCTATCTTGGCACCGCGCATGCCGACGATGAAATCCATGATTTGCTCGATCAATCACCATCGCGGCCCGCATTCGATCTCGATACTTACAAAATTCTCCATCGTGCGTTAACAAATAAACAGTTACCGGTACGCTTGCTACACCGGCAACAGCACTAAATTTAGACGCAAACCGCACCGCAATGCAGCAGCGAGACGGTTCGCTGAAATATAATGTCGCGTGTGCAAATTGCTGTGTGCGCTGATCGTTGCAGTTATCAACTACGCATCCCAATGGTCTGAACCGCTCCGTCTGACAGCGGTGTTACACGAAATTGACCATAGTCAAAAATTTTCAGGTCGTGATTGCTAGCATGAAGCGCTTTGTAATTCGGCTTTCATGTTTCGCGCTTGGCACGATCGTTAAAGGTTTTTTCATCGAAGGTCCCTACGGAGAACAATAATGAATGAAGTTGTTATCGTCGCCGCCGCTCGCACTGCGGTCGGAAAATTCGGCGGCACCATCGCCAAAGTCCCTGCCGCCGAGCTGGGCGCCCATGTCATTAAAGGATTGGTGGCGAAAACCGGTGTCGACCCCGCGCACATCAGCGAAGTGTTGATGGGGCAGGTACTGACTGCAGGTGTCGGACAAAACGCAGCGCGTCAGGCAGTGATCAAGGCAGGTCTACCCGACATGGTGCCGGCCATGACGATCAACAAAGTATGCGGTAGCGGATTGAAAGC
>CAZZMV010000069.1:0-8837 GCA_964655425.1 uncultured Bifidobacterium sp.
AAACAAAAACGCCCGCAATGCTGCGGGCGTTTTTGTTCGGTCCCTGAAGCTTACTTCAAGTGGCCAGAGATGAGTTTGGTCATCTCGAACATCGAGACAGTCTTCTTGCCGTTAAAGACGGCTTTCAGTTTGTCGTCGGCGTTGATGTTGCGGCGATTCACGGCATCCTGCAGCTTGTGTTTCTTGATGTAGTCCCAGACCTTCTTGGTGACATCGGTGCGTGGCATCGGGCTTGAGCCAATCACGGCGGCCAGTACGGCGGAGGGAGTCATCGGTTTCATGAAGGCGGCGTTCGGCTTGCGAGTGGTGGCCTTCTTTGCTGCTTTCTTGGCGACTGCTTTTTTAGCGGGCGCTTTCTTTGCAACGGCTTTCTTTGCTACCGGCTTCTTGGCCGCGACTTTTTTCGCCGGCGCCTTCTTGGCCGCTGTCTTCTTCACGGCTTTCTTTGCTGCTGGCTTTTTGGCGGCAGGTTTTTTCTTTGCCGCTTTTTTGGCTGTAGCCATTGATGAACCTCCTTTACTTTCGTGGTGAAAAATTGCGCTAATCAACGCAGCGCCAATGGTCTTAGGGTTTTGTTTCAGATGCAAGTGTTTTTTAGGGGGAAACGAATGATTTTTCACTCTGGCGCAGAGTGAAAAATCATCTTCGGCGGTGTGATGGGTGCAGCGATGCGCTACAGGGGAGGTGATGCAGGTGGGTTGGCGTTAGCGTAGGCCGGGCAACATACCCTTCATACCGCGCATCATTTTCATCATGCCGGCGCCTTTGAACTTCTTCATCATTGACTGCATTTGGTCGAATTGGCTGAGCAAGCGGTTCACTTCCTGTACCTGTACACCTGCGCCTGCGGCGATACGACGCTTGCGCGAGGCCTTGATCAGATCGGGCTTGGCACGCTCTTGCGGGGTCATGGCGTTGATGATGCCCTCCATACGGCGCACCTGCTTTTCGGCTTGCCCCATGTTGGCGCTGGCAGCTGCCTGCTGTAGTTGCGATGGCAGCTTGTCCATCAGCCCGGACAGCCCACCCATCTTCTTCATTTGCGAAATCTGCGCCTTGAAGTCGTTCAGATCGAATTTACCGCCCACCTTGATTTTCTGAGCGAGATCTTGTGCGGCAGCGAGATCAACGCCTTTTTTCGCTTCTTCGACCAGCGCCAGAATGTCGCCCATGCCGAGGATGCGGTTGGCCATACGTGCCGGGTCGAAGGCCTCCAAGCCATCCAGCTTCTCGGCCACACCAGCGAACTTGATCGGTTTGCCGGTGATATGGCGCACCGATAGCGCGGCGCCGCCACGTGCATCGCCATCCAGCTTGGTCAATACGATACCGGTGAGCGGTAATGCGTCATTGAATGCGCGTGCGGTGTTGATAGCGTCTTGCCCCAGCATGGCGTCGACCACGAACAAGGTCTCGATTGGCTTGACGGCGGCATGCAGCGCGCTGATCTCGGCCATCATCGCCTCATCGATACCCAAGCGGCCGGCGGTATCAATCAGCAACACGTCGTGATGGTGTTTCTTTGCCCAATCGACGGCCGCGTTTGCAATATCCACCGGCTTTTGCGATGTTTGTGATGGAAAAAAGTCAGCGCCCACTTGGCCGGCGACCGTTTCCAATTGCCCGATGGCGGCGGGTCGGTAGACGTCGGTGGAGACGGTCAGTACTTTTTTCTTTTTCTGTTCTTGCAGATATTTGGCGAGCTTGCCGACGGTCGTAGTTTTACCTGCACCTTGTAAACCCGCCATCAGAATGATGGCCGGCGGCTGCGTCGCAAACGAGAGCTGTGCGGCTTCAGGTCCGAGATCAGCGCCCATCAGTTTGGCTAATTCATCATGCACCACACCAACCAATGCCTGACCCGGGGTGAGCGAACCGATCACTTCCTCACCTACTGCTTTTTCCTTGACCCTGGCGATGAACTCGCGCACTGCAGGGAGCGCAACATCGGCTTCAAGCAGCGCAAGTCGAACTTCGCGCAACATCTCGGCAGTGTTTGATTCAGTTAAACGCGCTTCGCCGCGCATGGTCTTGACGACCTTGGCGAGGCGTTGGGTGAGGTTGTTCAGCATGGGGATGGGGGGTGGTTCGGATTAATGTTGTGTCAGCCAAAGCGCACAACTTCTTTAGCGAATTTGCGCTTGATTCTACCCCAGCGCCAAGCGCATTCGCGTGATGCCGTGGTGTACACTGAAGTCATGCAAGTGCCTGTGTTTAAGCTTGTACTGATACTGTCAATCACCTTTGCGTCATGTCTCGTGGTGTGCTGGCCATTGCTGCGCAGCCGGTGCGCTCGGTGGGGTGTGGCATGAAGTACTTGTTATGGGCGTTACTGTTATACCTTGGTTGGCGCTGGTATCTCGGCAAGAAGTCAGCCGCGGCCTCGGAGGCACGCGCTGAATCAAATAACCCGTCGCAGGCTTCGACCGCTGCGCCACAATCTGCCCAGTCATCAGACTCATCACAAGCTACCCAAGCGCATCAAGCACCAGAAAAAATGGTCGCTTGCGCTCAGTGCGGTATTCATCTTCCCTTGTCTGAATCCGTGACCGGTACGGGCGCTTTGTATTACTGCAGCGAAGATCATCGCGCGCGTCACGCCAATCACCCCGAAAACTGACTGTCGCTGATCGCCGCAAGCGTCACTGACTGTTGCATTCCATCCGCATTGGGTTTCGGCGGCTACGCGATTCGCTTACCCTTGCGCGTTTTGTTTTTCTGACGAGTGCAGATTGAGCGCTACTTTTCAAAGTTCGAGCTTTGCTGTTTTTCGGCTGATCGGTGAAGCCCCCGCCATGCGCGCGCTGCGTGAGCAAATTGTACGTATTGCCGATAGCGATGCAGCGGTGGCGATTGTAGGTGAGTCCGGTAGCGGCAAGGAGTTGGCTGCGCGCGATTTGCATAGTCACAGCCGGCGTGGCACACACCCGTTCATCGCGGTGAATTGCGGTGCGATCCCCGAGGCCTTGATGGAGTCCGAATTTTTTGGCCATCGTCGGGGCGCATTTACAGGTGCGCACGAGGAGCGTGGTGGTTTTTTTCAGGCGGCCCATCGAGGAACTTTATTTCTGGATGAAGTCGCCGAGCTGCCGTCATCAATGCAGGTCAAGCTATTGCGCGCATTGCAAGAACGTCGTGTTCGCAAACTCGGTGGGCAGCGTGAAGAGCCGGTCGATGTGCGCATTGTGTCTGCCACCAACCGTGACTTGGCCGAGGCGGTACGGCGCGGTGAGTTCAGACAGGATTTGTATTACCGCTTGCAGGTGATTGAGCTGCGCCTGCCGCCGCTGCGAGAGCGGCGCGAAGATATTCCGCTGTTGAGTACAGCGATCTTGAACCGCTTGTCGGGTGGCCATCGAGCGGTATTGTCGCCGGCCGCCATGGCGCGCTTGTGTACCCATGCATTTCCGGGCAATGTGCGTGAGTTGGAAAATATTCTTGAACGAGCACTGGCGCTGGTGCCTGATCAGGTGATCGAAGCCGAGGATTTGCAGTTCGAGCCTGCAGTTCAGATGCCTGACAGCACAGAACCAGTCAGTGATGTGATTGATCAAGCGGGCGTCGGGTTGCCGCTCTGCCTGAGAACCCATTTGCATGCGGTCGAACGTGCCTTGGTGCGGCGCGCATTGCGGCAGGCTCGTTTTCAGCGAGTGCAAGCGGCGCACTTGCTTGGGATAAGCTTGCGACAGTTAAGGTATCGCATGCAAAGACTGGCTATTCATGAGTACGACTGAATCCGTTTACACGATTGATCCGCACGGTTGGTGCCATCGCGCGCGGCGCGTTGAATGCACTAACTTTGATGCGCGCCCCGATGGCGCCGAGATTCGCTTGCTGGTAATTCACAACATCAGCTTGCCGCCGGGTGAATTTGGCGGGCACTACATCGAAGATCTGTTCGCCAACCGGTTGGATTGTGATGCGCACCCATACTTTGCGCAGCTACGTGGCTTGCGGGTCTCGTCTCACTTTCTGATTCGGCGTGATGGTGAGTTGCTGCAGTTTGTCGCAACCCATGCGCGCGCATGGCATGCCGGGTTGTCGAATTACCAAGGGCAAGATCGCTGCAATGATTTTTCCATCGGCATAGAACTCGAAGGTACCGACACCGATGATTATTGCGATGCGCAATATGCAACACTCGCCGCGGTAACCAATGCGTTGTTAAGTGCTCATCCCATTACCGATGTGTGTGGTCACCAGCATATTTCGCCTGAACGCAAGACCGATCCCGGTCCAAGTTTTGATTGGATGCACTTTCGTAGTGCGCTCGCGGCACTGCAAAATGCGAATCTGCCAACAGCCTCAAAAGCAGTGTCGGAAGTAAGTTTTCCTATCTGATTTGGTCTAAAAACCGGTTGCAACTTGAGCGCTGGAGCACTACAATTAGTACCTGCTAGCCGCCAATCCACTAGATCTAGTGGCAAAGCGTTCCAACTGATCCGACTTGGCACCACAAGTGCGACCGCGGTTTTTCGGAATATTCCGACCAAAATCGGGATTGGTCGGAGCCCATCAGCAGTAACCATTTTTTCAATGCGAGTCCTCACGCGCAATGCGTGGACGGCTGGATTGGGGAAAAATCGATAACAGTGTCGGGAGCTCACCCGGCATACACCAAACAACCGGATCGACGAATCCGGCGTTTTTTTCAGGAGGCGCAGTGCTTACTTCTCAGGAAACTACCGGCAAGGTTTTGCCCGAGTTCGCGCCGATCGCGCCAGCGCTCGCGCCCTCCACGCCAGCCCATACGGCAGCGTTGTCCGAGTACCGCATCATTCGGCGCAATGGCGCCGTGGTTGGTTTTGAGCCATCCAAGATTTCAATTGCCATGACCAAGGCTTTCCTTGCCGTGAACGGTGGTCAAGGCGCAGCTTCGGCGCGTGTGCGCGAATTAGTCGAGCAACTTACCTATGGCGTGGTGAATGCCTTGGTACGTCGCCAGCCGGCCGGCGGTACTTTCCACATCGAAGATATTCAGGATCAAGTCGAACTCGCGCTGATGCGCTCGGGTGAGCACGATGTGGCGCGTGCCTATGTGTTGTATCGCGCCAAGCGGCAGGAAGAGCGCGCGCAGCAGCAACAGGCCAAAGGCACCGCCGAGCCGAATGTCGCTGCGATTCAAATCGATGTCGATGGTCAGCGAGTGCCGCTTGATCACGACAAGCTGAAGAAAATGATCAGCGCCGCCTGCATCGGCCTGGAGAAGCATGTCGACGCCGACGCAATCTTGCACGAGACTGTGCGCAACCTGTACGACGGTGTGCCGGTTGAAGAGCTGTACAAATCAGCGATTCTTGCGGCGCGTGCGTTGATGGAAAAAGATCCGGCGTATAGCCAGGTCACCGCACGCTTGCTGATGCACACCATTCGTAAAGAAGTATTTGGCCGCGAGGTGGCGCAAGCCGACGCGGGCGAAGCCTACATCGATTATTTCCCGCGTTTTATCAAGCGTGGTATCGATGCCGAGCTGCTCGACGCCAAGCTGGCGCAGTTTGATCTGGCCAAGCTGGCCGCTGCGTTGTTGCCGGAGCGTGATCTGCAGTTTGGCTACCTTGGTCTGCAAACGCTATACGACCGTTACTTCCTGCATGTGCAGGGTACGCGTATCGAGATGCCGCAGGCGTTTTACATGCGGGTCGCGATGGGCTTGGCGCTGAATGAAATCAATCGTGAAGCGCGCGCCATCGAGTTCTATCATTTGCTGTCGAGCTTTGACTTCATGAGTTCGACGCCGACGCTGTTCAATTCCGGCACGCAGCGTTCGCAGCTCTCTTCCTGCTACCTGACCACGGTGGCGGATGACCTCGACGGTATTTACGAAGCCATCAAGGAAAATGCCTTGCTCGCCAAATACGCGGGTGGTTTGGGTAATGACTGGACGCCGGTGCGCGCGCTGGGCGCACACATCAAGGGCACCAATGGCAAATCGCAAGGTGTAGTGCCTTTTCTGAAAGTGGTGAACGACACCGCTGTCGCGGTGAATCAGGGTGGCAAGCGCAAAGGCGCCGTCTGCGCTTACCTCGAAACTTGGCACTTGGATATTGAAGAGTTCCTCGATCTGCGCAAGAACACCGGCGATGATCGCCGCCGTACGCATGACATGAACACCGCGAACTGGATTCCTGATCTGTTCATGAAGCGCGTGATGGAGAAGGGCGAGTGGACGCTGTTCTCGCCTTCTGATGTGCCAGATCTGCACGACCTGTACGGCAAGAAATTCGAGGAAGCGTATTTGCGCTACGAGGCGCGTTGTGCCTCCGGCGAGATGAAGCTGTTCAAAAAAGTGCAGGCAATCGATTTGTGGCGCAAGATGCTGTCGATGCTGTTCGAGACCGGGCATCCTTGGATCACCTTCAAAGATCCATGCAACATTCGCTCGCCGCAGCAGCACACCGGTGTGGTGCACAGCTCGAATCTTTGTACCGAGATCACGCTGAACACTAACGATAGCGAGATCGCAGTCTGCAATCTCGGCTCGGTGAATTTGCCGGCGCACATGAAAGACGGCAAGCTCGATCATGAAAAGCTGCAGCGCACGATTCGTATCGCGATGCGCATGCTCGACAACGTGATCGATATCAACTACTACTCGGTCAAGAAAGCGCGCGATTCCAACTTGCGTCACCGTCCGGTGGGTCTGGGCATCATGGGCTTCCAGGACTGCCTGCACATGATGCGCGTGCCCTATGCATCGAAAGAAGCCGTAGAGTTTGCCGATCGCTCGATGGAAGCGGTCTGTTACTACGCCTACATGGCATCGACCGAGTTGTCGGAAGAGCGCGGCGCCTATAGCTCTTATCGTGGCTCGCTGTGGGATCGCGGCATCCTGCCGCAAGACTCACTGAAATTGTTGGCAGAGGAGCGTGGCGGTTATCTCGAAGTTGATACCACCGAGACCATGGATTGGCAGGCACTGCGCGCGCGTATCAAGCAATACGGCATGCGTAATTCCAACTGCGTGGCGATTGCGCCGACTGCGACTATTTCGAACATCATCGGTGTCTCGGCATGTATCGAGCCGACTTACCAAAACCTGTACGTCAAGTCGAACTTGTCTGGCGAGTTCACCGACATCAACGAGTATCTGGTGCGTGACTTGAAAGCGAGCGGATTGTGGGATGAGGTGATGGTCGCCGATCTCAAGTATTTCGATGGCAGCTTGGCACGTATCGACCGCATCCCTGAAGATTTGCGCGCGCTGTATGCCACTGCATTCGAAGTTGACCCAAGCTGGCTGGTAGAAGCCGCGTCGCGTCGTCAAAAGTGGATCGATCAGGCGCAGTCGCTCAACATCTACATGGCAGGCGCATCCGGCAAGCGTCTCGACGAGACTTACAAACTTGCTTGGTTGCGTGGCCTGAAGACGACCTATTACCTGCGCACCATGGCTGCGACCCATGTCGAGAAGTCCACCACCAAGACCGGCTCGCTGAATGCAGTCTCGGCTGATGTGCCGGTGGCAGCAGCTGCGGCAGCGGCCGATGGTGCGGCTTGTTACTTGCGACCCGGCGACCCCGGCTTCGACGAGTGCGAGGCTTGCCAGTAAACATCGATAGGCTTGAGTCGTCAGAGGCTGCTCAAGCCATCGTTGAAAAAAGAATTTATCCTTCCAGACTCACGCAACAAAAGGAACACAACATGCTCTCTTGGGATGACGAAACCGCTGCAGTGGCGCCGCGAGCTACCCAACCTCCGCGACTGCAACAGGTGATGCCTACGCCGCCCTTCGCACCCTTGGCCGATGCCGCGCTCGACCCCGGCATTTTGGCGCGCACTGAGCCGCGCGCAGATGCCAGCAACCGCGTGAATGCGGTCGACAAGCGCATCATCAACGGCCAGACCGATGTCAACCAACTGGTCCCGTTCAAGTACAAGTGGGCTTGGGACAAGTATCTCGCCGGCTGCGCCAACCACTGGATGCCGCAGGAAATCAACATGCAGCGCGATATCGAGCTGTGGAAGAACCCGAACGGCCTGACCGAGGATGAGCGTCGCTTGGTGAAGCGTAACCTCGGCTTTTTCGTGACGGCCGACTCGCTCGCCGCCAACAATATCGTGCTGGGTACGTATCGCTTCATTACTGCGCCGGAGTGCCGCCAGTACCTGCTGCGTCAGGCGTTTGAAGAGGCCATCCACACCCACGCCTATCAGTACATCGTGGAGTCGCTGGGCCTGGACGAGGGCGAGATCTTCAATGCGTACCACGAGGTCAAGTCGATCCGCGATAAGGATGAGTTCCTGATCCCGTTCATCGACACCCTAACTAACCCCACGTTCCAAACCGGCACGCCCGAGGCCGACCAGCAGCTGCTGAAGTCGCTGATTGTGTTTGCCTGCATGATGGAAGGCCTGTTCTTCTACGTTGGTTTTACCCAGATCCTGGCGCTGGGCCGTCAGAACAAGATGGTGGGCGCTGCCGAGCAGTACCAGTACATCCTGCGCGACGAGTCGATGCACTGCAATTTCGGTATCGACCTGATCAACACCATCAAGCTCGAGAACCCGCACCTCTGGACACCCAGCTTCAAAGAGGAGATCCGCGCATTATTTCTCAAGGCGGTGGAGTTGGAATATCGCTATGCCGAGGATACAATGCCGCGGGGTGTGTTGGGGTTGAACGCACCTATGTTCAAGAGCTATCTGCGTTTCATCGCTAATCGGCGTGCGATGCAGATTGGTCTGGAGCCTTTGTTTGAGCAGGAAGAAAATCCGTTCCCTTGGATGAGCGAGATGATCGATCTAAAGAAGGAGCGTAATTTCTTTGAGACCCGCGTGATCGAGTACCAGACGGGCGGTGCGCTGAGCTGGGATTGATCGCGTTGTAACCGGCGTTT
>CAZZMV010000070.1:0-2729 GCA_964655425.1 uncultured Bifidobacterium sp.
GCAGGCACAGACCAGGTCAGACGTGCGATTTGCCGCTGGCTGGAGCGACGTTATCAGTTGCCCATCCTGAATCCGGCAACGGATGTACTGCCTGTGAACGGCTCACGTGAGGCTTTATTCGCGCTGGCGCAGGTGGTGATTGACCCAACCGCCAAAGCAGTGGTGGTGTGCCCCAACCCGTTTTATCAAATCTACGAAGGCGCCGCGTTTCTGGCTGGCGCTGAGCCATTCTTCGTCAACTCTGACCCGTCACGAAATTTCGCACCAGATTTTTCTGCAGTACCGGCCGAAGTTTGGCCGCGCGTCCAACTGCTGTATATCTGCACGCCCGGTAATCCCACTGGCGCGGTACTCACGCTGGATGATTGGAAAACACTTTTCGCGTTATCAGATCAGCATGGGTTTGTGATCGCTGCCGACGAGTGCTATTCCGAAATTTATTTTGGTGACACGGCGCCACTGGGGGCTATGCAAGCGGCGCATCAGCTCGGACGAGGGTATCAGCGCTTGGTAGCATTTTCCAGTTTATCCAAGCGCTCCAATGTACCGGGCATGCGCTCTGGTTTCGTAGCGGGTGATGCAAACATCCTCAAACAATTTCTGCTTTACCGCACTTACCATGGCAGTGCGATGAGTCCATCCGTACAAGCCGCATCGATCGCAGCTTGGAACGATGAGCATCATGTGGAACAAAATCGCGAAAAATATATTCGCAAGTTCAAGCAAGTCACGCCGATGTTGTCCGAGGTGCTTGATGTCGCCTTGCCCGATGCCGGTTTTTATCTCTGGGCCAAGGTCGACAAACTTGCTCGAATCACCGACGCAGAATACGCCAAGCGTCTCTACGCAGAATATAATGTGACGGTTTTGCCAGGTAGTTATGTTGCGCGCGAAGCACACGGCATCAATCCTGGCGCAAACCGAATTCGGATGGCACTTGTGGCCGAAGTTGATGAATGCCTGGAAGCTGCACAGCGCATCGTTGATTTCACTCGCAAACTCGCTGCTTGATAAGCGACTTGGTTCTCAATTCAACCAGCCTTAAACTGAAATTCAAATAAATTTTTAGCTCGATGGGCGACCAAATAGCCAGCCTAAAAAAATTAAACCAAAATTTAAAACGCGAATTTTTTTATCTCCTCCTTCAAAAGAAAAATCATGACCCAATCACTCCAAAGCCTGATCGACAATGCGTGGGAAGAGCGCACGAATTTTTCACCGAAATCTGCACCGACCGATGTAAAAAATGCGGTGGCTGAAGTGCTTGAGTTGCTGAACCAGGGCACCCTGCGCGTGGCGCAGAAAGATAGCGGCAGCTGGGTGGTGAACCAATGGATTAAAAAAGCGGTACTGCTGTCGTTCCGATTGGAGGACAACGTTGCCATCCCCGGTGGCGGTGGCATGCAGTTCTATGACAAAGTGCCGACAAAATTTGCCAACTACACCGCAGACGATTTCGCCAAGGGTGGTTTTCGTGTCGTGCCCCCAGCAGTTGCACGGCGAGGTAGCTTCATCGGCAAAAACGTGGTGCTGATGCCTTCGTATGTGAACATCGGTGCTTATGTTGACGAAGGCACCATGGTTGACACCTGGGCCACCGTTGGCTCTTGCGCACAAATTGGTAAAAATGTGCACCTGTCCGGTGGTGTGGGCATAGGCGGTGTGCTTGAGCCTATGCAAGCCAACCCCACCATCATTGAAGACAACTGCTTTATCGGTGCACGCTCTGAAGTGGTGGAAGGCGTCATTGTTGAAGCTAACTCGGTTATTTCCATGGGCGTGTATATCGGCCAATCCACCAAAATTTACGACCGTGCAACCGGTGAAGTGACGTATGGTCGTATTCCTGAAGGCTCAGTCGTGGTGTCCGGTAATCTGCCCTCAGCGGATGGTAAATATAGTTTGTATTGCGCTGTGATCGTAAAACGCGTCGATGAGAAGACGCGTGCCAAAACCTCGATAAACGAGTTGTTAAGGGATTAATCGAAAAGACGCTGGATCCCGGCCTGCGCCGGGATGACAGTTTTGGGGCCGACGCTCTGTAAATCGTCACCCCGGCGCAGGCCGGGATCCAGTGACTCCAAGCCACACTGTAATGATCACTCTCTACGGCATCCCTAACTGCGACACCGTTAAGAAAGCCCGCACGTGGTTAGATGAGAACGGTTACGCCTACACCTTTCACGATTTCAAAAAATCGGGCCTCGATAAAGCGACCATCTCGACCTGGCTGAAGCAGGTGTCTTGGGAAACCCTGGTGAATAAAAAAGGTACCACCTGGCGCAATCTGCCTGACACCACAAAAGCTTCAGCAGTCAACGCAGCGACTGCAATGACGCTCATGTTGGAGAACACCAGCGTCATCAAACGGCCCGTGCTCTGCACGAAAGATCAGGTACTGGTAGGCTTTGACGCTGATCTCTATAAAAAAACCTTCAAAGCATGAGCAAGACGCTTGCACTGACAGAAGAACTGATTTCGCTGCACTCAGTCACACCTGCCGACGGCGGCTGCCAGTTAAAAATGGCCGAACGTTTGTCACCGCTCGGATTTCAATGCGAGACCATTGCCTCAGGTGATGTCACCAACCTGTGGGCGCGGCGCGGCACAGCGCAACCACTGCTGGTGTTTGCAGGCCATACCGATGTGGTTCCCACCGGCCCGCTGGAGCGCTGGTCTTCTGATCCCTTTATCCCCACCCACCGCGACGGCAAACTGTACGGTCGTGG
>CAZZMV010000070.1:2829-5499 GCA_964655425.1 uncultured Bifidobacterium sp.
AAACGGCGGCACACCTTCTGCCAATTGCTTATCGTTTTTCGTTGCCGCGCCACCGACTTGCCCACATTGTCGAGTTACTCATTGTGCTTTTACCCTGGTAGCGCGCGCCGCTGAATATCCTCTGGCGGGTAGCAATCCGGTATCCTTGCGGCCTTGAACCTCAGCGCCCGTCTCCCGGGCTTATTCAATGGCCGTTGCTTTCCAAACGCTACGTGACGTGCTGCGGCACGCGGTCACCCGATTCAATACGGAGCAGCTCTATTTCGGTCACGGTAGCGATAACGCTTTCGATGAGGCGGTCTACCTGATCCTGCACACGCTCAAGCTACCGCTCGATCAGTTGGATCCCTTCCTTGATGCGCGCCTCACAGAGCAGGAAATAAATGCCCTGCTGACCCTGATCGAGCGTCGCGCCAAAGACCGAGTACCGGTCGCTTACCTGACCAATGAGGCGCTGCTTGGCAGCTATCGCTTCTATGTTGATGAACGGGTGATCGTGCCACGCTCGTTTATTGCCGAGCTTATTCCAGAGCAGTTTCAACCTTGGATTACCGACCCTGATGCGGTGATGGATGTACTCGAACTTTGCACTGGCTCGGGTTGTCTTGCGATCATGCTGGCGGATGCGTTTACAAATGCGCAGATTGATGCCGTTGATTTATCAGCAGATGCACTGCAAGTCGCTGAGAAAAATATCGTCGATTACGCATTACAGAACCGAATCATGCTGCATCACTCGGATTTGTATAACACGCTACCCAACAAAAAATACGATCTGATCGTGACCAATCCGCCTTATGTGAATAGCAGGTCGATGGCGATACTGCCGGCAGAGTACCAAGCCGAGCCGCAGATGGCGCTGGCCGGTGGTGAGGATGGTATGGATCTTGTGCGACGTATCGTGGCTGGCGCGAAGGAAAGGCTGACAGCACATGGGGTACTGGTCGTCGAGATTGGCAATGAATTTGAACACGCGGAAGCCGCATTCTCCAACCTCGAGTTGACTTGGTTGTCGACCAGCGCGGGGGACGAAACGGTGTTTCTGGTGACGGCTGATCAGCTGTGATCCGCCTTCAACAACTCAGCCTGATGCGCGGCACCAAGCCGCTGTTCGAGCAAGCCGACCTGACCATCAACCCCGGTGAAAAAGTCGGTCTGATCGGCGCTAACGGCAGCGGCAAGTCAACCCTATTCGCGATGCTGCGTGATGAGCTACACCCGGACAATGGAAGCGTCGACTACCCCAAGCAGTGGCGCGTCGCGCATGTGGCACAAGAAACACCAGCCCTTCAGCGCGCGGCCATTGAATCGGTGATCGATGGTGACACCACGCTACGCGCGCTTGAATCCGACTTGGCAATGCTTGAGGCGCAAGGTGCACAAGCGGATGGTCACCGCATCGGTGAACTGCACGCGCACCTCGCAGATGCTGACGCCTACACCGCGCGTTCACGCGCCGAGCAGCTTCTGGTAGGTCTTGGGTTCTCTGAAGCACAATTTGAGCAACCGGTAGCCAGCTTTTCCGGCGGCTGGCGTATGCGCCTGAATCTCGCGCAAGCCTTGATGTGCCCTTCCGACTTGCTACTGCTCGACGAACCTACCAACCACCTTGATCTGGACGCCATCATCTGGTTGGAAAGTTGGCTCAAAAACTATGCCGGCACCATGATCGTGATATCGCACGACCGTGATTTCTTGGATGGTGTCACCAATGTCATCGCGCACATCGATGAGCGCAAGCTGAAGCGCTACTCGGGCAATTACAGCGCCTTCGAACGTCAGCGTGCTGCACAATTGGTATTGGCGCAGTCATTAATCGAAAAGCAGCAACGTAAGCGCGCGCATCTGCAATCCTTCATTGATCGCTTCAAAGCGAAAGCCACCAAAGCCAAACAAGCGCAAAGCCGTATCAAGGCACTGGCCAGAATGGAAGAGCTAGCTCCGCTGCGTGCAGCCGCTGAGTTCTCGTTTGAATTTCGTCAGCCAGAACGTGCGCCGAATCCCTTGTTGGTACTTGATACGGTAGATACTGGCTATCGTATTGAAACCGGTGATGAAAAAATCATCGTCGGCAATATCACCTTCACCCTGCAAGCCGGTCAACGTATCGGGCTGCTCGGTGTGAATGGTGCGGGCAAATCGACGCTGATCAAAACAATCGCCGGCGATATTTCACCGCTACACGGCACGACCCAGCTTGGCAAAGGCTTGGTCGTCGGCTATTTCGCCCAACATCAGCTGGAGATGCTGCGTGATGAAGATACGCCTCTGATGCATCTTGCGCGGATTGCGCCAAATAATCGCGAGCAGGAATTACGAGATTTTCTGGGTCGATTCAATTTCCCTGGCGAGATGGTGAAGAGCCCGATTGCCCCTTTCTCCGGCGGTGAAAAAGCACGACTCGCGCTGGCACTGATCGTCTGGCAGCGCCCTAACTTGCTGCTGCTTGACGAGCCAACCAACCATCTTGATCTGGAAACGCGCGAGGCACTCACCGAGGCACTGGCACAATTCGACGGCACGCTGATTCTGGTGTCGCACGATCGTCATCTGCTGCGCGCCACCACCGACGAATTTCTGATTGTGGCTGATGGCCAACTCAAGCCATTTGATGGCGACCTCGATGATTATCGCGACTGGCTATTCAAAACAAAATCGAGTACCGCGACA
>CAZZMV010000070.1:5599-8829 GCA_964655425.1 uncultured Bifidobacterium sp.
GTGTCAAAGCACGCTGGATCAGGTTGAGGCCGAGTGGCTGCAGCTGCAAGAGGCGATTGACGCATAATCACGCCATGCAAAACCCATCCCACTCGAGCGAAGATACAGCCAAGCCATTGGCTGGTATCACCATACTCGACCTGACCCGCTTACTCCCTGGCCCGGTCGCGACCATGCATCTGGCGGATATGGGCGCCAACATCATCAAGATCGAAGACAAAGGCGCCGGCGACTATGCGCGCTCGATGATGCATGTTCGGCATGAGCTCTCGCAAATGTTCATCGCGGTGAATCGCGGCAAGCACATCATTCAACTCGATCTCAAGCAGCCGGAAGACCATCAAAATTTTTTGTCGATGGTAGATGCCGCTGATGTGGTAATCGAAAGCTTTCGTCCCGGGGTGATGCAGCGGCTCGGTCTGGGTTGGGACGTACTCAAAGCGCGCAAGCCTTCGTTGGTCATGTGCGCCATTTCCGGTTATGGACAAACCGGGCCGCTATCGCAACAAGCAGGGCATGACCTGAACTATATCGGCTATGCCGGCATGCTGGCGCAAACCGCAGATGAAACCGGTAGACCTGTCATCAGCAATCTGCAAGTCGGCGATCTGCTCGGTGGTGCCTTGAGCGCGGTGCAAGGCATACTAGCCGCACTGCTCGCGGTGAAGATGGGTAAGCCCGGCTGTTTCGTTGATGTGTCAATGACCGACGCCGTGTTTGCCCATCATCTGATGCCGTTATTTGAATTCAACACCACTGGCCAAGCAGCACCTCCGGCGCGTGATTTTTTAAACGGCGGTCTGCCCTGCTACAACATATATCGCTGCAGCGATGGTCGTTACATGGCGGTCGGTGCGCTGGAGCTCAAATTCTGGCAAGGCTTATGCGAGGTGATTCAACGTCCTGATCTCAAGACGCAGCACTGGGCACATGGGCAAGTGGTGGGAAGTAATGAAGCCATGGCGGTTCGTGATCAACTCGCCGCCATCTTCGCCAGCCGCACGCAAGCTGAGTGGCATTCATTGTTTGAACCCGCCGATTGTTGCGTGACACCCGTGCTGACACCCGAAGAAGCATTGCGTCATCCGAGCTTCATCGCACGCGGCATGGTGCGCAATGAGAACCACCCGACTGAGGGTGAGTATTTAGCGACCGGGCCGTCTGTTCGGTTTTTTGATTAGCGCGCTTGCAAGCCGCAGGCAGGCAGCCCACATCGCAAGCGGCCTAAATAGATAAGTTCTAAACCAGTAAATTGCGGTTAGCGTCGATCGCTTCTCTCACCATTGGGCTAAGCTCATTTGCTTCACCACCATCCATTTTTTGGACGATGGTCTTGCGCATGCGCGGATCCCAAAATTTTTTCAGGTGATTCGCGATATCGGCCTTGGCTTGCTCACGATCCGGCATGCCCTCAAAAAAAGCACCGATCTGATTCGCCATCTTTACTAGTTGCTGGGTTTCCATAGAAGTGCTCCGGTATCAATCACTTTTAATACTATTTTTGAAAAAATACCGCTTTGGTTTTTTGAATTTCAAAAACTACGCCGCATTAAATCGCTCGGCATGAGCGTACACCACATACGAGGTGTCGCGCATGAAACCAATCAACGCCACACCTGCACGTTCAGCCAATTCAACCGCAAAACTGGTCGGCGCTGAAATCGCCGCAATAGTGCCGATGCCCATCGTGGCCGACTTCTGCACCATCTCATAACTGGCGCGGCTGGTTAGCAGCAACGCCCCGCGAGAAAAATCAATCTTCTGTTTAGACAGCGCACCAATCAATTTATCCAAGGCGTTATGGCGGCCAACATCTTCACGCACACACGCTACCTGCCCCGCATCGTCCAGCCAAGCCGCCGCGTGGGTGGCACCGCTTTGCTGTTGCATGGGCTGGCGCAATTGCATTGCGCGCATGCCCGCCATCAGCGCTGCGGGTGCGATGGGCGTCGTGCGCTGAACCGGAGAGAGTTCACGAGACACTTGCTCCAGCGCCTCGGTACCGCACAGCCCGCAACCCGTGCGACCCGCCAAATTACGACGGCGCTGCTTGAGTGCGGCAAACCGCTCGCTGGCAATCTCGATCTTGACTAATCGCCCTTCTTCACGCGACTCGATATCGCAGCCGTAAAACTCGCTTGCGCTGGCGATAATGCCTTCGGAAAGTGAAAACCCCAACGCAAAATCTTCCAGGTCTGCCGGTGAAGCCAACATCACCGCATGCGAGATACCGTTGAACTCGAGCCCCACCGGCAATTCGACCGCGACACGATCCTCATCTTGTACCAAGGCACCATCACGGTAGCGCAGCACCGACACGCGCTTCAATGTGTCGGCACCGCTGCTCAAAGCCTCTGCACCGGGGCCGTGTTCCATGGCGATATCGTTAAGCTCTGCTGTGGGTCTGATCAGCTCTCGAGCTTCGCCAATTCCAACTGTTCGCGATTAAAGCGCTCATAGTTCTGCTGCCACTCGGAAGGCTGCGTCACCGGCATCACCTGCACCGCTGTCACCTTGTACTCAGGGCAGTTGGTGGCCCAATCCGAGTTATCGGTGGTGATCACGTTAGCGCCCGATTCCGGGAAGTGGAAGGTGGTGTACACCACGCCCGGTTGCACGTTCTCGCTAATAGTCGCACGCAGCACGGTTTGTCCTGAGCGCGAATCAATACCGACCCAGTCCCCATCATGAATACCGCGCTCTTCGGCATCATGCGGATGAATCTCGAGCCGATCTTCATGGTGCCAGCGCGAATTTTCTGTACGACGCGTTTGTGCACCCACGTTGTATTGCGAAAGAATGCGTCCCGTTGTCAGAATCAGCGGGAAGCGCTGTGTGACTTTTTCGTCGGTAGCAACGTACTTGGTGATCATGAAGCGGCCCTTACCACGCACGAACTTCTCAACGTGCATGATTGGTGTGCCTTCCGGTGTGTTGTCGTTGCAAGGCCACTGTATGCTGCCGAGCTTGTCGATTTTTTCGTAAGTGACCCCGGTGAAGGTCGGTGTCAGTGCAGCAATCTCCGCCATGATTTCAGACGGATGTGAATAGTTCATTTCGTAGCCCAGCGCGTTGGCGAGCAACTGGGTCACTTCCCAATCCGAATAACCGGTTTTCGGTGGCATCACTTTACGCACGCGTGAAATGCGGCGCTCAGCGTTGGTGAAGGTACCGTCCTTCTCGAGGAAAGAAGAACCCGGCAAGAACACATGCGCGTACTTGGCGGTCTC
>CAZZMV010000071.1:0-8670 GCA_964655425.1 uncultured Bifidobacterium sp.
AAGTAAGCCTCGAACGCATCAATCTCAGCAGCGGTGCGGCCGGTACCGTGGAAGTAATCGATGGTGGCTTCGTCGACAGGGAAGAAGCCCATGGTGGCGCCATATTCAGGTGCCATGTTGGCGATGGTGGCGCGATCAGTCAGCGAGAGCGATGCAGTACCTTCGCCGAAGAATTCCACAAATTTTCCGACCACTTTTTCTTTGCGCAGCATTTCGGTGATGGTGAGCACCAGATCGGTTGCGGTCACGCCTTCACGCAGTACACCGGTCAGATTGACGCCCACCACGTCGGGTGTGAGGAAGTAGACCGGTTGGCCCAACATGCCTGCCTCAGCCTCAATACCACCCACGCCCCAGCCAACCACACCGATTCCGTTGATCATGGTGGTGTGCGAGTCTGTGCCAACCAAGGTATCCGGGTAATAGATACCGTCTTTGTGATGCACGCCGCGCGCGAGATATTCCAGATTAACTTGATGCACGATGCCGAAGCCGGGCGGTACCACACCGAAGGTGTCGAATGCTTGCATGCCCCATTTCATGAACTGGTAGCGTTCGTTGTTACGCTGGAACTCAAGCTTCATGTTCAGATCAAGCGCGTTTTTATCGCGGAAGTGATCGATTTGAACAGAGTGATCGACGACCAAATCGACCGGCACCAGTGGCTCGATGTTTTTCGGGTTTTTACCCATCTTGGATGCGACACCGCGCATGGCCGCGAGATCAGCCAGCAAGGGCACGCCAGTAAAATCTTGCAGTACGACGCGTGCCACGACAAACGGAATCTCATCGGTGCGATCGGCCTTCGGCTTCCAATTGGCCAATTGACGCACATGCGCCTCAGTGACTTTTTTGCCATCGCAATTGCGCAGCACAGATTCAAGCACGATACGAATCGATACCGGCAAGCGGTCGATGTTCACGCCCAGCGATTTCTGCAGCGCCGGCAAGGAGTGCAACTTGCCTTTGCGCGAGCCAGAGATCGTAAATTCTTTGAGCGTATCGAACGTGTTATGCGACATGAGTTCTCCTAAAAGGCGTCCAGCCTGTGTAAATTCATTCTTGATTCTTTTTAGCGTATCGGGTTGGCGCGGGTATGTACCTTGCACTCGCTAACGATCGGTTGTCCTTTGCTGCCATCGAGCAGCATGGATTTACTCGGTATGCTGATCCAGATCAGCTGACTTACCGGATCCTCAAAGCGCTGCACGCCTGTGGTGGTGCCTACACGTTGCATGCGGTATGTTCGGCCGCGCCAAACGAGGTCGATCACGTTATCGCTGACCACATCACCGCCCACATACACCGGCTGCGCGCGTTCACACATTAGATCAGCGGTAGACCCATACGCCTGACTCGCGCAAACCAAACCAAGTAACAGCACTGCAGAGAAACGGTTCGCCATTTAACCTCCCATCCGGTGACTGCATGTTACCGGCTTGCAGCCGCATCAGGCTTTTTTCAGGCTGAGTCGGCGCTGTACCCGCTGGTGGCTAGGGCAGCAGGTGCTTCACGCCGTCGCGCTCCTCCTGTAACTCTTTCAAAGTGAGGGCGATGCGCTCTTGCGAGAACGCGTCAATCTCCAGCCCTTGCACGATATGGTACTCGCCGTTTTCGGTTGTTACCGGGAAGCCAAACATCACACCCTCGGGGATGCCATACGAGCCGTCCGATGGTATGCCCATGGTGGTCCATTTGCCGTGGGTACCCAGTACCCAGTCGCGCACATGGTCAATCGCGGCGTTTGCCGCTGATGCTGCCGACGACAAACCGCGCGCTTCGATGATAGCGGCACCACGTTTGCCAACGGTGGGCAGGAATACGTCTTTATTCCATGCGTCGTCGTTGATCATCTGCTTGACCGACTGGCCAGCGATGGTAGCGAAGCGGTAGTCCGCGTACATGGTTGGCGAGTGGTTGCCCCACACGCACAGTTTTTCAATTGAGGCGACTGGCTTACCGGTTTTGCTGGCGATTTGTGACAGAGCGCGGTTGTGGTCGAGCCGCAGCATGGCAGTGAAGTTTTTGGCGGGCAGGCTGGGGGCAGATTTCATCGCGATGTAGGCATTGGTGTTGGCCGGGTTGCCGACCACCAGTACTTTCACATTGCGCGAAGCGACTGCGTCGAGCGCCTTCCCTTGCACTGTGAAGATTTGCGCGTTCGCCTCCAGCAAGTCTTTGCGCTCCATGCCCGGGCCGCGTGGACGCGCACCAACCAGCAGCGCGACATCAGCGTCTTTGAATGCAGTCATTGGGTCGGCATGCGCGGTCATACCGGCGAGTAGTGGGAAGGCGCAGTCATCCACCTCCATCATCACGCCCTTGAGCGCCTTCTGAGCTTTCTCGTCGGGGATCTCAAGCAGCTGCAAAATGACAGGCTGGTCCTTTCCAAGCATGTCGCCGTTGGCGATGCGGAACAGCAGGGAATAGCCGATTTGACCCGCGGCGCCCGTGACGGCTACTCGCATGGGGGTTTTTGACATGGTAGATCTCCGGTCTGGTGAATTGAGCGAAACGCTTGCGTGGGCCGACGATACCGCACCCGAAAACTTGGCAGCGAGTTTAGGGGTGGTGCATGATGCTGTCAATCTACCTCTTATATCTTATATAAGACATCATACCGATTTATCTGCTGGACGTTGGGCAGTGTCTGTGGTGAAATGCGGCGCCATGAGTCAGACCCTGACCCCACCGCTATCCAGCGTCCCGGCGGCGAGTGCCGGGATAGGCCTGGCTTCGCCCACGTTCAGCCCGCTGTATCAGCAAATCAAGGCCCTAATCTTGCAAAGTTTGCAATCGGGCGAGTGGAAACCGGGCGAGTTGATTCCCAGTGAGGTCGAACTGGCGCTTCGTTACAAGGTGAGCCAGGGCACGGTCAGAAAAGCCATCGACGAACTCTCGGCCGAGAATCTGGTGGTGCGGCGCCAGGGCAAGGGTACGTTTGTCGCCACCCACCATGAGGCCAAGGTTCAGTTTCGCTTCTTGAAGCTGATGCCAGACAGTGGCGATGCGCATCAACCGGAAAACCGCATCATCGAAGTCAAGCGCCTGCGCGGTCCGGCCGAGGTAGCGCGCGCCCTCGATATGAAAGCCGGCGACTCGGTGGTGTACATCAAGCGTATTCAGTCGTTTGATGGTGTGCCCATCATTCTTGAAGAGATCTGGCTACCCGGCGCGCTATTCAAAGGCCTGACGGCCGAGCGCCTCGCGGAATACAAAGGGCCGATGTATGGTCTGTTCGAAACCGAGTTCGGTACGCAGATGATTCATGCTACTGAAAAACTGAAAGCGGCCGTGGCCGATGGCGCCGTCGCGGCCTCGCTTCATGTTGATGCGGGCACGCCGGTGCTGAGTATTGAGCGGGTCGCGTTTACTTATGGTGAACGCCCGGTTGAGTTGCGTCGCGCGATTTATCTCACCGCACAGCATCACTATCACAATGAGCTGAGCTGACGCGGGGCGACGATGTTAGCAAGCTGGCAAAAATCATTTCACGCTAAGTCCGGCGTCGAGTTGTCGACCCGGATAAAATTCGAAAGTTCGAGCAAACACGCAGAAACCCACTCAGCCTAAAACGCTGGAGAAAGCTTCCTATGTCCGATGCGAGCGCGCGCAGACGCTTTACCAACATTCACGTCACACAAATCATTCGGTACCGGCTGCCTGCCTCGGGCATGGTGTCGATTTTGCACCGCATTAGCGGCGCGTTGATGTTTTTGTTGCTGCCTTTTGTGCTGTTTTTATTCGATAAATCCATCACCTCGGAGATCTCATTCGAGTTCTTGAAGGGCTATGTCAGCCATCCACTGGTGAAGTTATCGATACTCGCAGTAAGTTGGGCGTATTTACATCATTTTTGCGCTGGCATTCGTCACCTAGTGATGGACATGCACATTGGCCTCGACAAGCATGAAGCGGTCAAGTCGGCCAAAGTGGTGTTGGTCATCAGCGCTGTATTGACGTTGCTGGTAGCCGCAAAATTGTTTGGAGTGATGTGATGGCGGATAACCAGATTGGTCCCAAGCGCGTCGTCGTTGGCGCGCACTATGGTTTGCGCGATTGGTTAGCGCAACGCGTGACTGCCGTGGTGATGGCGGTATTCACGATTGTTACGTTGGTATTGTTCTTTGGCGCGTCCGATTTCAGTTATGAGGGTTGGGCGGGACTCTTTGCGCAGCAGTGGTTCAAGATTTTGGCGTTCGTTACTTTCCTCTCGTTGTACTACCACGTGTGGGTTGGTGTGCGTGACATCTGGATGGACTACGTCAAGCCAGTCGGCATCCGGCTTGCGCTGCAGGTGTTCACCATTCTTTGGTTGCTGGGCTGCGCCGGTTGGACTGTGCAGATTCTTTGGAGAGTGTGATCGTGGCTGCCATTAAATCTTCCATCGCGCGGCGTCGGTTTGATGCCGTCGTTATTGGCGCAGGCGGCTCCGGTATGCGTGCTTCGCTGCAATTAGCTGAGGCGGGTCTTGCGGTGGCTGTACTATCGAAAGTGTTTCCGACGCGTTCACATACCGTCGCAGCGCAGGGCGGTGTCGGTGCTTCACTCGGCAATATGTCAGAAGACAGCTGGTACTGGCATATGTTTGATACCGTCAAAGGCTCCGACTATTTGGGTGACCAAGACGCGATCGAGTTTATGTGTCGCGAAGCGCCGAAAGTGGTGTACGAGATGGAGCACTTCGGCATGCCATTCGATCGCAACCCGGACGGCACAATTTACCAGCGCCCATTTGGCGGCCACACAGCAAATTTTGGTGAGAAGCCAGTGCAGCGCGCCTGTGCAGCAGCGGACCGAACCGGTCATGCGATGTTGCACACACTGTATCAGCGTAATGTCCGTGCAAAAACACACTTTTTTGTTGAGTGGATGGCGATTGACCTGATCCGCAATCAGCAAGGTGATGTGCTGGGTGTAGTGGCGCTGGAAATGGAGACCGGCGAACTCGCCATCCTTGAAGCGAAGACCACGATTTTTGCAACCGGTGGTGCTGGCCGTATCTGGGCTGCGTCGACCAACGCATTCATTAATACCGGCGATGGCATGGGTATGGCAGCGCGTGCTGGTATACCACTAGAAGATATGGAGTTTTGGCAGTTTCACCCAACCGGTGTGGCGGGTGCCGGTGTGTTGATTACCGAGGGCGTGCGAGGTGAGGGCGGTATTCTCATTAACAGCAACGGTGAGCGATTCATGGAACGCTACGCACCGACGCTGAAAGATCTCGCGCCGCGTGACTTCGTCTCTCGCTCGATGGATCAAGAGATCAAGGAAGGTCGCGGTTGCGGTCCAAACAAAGACCATGTATTGCTTGATCTGCGGCATATCGGCGCCGACACGATTCGCAAGCGACTGCCATCGATTCTCGAGATCGGTCACAAGTTTGCCAACGTCGATGCAACCAAGGAACCGATTCCGGTGGTGCCGACCATCCACTACCAGATGGGCGGTATTCCAACCAATATTCATGGCCAGGTGGTCGCGCCTAAAAACGGTTCTCAAGAAATTGTGAATGGCCTTTATGCGATCGGTGAGTGTGCGTGTGTGTCAGTGCATGGCGCTAACCGTTTGGGTACGAATTCATTGCTCGATTTGCTGGTGTTTGGTCGCGCTGCAGGCAACCACATTGTCTCGTCCAAGCTGAAAGAGCAAAGTCACCAGGATCTGCCTGCCGATGGCGCTGATGTTGCGCTGGCGCGCTTGGCTCACCTTGAGTCCTCAACAGGTAGCGAGCGTGTGCAATCTGTGGCCAGCGATATTCGCAAAGTGATGCAGCAACATTGCGGTGTTTTCCGTACCCAGGCTTTGCTTGATGAGGGCGTGGCCATGATTGACGAGCTCGACGAGCGACGCAAGCATGTATCGTTCAAAGACAAGTCGAAGGTTTTCAATACCGCGCGGGTGGAGGCACTGGAACTCGACAATCTGATCGAGACCGCCAAAGCCACAATTCACTCTGCAGCAGCTCGCCATGAATCACGCGGTGCACACGCACACAGTGACCACCCACAGCGTGATGATGAGCATTGGATGCGTCATTCGCTTTGGTTCTCGGAAGGTAATCGTCTCGACTACAAACCTGTGGTGACCAAACCGCTGACGGTGGAAACCTTCAAGCCCAAGCCCCGTACTTTCTGATTGCAGGACACTCAAGATGCCACGCACAGTCAAATTTCAGATTTATCGCTACGATCCTGACAAGGATGCCAAGCCCTACATGCAGGATCTGACGGTCGAGCTGCACGACACCGACAAGATGCTGCTCGATGCTTTACAGCGTATCAAAGCAGATGTAGACGATTCGCTTGCACTGCGGCGCTCGTGTCGCGAAGGTGTGTGCGGCTCGGATGCGATGAACATCAACGGCAAAAATGGCCTGGCTTGCACCACCAACCTGAATGAGTTGACGCAACCAATTGTGCTGCGCCCCTTGCCGGGGTTGCCAGTCATTCGCGACCTGATCGTCGATATGACGAATTTCTTCAAGCAGTACCACTCGATTAAGCCGTTCCTCATTAACGATACCCCGCCGCCCGAGCGCGAGCGTTTGCAAACACCGGAAGAGCGCGAAGAGCTCGATGGATTGTATGAATGCATCTTGTGTGCATGCTGCTCGACGTCGTGTCCGTCGTTCTGGTGGAACCCGGATAAATTCGTTGGTCCAGCCGGCTTGCTGCAGGCGTATCGCTTTATCGCGGATAGCCGCGATCAGGCGACCGGTGAGCGCCTCGATAATTTGGAAGATCCTTATCGTCTGTTCCGCTGTCACTCGATCATGAATTGCGTCGACGTCTGCCCCAAGGGTTTGAATCCCAACAAGGCGATCGGCAAGATCAAGGAGCTGATGGTTCGCCGTGCGGTTTGAACATGGCGCCAGAGCGGCATCAGGACGATCCGACGCGTCGTGCGCGTTTACGTTGGCGTAGTCGACGTGGCTTGCTGGAAAACGATCTGATCCTGACCCGGTTTCTCGATGCGAATGAAATCGACATGACCGATGACGAGGTCGATGCGCTGACCAAGCTGCTTGATCTGTCTGATAACGATTTGTTGGATCTGCTACTTGCACGTACCGAACCCGCTGATGCACTGGCCCAACCTAACGTCCATGCGTTGTTGGCCAAGCTGCGACAGGCGTAGCGAACTGATGACTTGTTGTATCCGTTTCTAATCTTTTTGAGTTGAAGGTAAAGCCATGAAACAGTCCGATGTGAAAGCGACACTGTCTTTTTCTAATGGTTCACCGCCGGTTGAGTTTCCCGTGTATTCCGGCTCAATCGGGCCTGACGTACTCGACATTCGCAAGTTGTATGGCGCCACCGGGATGTTTACGTACGACCCGGGTTTCATGTCGACCGCGGCTTGTAATTCATCGATCACCTACATCGATGGTGATAAGGGTGAACTGCTATATCGAGGCTACCCGATTGAACAGCTCGCGGTGAGTTGTGATTTTCTTGAAACCTGTTATCTGCTGCTGCACGGTGAGCTGCCGAACGCTGCGCAAAAAACCCAGTTCGAGACCACGGTAAACAACCACACCATGGTGCACGAGCAGATGCAGTTTTTCTTCCGCGGCTTCCGTCGCGATGCGCATCCGATGTCGGTGTTGGTGGGTACCGTTGGTGCGCTGGCCTCGTTTTATCACGACTCGCTTGATATCAATGACCCCAAGCATCGTGATGTATCTGCGATTCGCCTGGTCGCGAAGATGCCAACCTTGGTAGCAATGGCGTACAAATATTCGGTGGGGCAGCCGTTTGTTTATCCACGTAATGAGTTGTCGTACAGCGCGAACTTCATGCGCATGATGTTTGCCACGCCGGCCGCTGATTACAAGGTGAATGATGTATTGGTGCGTGCGCTGGATCGTATCTTGATCCTGCATGCAGACCATGAGCAAAACGCTTCCACCTCGACGGTGCGTTTGGCTGGCTCATCAGGTGCGAACCCGTTTGCATGTATTGCTGCGGGTATCGCTTGCTTGTGGGGCCCGGCGCACGGCGGTGCGAATGAAGCTGCACTGCAGATGCTGCGAGACATACAGCGTGAAGGTGGTGTCGAGAAAATTGGCGAGTTCGTTGCCAAGGTCAAAGACAAAAACTCCAATGTCAAACTAATGGGCTTTGGTCACCGGGTCTACAAGAACTACGACCCGCGAGCCAAGCTGATGCGCGAGACTTGCCACGAGGTGCTGAATGAATTGGGTCTGCAAAATGACCCACTGTTCAAGCTGGCGATGGCGCTGGAGAAGATTGCGCTGGAAGATGATTACTTCGTTTCGCGCAAGCTGTACCCGAATGTCGATTTTTACTCGGGCATCGTGCAGTCGGCGCTCGGTATTCCTGTTGCGCTGTTTACCGGTATTTTTGCAATGGCTCGCACCGTGGGCTGGATCGCGCAGTGGAAAGAGATGATCTCCGATCCCGAGCAAAAAATCGGCCGTCCGCGCCAGCTGTTTGTGGGAGCAGAGCGGCGTGATGTGCCGCCGATCGCCAAGCGCTGATCAGTATTTTTTCGGTTGATGATCAAGCGGACTTCGGTCCGCTTTTTTTTGGTACCCACAGAAATCGTCATGCTCGGATGCACGAAAAATCCGCGGGTGTCCTGCCGCGGATTGATTCGATTGTGTTAACCTTCCGTGTCGCTCGCACGCTGAGCGTGTGG
>CAZZMV010000072.1:0-8631 GCA_964655425.1 uncultured Bifidobacterium sp.
AGAACAACTTCAATGATTTCCGTATCCTGCGTACCAATGAGACGCCGGTGATGGACATCACGCTGGTCGATAGCAACGAGAAGCCAGGTGGCACGGGTGAACCGTCCACTTCGCTGATCGCGCCTGCAGTTGCGAATGCGGTGTTCTCGGCAACAGGCAAGCGCCTGCGCAGCATGCCGTTTGTGAAGGCACTCAAGTCCGCGTAATCGGACCGGTTGCCTGAAGGGCTGAATGCCCTCCCTTGCTCGCAAGGGAGGGCATTTTTTCTCCGGCGTGTGGTTCACGCCTGAGGTACCCAAACACAGCGTTTTTACCACCCGCGCACTTTGGTTCATGCGCCGCAGTATGATTTGGTTGTTGACAAAAGATTTGGGCAAAGATGGATAGCATCGACCTTGAAGTACTCAAGACCTGTAGCGACTGGATCGCCGCCGGCAAGCAATGCGAACTGGTGACGGTGATCCGCACTTGGGGGTCCAGTCCGCGGCCTGAGGGCGCGACGCTGGGCATTTGCGAAGACGGCCGCGTGGTGGGCTCGGTCTCGGGTGGTTGTATTGAAGATGACCTGATCGATCGCGCCCACAGGGACGGCATCACTCGTACCCGACCCGAGATCGTCACCTACGGCATTACTGCTGATGAGGCACATCGTTTTGGCTTGCCTTGCGGCGGCACCATACAGCTCGCCATCGAGCCGCTGTCGGCCCGCAGCCGGATCGACGAATTGATTGCCAAACTCGCGCAAGGTGAATTAGTTGCGCGTCGGGTGGATCTGCAAAGTGGTGAGGTTACGCTCGGCCCGGCCAAAGCCGGCATGAGCTTGCAGGTGTCGGAGGCGGCGTTAACCACGATCCATGGCCCGCGCTGGCGCTTGCTGATTATTGGTGCCGGACAGTTATCGCGTTTCCTCGCACAGATTGCGGTCGGGATGGACTACGCCGTGACCGTCTGCGACCCGCGTGAAGAGTATCGCGATGGTTGGTCGGTCGAGGGCGTGCAGGTCGTGCATGCCATGCCGGACGATCTGGTGATGGAGATGCGGCTCGATAGCCGCTGTGCCGTGGTAGCGTTGACGCATGATCCCAAGCTGGACGATCTGGCGTTGATGGAGGCGCTCAAGTCGGACGCTTTTTATGTGGGAGCGATCGGCTCACGCTCGAATGACGAGAAGCGTCGCGAGCGTTTGCTTGAATTCGATTTGACGCCCGAGCAGCTATCCAAGTTGCATGGCCCGATCGGCGTCTACATTGGCAGCAAGACACCATCAGAAATCGCGATCTCGATCCTGGCGGAACTAACTGCGGTAAAGAACGGCGTGCAGCTGCCCGACATCATGCAAGTGCGCACGGCCAAGGAGGCAGCACAGACTGAGGCCAGCCCCGACGTGTGTTTGCTTGATCAGGGCCCGCGCGTTGTCTAGTTCGTGCGTTCGCATCCTGGCGACCGACGGTTGGCAGGGGCGTTCGCCTAACTCGCCGCACTATTCCTCATGACTTCACCGCCCGAGCGCCCCGACACGCCGTGTGTGGCAATCTGCTCGACCACTTTTGACGACATCTGCCGCGGCTGCGGTCGGACGGTGGCGGAGGTGGCCGACTGGGTCTTCATGAGCGCCGAAGAGAAAGAGCTGGTCTGGCAGCGTATTCTTGCGCAAGGTTACCCTCGCCGTTAGTACTTACTATCCATGATGCGTACCAGCAGGTTGGGTTTGCTGTGTCAACCGCTTGGCAACGTGGTGCTGTTGCCTGAGTAGTCTTCTACCGATTGAGCGCCTTGGTCACAAAACTGTCATACGCCATGGTTAGACTTTGGGGCTATTTCCTCCCGCCCGCCAGGGCATTGTCCACCCGAAAGCGCAGCAAAAGGCCATGTCGACCATGAGCGTACCCGTCACGGATGTGGAGTCATCCCCGATTGCGCGCCGCGCCGCGCCGCCGCCTGCGGCATCGGGTGCTCAAAAATGGCAGGACTTCCTCTTTCACAAATTGACCATGGCGTTCGCCGCCCTGGTGCTACTGATCCTGGTCGGCATCATCGTTTCGCTGGCGGTAGGTGCATGGCCTGCATTCGCACATTTTGGCCCCGGATTCATCACCCGGATTGAATGGGATCCGGTCAATGATGAATATGGCGCACTGATTGCAATCGCGGGGACGGTGGTCACCTCGTTTATAGCGCTGTTGATTGCGTTTCCGGTCAGCTTCGGTATTGCCCTTTTCTTGACCGAGATTTGTCCGGTCTGGCTGAAACGGCCATTGGGTACTGCAGTTGAACTATTGGCAGGCGTGCCGAGCATTATCTACGGCATGTGGGGCTTGTTTGTATTTGCGCCGCTGTTCGCCGATTACGCTCAACCATTTCTCGCCGCCACTTTGGGCAAGCTGCCCTTGATAGGCGTGCTATTCAATGGGCCGATGATGGGTATCGGCATCTTGACCGCCGGATTAATTTTGTCGGTCATGATCATTCCCTTCATCGCCTCGGTAATGCGCGATGTATTTGATACCTGCCCCGGTGTATTGAAAGAATCTGCGTATGCGATTGGCTGCACTCGTTGGGAAGTGGTGCGTCACATTGTGCTGCCCTACACTCGCATCGGTGTCGTTGGTGGCGTCATGTTAGGTCTCGGCCGTGCCCTGGGTGAAACAATGGCAGTGACCTTCGTGATCGGCAATGCGCATAAGCTTTCATGGTCTTTGTTCGCGCCGGGTAACAGTATTGCCTCGACATTAGCCAATGAATTTGCCGAGGCTGAGGCAGGCATGCACATGTCATCTTTGTTTGCGCTCGGCTTGATCCTGTTTGCCATCACCTTCGTAGTACTCGCAGTGGCCAAGCTATTGTTACTTTCGCTTGAAAGCAAAGAGGGCACCAAATGAGTACCGTTGTCGATCCTTTCTACTCGGATAACCCGATTTACCGGAATCGCTTACTTCGTCACCGGATTGGCATATCGCTGTCGGTTTGTGCAATGGCGTTTGGTATTGGTTTTTTGCTTTGGATTTTGGCTGTTTTATTGATTAATGGACTGGGTGCGATTGACACTGAGATTTTCACCCAGACCACACCAGCCCCCGGTAGTGAGGGCGGTGGTTTGCTCAATCCCATCGTCGGTAGTCTATTGATGGTGGGTACGGCGACTTTACTCAGTACTCCTATTGGCATTTTTGCAGGCATCTATTTGGCTGAGTACGGTCAAGAGAGCAAGTTTGCGCAAATCACCCGCTTCGTTACCGACATCATGTTGTCGGCACCATCGATCGTGATTGGCTTATTTGTGTATGCCGTCATTGTGGCAAACGTAAAGCAATTTTCAGGATGGGCTGGTAGTGTTGCCATTGCCTTGATTGCGATTCCAGTGGTGGTGCGGACGACTGACAACATGCTGCAACTGGTACCTGCAAGCTTGCGCGAGGCGGCATTCGCATTGGGAGCGCCCCGCTGGAAGGTGGCGACCATGATCCGCTTGCGTGCAGTGAAAGCCGGCGTGGTCACGGGTGTTTTGCTGGCCGTTGCACGCATCTCGGGTGAGACCGCACCGTTATTGTTTACCGCTCTATCGAATCAGTTTTTCAGTGCTGACATGAGTCGGCCGATGTCGAATTTACCGGTGGTGATTTTCCAGTTTGCGATGAGCCCATACGAAAACTGGAAATCGCTGGCCTGGGGCGGCGCGCTGCTGATCACCGTGAGCGTGCTCGGCTTGAATATCCTGTCACGATCACTGATCCGACAGAACAAGACTACCTGAGGTACATGATGATCAATATCTCGACATTGAGTGAGTCCCCGCCCATTGCGGCGGCTGATCTGAGTCCAGTCATTCGCGTCAAGCATCTGGATTTTTTCTACGGTGGCTTTCAAGGCCTTAAAGAGATTAATCTCGATATTTTTGAGCGCAAAGTCACGGCATTCATCGGTCCGTCGGGCTGTGGCAAATCCACGTTGCTGCGTACCTTTAACCGTATGTACGATTTATATCCGGGACAGCGCGCGACCGGAGAAATTATTTTCAATGGCCGCAATATTCTGGATAAAGACGTTGACGTCAACGTACTGCGCGCTAAAGTCGGTATGGTGTTTCAGAAGCCGACACCCTTTCCGATGTCGATTTATGAAAACATCGCCTTTGGTGTGCGACTGTATGAAAACCTGTCCAAAGGTGAAATGGACGAGCGGGTGGAATGGGCGCTGAACAAGGCTGCGTTGTGGGGCGAGGTCAAAGACAAACTTGGCAAAAGTGGTTTGTCGTTGTCTGGCGGCCAGCAGCAACGCCTTTGCATTGCTCGCGCGGTTGCAGTCAAGCCGGATGTCGTGCTGCTCGATGAACCCACCTCGGCGCTTGATCCGATCTCGACTGTCAAAATCGAGGAACTGATCAGCGAACTCACCGAGGATTACACCATCGCGATCGTCACACACAACATGCAACAGGCGGCGCGTTGCTCGGATTTCACTGCCTATATGTACTTGGGTGAGATGGTCGAGTTTGGCGAGACCGACAAGATCTTCCTCAACCCAAGCAAGAAAGAAACACAAGATTACATTACCGGCCGCTTCGGCTGATACGGAGAGCACCATGCCGAATGAACATTCATCGCGCCAATACGAGCAGGACCTCGAAGCGATTCGATCACGCGTATTGCAAATGGGTGGTTTGGTTGAGAAACAGTTCTTTGATGCGCTCGCAAGCTTCCGTCTGCTTGACGCCAGAGAAGCCGAACGAATTATCGCGGCGGATCTTGAAGTGAACCAGATGGAAGTGGCGCTGGATGATGCCTGCAGCCATCTGATCGTCAAGCGTCAACCTGCAGCAAATGATCTGCGTACCGTCATGGCGACTATCAAGGTGATCACTGATCTTGAGCGTGTGGGTGATGAGGCAACCAAAATCGCCCGTGCTGCCGGGCAGCTACAAAATCGTGGTTTGGTACCGATTGCGCATGAAGATACGATCCGCGTGATGGCTGAACATGCTGGCAAACTGCTGCATGAGTCGCTCGATGCATTTGCTCGGCTCGATCATAAGTTGGCTACTCGCCTGATCATTGACGATGAAAAAGTCGATAACGAGTTTCGTGCTGTGATGCGAAACATCATCACCTTCATGATGGAAGATCCTCGCACCATCTCGGCGTCACTCGATACCTTGTGGGTTGCCAAGGCAATTGAGCGTATTGGTGATCATGCCAAAAATATCGCCGAATATGTGGTGTACATCGTCGAGGGCAAGGATATTCGACACACTGACTACGCCTTGCAACAAGGCGCTGCCTGAGGCGCGCCTGAGGCATTGCATCGCGCATGGCATCGGCCGAACCCACCATTCTGGTTGTCGAAGACGAACCTTCCATCGTCGAACTGATTAGCTTCTCGCTGAAAGGTGCTGGGTGGGTGGTTGATGCAGTCAACGATACTGCAGGCGCTTGGGCCTACTTACAGCAGAAGCGTCCGCAACTGATGCTGCTTGACTGGATGCTGCCGGATCAATCCGGCATCAAGCTGCTCTCGCGTATACGAGCTGACCGTAATTTTTCTACGCTACCCATCATCATGCTCACCGCAAAAAGCATGGAAGAAGACAAGGTGCAAGGCTTGGAGCAGGGTGCGGATGATTACATCACCAAACCTTTTTCACCGCGTGAGCTGAATGCCCGCATCAAGGCGCTGATCCGCCGCAAGACGCCGGAGCATGCCGAGCTTGAGATGCGCGCTGGCCCATTGACGGTTGACCCGGTCAGCTGCCGCGTCAGTATTGATGGCCAGCCGATCGACATGGGCCACGCCGAGTTCAAACTGCTTCGCTTCCTGATTGCACATCCCGAGCGCGTATTTACCCGCAGCCAGTTGCTCGACAAAGTGTGGGGAGATCACGTAGTGCTCGAAGAGCGTACGGTCGATGTGCATATTCTTCGTCTTCGCAAAGCACTCGCACCGGCCGATGGTCTGATCAAGACCGTGCGCAGCGTGGGGTATATGTTGTCTGAGAAGTAGCGCTCTCCAGTACAATCGCGCCAGCTTGGCGCTGGCGGCCACGCCGCCCTGCCGGCGCACACCGGTCAACTCCACTTCCTCAATATGACGCATCAATCCCTGTTCTGGATACCCGTCGCTCTGCGTTTCACGCTGGTGGGTGTCGCCGGTTTGGTGACAGGCTATCTGTGGGGTGCGCTGGTCGGCGTATTGATCGCGCTGCTGGTGCTGGCGCTGATGCAGGTGCAGCAGTTGTTTTATATGTATCGGCTATCGGCTTGGTTGGAAGATCCGGAGCAAACCCGTCTTGATGATGGTGGCGGTGCGTGGACCGAGATTTTTGCCAAGCTGTACCGCATGCGTCGCGAAGATCAGAAAAATCGCGCAGAGCTGGCGGAATGGTTGTCGCGATTCAGGCAGGCCATGAGTCAGTTACCGGATGGCGTGGTGCTGATGGATGATGTGCTGTTCCTCGAGTGGTGCAACCCGATCGCTGAACAGCATCTTGGTTTATCGCTGGCCACTGATAAAGGCATGCGCGTCACCAATTTGATACGTAGCCCCGAGTTCATTGATTACATCATTCTTGGCCGCTATGAGGAGCCGCTGGCGCTCGCGATAGACGATCGAAAACTGGTGATTCGTCTGATTCCTTTTGAGAACCGTCGTCATATCTTGGTGTCGCATGATGTCACCGATTTTGAGCGGCTCGACCAAATGCGACGCGATTTCATCGCCAATGCCTCGCATGAGTTGCGCACACCGCTGACCGTGATCAACGGTTTTCTGGAAATCGCCGCTAATCAACCCGAGCTCGATGAGCCTACCCGCGCGCGTCACATGAAGCTGATGGTCGAGCAGGGCCAGCGTATGCAGCACCTGGTAGAAGATATGCTGGTACTGACTCGACTCGAGTCGATGGATTATCCATTGCGCGAGGAAGAGATCAATATGCGCGAACTGCTGGGTCAAATTGAAGCAGAGGCTAATGCGCTATCAGCAGGTCGGCACCAGATTAGTTTGGTCGTGGATGGCCCGGATCTGCGCGGTAATACAGAAGAGTTACGCAGCGCGATTGGTAACCTGGTATCGAACGCAGTACGTTACACACCGGACGGTGGCCAGGTCGAGATTCGTTGGTATGACAGTGATGCCGGGCCGAGATGTACGGTATCTGATTCAGGTATTGGTATCAGTCAGGAGCACTTGTCACGACTCACCGAGCGTTTTTATCGGGTAGATAAAAGCCGTTCGCGCGAAACTAAAGGCACCGGCCTGGGTTTGGCGATCGTGAAGCACGTACTGATGCGACATGATGCGCAATTACAAATTCAATCCGAAGACGGCAAGGGAAGTAAATTCACGATTCAGTTCCCGCGCAGTGCGATGCTGCTGCGTCAGGGATGAAAACTGGTCGACTCTGAAAAGACTCTTTGATGCTGTAATTTATTCTTTGTGAGTATCAACAGAATATCGCCGTCTTCAGAAGATTTTTGCTGGCGTATAACGAATGCCAAACGATAGCCAGCGGTGATCGCCCGCAGTACCGTACTGACGACCCATGGTTGCATCAACCTGAAACAGTCCGGGGATGACGCTATAACGGGTGCCTGCTTGCCAATATGGTCTATCCACACTGTTACCAAAGCTCTCGGCAATCAGCGTCAAGTGTCGGTCTAAATTGAGCTCGGTGCCGATGCCCCACGTGGTCTGATCTTTACCGCTTGCTGTATCCCGTAACCAGCCGCCATTGAGGTGCACCACCACAAGATCGTCGGCAAATGACATGGAAAGTGGTACATAGGCGTAGCGATTGCCGAGCAAGTTTGGGCCGGGGTTGATTTTGGGATGCTGAATCGTACCGACCGCAGCACCTACGCCCCAGCCGTTGGGCGTCAGTGTTTTGAATAGCGTTTTTGCTTGCAGTACGTAATCATCCGTCCAGCCCGCGGCGCTCTGCAACTTGGCGATGCCACCGCCGACAGTGACCTCGAAATTGCCAGTCGGATTACACGCGGGTAGCGCCCAAAGTTCTTGGCTGTTGGAATAGATCCGCGCCCAACTCTCTAACTGACAACTGCCAGCGCTAGTGAGTCGCGCGTCATCGGTGACAAATGGGCGGGCAGCCCACGCCAAATCGCTGCAGAGCCAGAGCATTGGTAGCAGCAGCGCCTGCCAACATGAAATGAATCGCCTCATTGCGTCATTCTACGGGCTCACCCGAAGGCCCCCAACGAGCCTGGCGGCCCGGTTCAGGCTGACCAGTTGGCGAAAAAAAACAGCCCGCCGAAGCGGGCTGAAGTCTTGGAGATTGTGAATCTTCACCACAGCATGCTGATATCAGCTGTTACTTCCATATCGGCGCGCCGGCGCCATCCTTGAACGATGTTTTCCACAATTCCTGGATTTGCTTCACCACAGGCGCAGGGATGGGCACATACTCAAGCTCGGTTGCCATTTGGCCGCCATTCTTGTAAGCCCAGTCGAAAAACTTCAACACGGCACGACCCGTCAGCGCATCCGCTTGAGTCTTGTGCATCAAGATGAACGATGCACCGGT
Organism: uncultured Bifidobacterium sp.; assembly: GCA_964655425.1. Classification (GTDB taxonomy): domain Bacteria; phylum Pseudomonadota; class Gammaproteobacteria; order Burkholderiales; family Burkholderiaceae_D; genus Pernthalerella. Next base: position 8,534 of record CAZZMV010000072.1, read on the forward strand.
CGCAGGCCAGCTTTGCTTGCCGGGCTGGTTGGTCAGCAGCACGCCCATACCCGGGGTGTTGGCCCAGTCGGCACTGGCAGCCGCCGCTTTAAAGGTCT
>CAZZMV010000073.1:0-2663 GCA_964655425.1 uncultured Bifidobacterium sp.
ACCGCCCGCATGCTCGATGTAAACATACAAACACAGTTGCTGCCTCAATCGGTAGAGGCTGCTGAGCAAAGCTGGCGCGCATTACTGGGTATTTCCGAGTTGCTGCCCGCATTCGATGCCAAATACGGCATCCTCAGCCGACAAGACGTACTCGACTTCATGGTGTGCGACCCGACCAACCCGTCATCAATTGCATCTTGCCTGACCAGTGCCAGAGAAAATGCACGTGCAGTGCGAGGCACGCTGACCACCGAGGTGTGGGAAACGCAAAACACCACTTGGCTGGAAATGGCGACATTGCTCAAAGAAGGCGTACTGGAGCGCGATCCGTCTGAATTTTTTGAGTGGGTCAAGCATCGGTCGCATTTGTCACGCGGCGTGACCATAGGCACCATGCTGAAAGATGAAGCGTTCTATTTCATCCGGCTCGGTACTTTTCTGGAACGTGCGGACAACACCGCACGATTATTGGATGTGAAATTTCATGGTACCGATGGTGAAAGACTAAGCGCCAACGATACCGATTTTTATCACTGGGCGGCAGTACTACGCTCGGTATCTGCATTCGAGACCTACCGCAAAACCTATCGCGATGTAATCACGCCCGAGCGTATTGCCGAATTATTGGTACTACGCGGCGAGATGCCACGCTCACTGATGGCCTGTATGACGGAGGTCGTCAACAATCTTGCGCGCGTGCGCAATGATGTATCGCGCGAAACCGAGCGCTTTGCGGGGAGACTGCATGCCGGCCTTCAATTCAACAGTATCGACGACATCATGCGCCGTGGCTTGCACGACTATCTGACCGAGTTTCTCGAACAAGTGTATGAACTGGGTAACCGAGTCAGCCGGGACTTTCTGGTACCCTTGGTCGCATGAGTTCAGTCACGCTATCGATACACCACCAGACGGTGTATCGCTACGGATCGCAGGCGGTGTATTCAATACAGCGCCTCCATATGACTCCCAGAGCCGAGTCCTTGCAACGCACCTTGGACTGGACCATCACCACACCGGGCAAGCGACGTTCAACGCTTGATTCCTTCGGTAACGCAGGCGACATCGTCACGCTATCAACACCACACCGTGAAGTGCGAATTACTGCAGTCGGCCATGTTGAAATACAAGCACCCAAGCAAGGTCGCATCATTGAAAAAATGAGTTTGCCGATTCCTGTGTTTACGTCACCGACGCGGCTGACTGAGGTGACGGAAGCAGTACGCGCATTTGCTGCAGCTTACCTGCCGAGTGCGCGCGTCAACACCGCTCAAGCGCTTGCACTAGCAGCTGCCATACGTGACGTAGTGGGTTATCAGGCAGGTGCAACCGCAATATCTAGCAGCGCTGACGATGCACTCAGACTGGGGCTGGGCGTGTGCCAGGATCATGCCCATTTATTCATCGCCTGCTGTCACAGCGTCAGTCTGCCGGTAAGGTATGTGTCAGGCTATATTTATCCCGGAGAAGTTGAGCACAGTGCCAGCCATGCTTGGGTTGATGTATGGGTGGAAGATACTGATTACAGTGGCTGGGTCAGCATCGATGTCACGCATGCTTGTCTGCAGACTGCGGATTATTGCCGGCTTGCGGTGGGTAGAGATTATGAATCGGTCGCACCAGTGCGCGGCATGCGACGCGGTGGTGGCGATGAACAAATGACGGTGCAAGTCGACGTGGCATTGAGAAAGTGAGTAATTGAAATGACCTATTGCGTTGCAATGCGACTGAATGCAGGGCTGGTGTTCTTGTCTGACTCGCGTACCAACGCGGGTGTCGACCATATCGGTACATTTCGCAAGCTATCGGTCTTCGAAAATCCCGGTGATCGCATGATGGTGCTGATGACCGCAGGTAATTTGTCGATCTCGCAGTCAATTCGACAAACTGTTGCAGAGCATTTATCCTCTGATGGCACCAGTATCTGGAGTGCTTCTTCCATGTATGAAGCGGCACAGATTGTTGGCGACGCCATCCGTGCTGTACACAAACGTGATGCCAAATCGCTAGAGCAATTCGGTATCGACTTCAATGTAAGCATGATTTTCGGCGGGCAGATCAAAGGTGAGCGCTGCCGACTTTTTCAGATGTACGCCGCCGGCAATTTCATCGAATCACACGATGAAAATCCCTACTTTCAAATTGGCGAAGCAAAATACGGCAAGCCGATTATTGATCGCGTCATCACACCCACCACGCCGCTCGATGAAGCGGCCAAGTGTGCCTTGGTGTCGATGGATTCCACGCTGCGCTCGAACATCTCGGTTGGTTTTCCGCTCGATCTGCTGGTATACGAAAGAGACGCCCTGTCCGTAGGCCGATTCGTAACCGTAGACGAACGCAATCAGTATTTTCAGATGATTCGCTCCACCTGGGGCAAGCAGTTGAAGCAGGTATTTGAAGGCATCCCTGATCCGGTGTGGAATGCTGCGCTGAATGCCGAGGCAAATGTATTGTCGAGTGCCGCCGGCCACAACCAGCCGGTGCGTGTAGCACCACCCAGCTCGGTTACCAAGGTTGAGGCCAAGGCAACCCATCTGCAAACCCTAGCGCAGCAGGATCAGCGTAGGCAGCCGCAGTAACAGCAGATGCCAACACTCAAGGCCTGCAAGCTACGCAGGTAACAGACGGTAGACGAGCATTTTGAAGGAAGCAGCGGTGCA
>CAZZMV010000073.1:2763-8582 GCA_964655425.1 uncultured Bifidobacterium sp.
ATCAGATCACAACAGTTTGCGCCTCACCATCGGCGCGCTCACGAATCACGCCAATGCGATACACCGTCTCACCCAAGCGCTTGAGCTCAGACTCGGCATGATCGGCATCCTGCTTCGATACGATGACCGTCATGCCGATGCCACAGTTGAAAACGCGGTGCATCTCTTCATCTGCTACGCCACCATGCTGCTGCAGCCAGGTGAACAAGGGCGGCATGACCCAGGCGTCGCGATGTAACTCGGCGGTCAGATGCGGTTGCAACACGCGCGGAATATTTTCGACCAAACCACCGCCAGTGATGTGCACCAAGCCATGCACATCGAGCGTGTTCATCAACGACAGCAGCGGCTTGACGTAGATTCGCGTTGGCGCAAGCAGAACATCCGCTAATGGACGGCCATGAAAATCAGCATTCAAATCCGGCTTGGCCACCTCGAGGATTTTGCGCACCAGCGAGTAGCCATTCGAATGCGCACCGGATGAAGCCAGGCCGAGCACTACATCGCCCGGAGCAATCTTGCGGCCATCAATGATTTTTGATTTTTCGACAGCACCCACGGCAAAACCTGCCAGATCGTATTCGCCATCGGGGTACATGCTCGGCATTTCAGCGGTCTCGCCACCAATCAAGGCGCAACCCGCCTGCTCGCAGCCGTGCGCGATGCCCTTAATCACATCGGTCGCCGCGGCAACGTCAAGCCGTCCGCAGGCAAAATAATCCAGAAAGAACAGCGGCTCGGCACCCTGCACCAAAATGTCATTCACGCTCATCGCAACCAGATCGATGCCCACGGTGTCATGGCGGTTCAAATGAAACGCCAGCTTCAACTTGGTGCCGACACCATCCGTGCCCGCCACCAGCACTGGCTCCTTGAATTTCTTGCTGACCTCAAACAGCGCACCAAACCCGCCAATGCCGGCGAGTACCCCCTCGCGCATGGTGCGTTTGGCAAACGGCTTGATTGCCTCGACCAGCGCGTCACCCGCGTCAATATCAACGCCCGCATCGCGATAAGAAAGAGAAACCTTGGAGTGTGATGACATAAAGGATAGGCGGGAGAGGCTGAGGAAACGGTAGAATCAGTGCTTGCCCTGATGACAAGACCTGCAGGGCGCCACATTTTATCAAAACACCCTCATCCATAAGCCTGATGAATCCCCTGACTGGCCCAGAATCGCGCCAAAATCTGCTGTGGCTTTCGGTCAGTCTCGGCTTTCTGGCACTGCTTTGGCTACTGACGCCGGTACTCACGCCCTTCGTGGCCGCCTTCATCATTGGCTATGTGTTGAACCCCGGGGTCGACTGGATGCATCAGCGCGGCTTGCCACGCGCCTTGGCCGTGCTGCTCGCGATGCTGTCGGTATTTGTGATGGTCACTGCACTGGCACTGGTGGTGCTGCCGATACTGGCCGAAGAATTGCCGGTGTTGCGTGAACGACTGCCCGCACTGCTTTCGCGTATCGACGCGGCATTTGGTCCGACACTGCGGCAATGGGGCGTTGGTGGTCGACTTGATTTCATCGCCTTGCAAAAAGCTGTCGCTGCCAAGCTCGCAGCCGGCGACGGCTCAGCTGCTGCGCTGTTGAACTGGTTGCGTATCGGCGGCAGCGCATTAATCGCGTGGATAGGCACACTGGTGCTGATTCCGATAGTGCTGTTCTACTTGCTACTGGATTGGCACCGCGTGATTCAGCGCGTGAGCGAGACTGTACCGCGGCGCTGGTATGCATTGGTCGCAGAGATGGCGCTGGAAACTGATGCGCTGCTGGCGCAGTACCTGCGAGGCCAATTGCTGGTGATGTTTCTGCTGGCTGCGTATTACTCGATTGCGCTGACGATTGCCGGTTTCGATGTCGCCTTGCCGGTCGGTATGCTGACCGGTCTGCTGGTGTTTATTCCTTATGTGGGCTTCGGGCTCGGGCTGGTATTGGCGATCATTGCAGCGCTATTACAGTTTGAAGGATGGGGCGGCTTGAGTGCTGTGGCAGTGATCTACGGCTTGGGCCAATTCCTTGAGAGTTTCTTGCTAACGCCGCGCCTGGTCGGCGAGCGTATAGGCTTGCATCCGCTCGTTGTGATCTTTGCGTTGCTGGCGTTTGGCCAATTGTTTGGTTTTGTCGGCGTGCTATTGGCGCTACCCGCATCGGCCATCCTGTCAGTTGCGTTTGGGCGCTTGCGTCGTCACTACCTGAGCAGTCATTTTTATAATCAGCCATGAGGCAACTACTGCTGGATTGGGGCGCAGCGCGACCTCAAACACTGGATAACTTTGTGGTCGGCAGCAACCAGGAACTTGCTGCACTGCTGCGCCCCGTCGCCGCATCAGCCTCGCTGGGATCAAATCACGCCTTGCTGCTGATCTGGGGTGAAGCCGGGTCTGGCAAGTCACATTTGCTCAAGGCATTGAGTTCGAACACGTCAGCACAACTACTCACGCCGGCGTCCCCGCTCAATGCCTTTGGCTGGTCAACCAATCACAGCCTGTACCTGATCGATGACTGTGATCAGCTGAACCCTGAACAGCAGCACGCGCTATTCAATCTGATCAATCAGGTACGTGAAAATAACGGCACCTTGATCGCCAGCGCGAAACAGGCGCCACTGCAGTTGGCACTACGCGAGGATTTGCGTACCCGACTGGGTTGGGGATTGGTATATCAAGTGCATGGCTTGTCGGATGAAGAAAAAATGGATGCGCTGACCAAGTCAGCTACAGCGCGTGGTTTATCGCTATCCGCCGGTGTTTTACCCTACCTGCTGACCCATTTTCGGCGCGATATGCAGTCGCTGTCGACCATGCTCGACGCTCTCGATCGATACTCGCTGGAGACCCAGCGACCCATCACACTGCCCTTGCTGCGCGAGCTGCTACAAACAGGTGATCGCACCTCATTGCCATGAATCTGACGCTATTCGATCTGGATAACACGTTATTGCCGTTAGACTCTGACTATGAGTGGGGCCAGTTTTTATGCCGCGCCGGCGCGGTCGAGCGCGAAGCCTTCACCGCGCAAAATGACGCTTTTTATCAGCAATATGTGGCGGGTACACTCGATCCGGTGGCCTACCTTGAATTTGCTTTTGGCACGCTCAAGCGCTTTCCGCGCGCGCAGCTGGATGATTGGCATGCGCAATTCATGCAAGAAGTAATACAGCCCGCGATACGCAGTGAAGCGCGCGATCTGGTCGAGATGCATCGTCAGCAAGGCGACCTGCTACTGATCATCACGGCGACCAATCGTTTTGTAACCGGCCCGATTGCGGATGCCTTCGGCGTTGATCATCTGATTGCGGCTGAACCGGAAATTTCTGTCAATGGCGATATCACCGGACGTTTGCTGGGTCATCCGCCTTTTGGGGCCGGCAAGGTGACTAACTTGCATCAGTGGCTACAATCGCTCGGTAAAACACTCGCCGATTTTGAGCGTAGTACGTTTTACAGTGACTCGCAAAACGATATACCGCTACTCTCGGTAGTCACGCATCCTGTTGCCACCAACCCGAACGCAGCGTTGGCGCGTCATGCTGAAAACCATGGCTGGCCTGTGCTGCAACTTTTCCCGGCCGACGCATGATCAAAAAATTGATTCGTCGAATACTGGGTGCCGGTTCGGGTCGTGCCGGCAAGGTCAAGCCCAAGGTCTACGAAAAGTCGGAACATAACATTGCACTGGACGATGTCTCGGCCAATGCCGTGCGAGTAACCAATACGCTGCAAGACGCCGGATTCAAGGCCTTCATCGTCGGCGGCGCAGTGCGTGATCTATTGCTGGGTTACCGGCCCAAGGATTTTGACGTCGCCACCAATGCCACGCCAGACGAAGTCAAACGCTTGTTTCGACGCGCCTTCATTATTGGTCGCCGTTTCCAAATTGTGCACGTGATGTTTGGTCAGGATCTGATTGAGGTGACTACGTTTCGTGGTGCCTCGATGGATGAAGCGCCGAAGGATGCGCATGGCCGCGTGCTACGCGACAACACCTTCGGTGAGCAGCACGAAGATGCCGAACGACGCGACTTTACCGTTAATGCCATGTACTACGATCCGGCGCGGGAACAAGTGCTGGATTATCACGGCGGCATGAAAGATATTCGCAGCAAAACACTACGCATTATCGGTGCGCCGGAATCGCGTTATCGCGAAGACCCCGTACGTATGCTGCGGGTTGTACGCTTCGCTGCGAAACTTGGGTTCTCGATTGCAGCGCCGACGCGTTCGCCGATCAAGGTGATGGCGCCGCTGATCAATAACGTACCGGCCGCACGCGTGTTTGACGAAATGCTTAAGCTGCTGATGAGCGGGCATGCGATGGCGTGTTTGCAGCAACTTCGTAAACAAGGCCTACATCATGGCTTGTTACCCTTGCTCGACGTGGTGCTGGAGCAGCCCATGGGCGAGCGCTTTGTGACACTCGCGCTCGGCAATACTGATCAACGGGTGCGCGAGGGCAAGCCGGTGTCGCCCGGCTTCTTGTTTGCCTCGCTGCTATGGCATCAAGTATTGGAACGCTGGAATGCTTACAAAGCTGCGGGTGAAGCGCCGATTCCGGCACTGCATTTGGCAGCCGATGATGTGCTGGATGGGCAAACGGAACAACTCGCAATTCAACGGCGCATTGCCACTGATATGCGAGACATCTGGGCCATGCAGCCGCGCTTTGAGCGGCGAGTTGGCAAGTCGCCATATAAATTGATTGAACATCCCCGCTTGCGTGCAGGTTATGACTTCTTACTGCTGCGCTGCGCATCGGGTGAAATCGATGCCGAGATCGGCGATTGGTGGACGGATTTCATGGCAGCGGACGGACCGCAGCGCGAGGCGCTGCTGACACGCAAACCGGCCGAGAATGATCCACCCGCAAACAAACGGCGCCGCCGCCGCGGTGGTCGGGGACGTGGTAGAGGCACGGGTCAAGAAGGCGGCAGCGAGGAAAATCACGAATGACCCAGTCGGTCACGGCGTATGTTGGGCTGGGCGCCAACCTGGGTGATGCTGCGAGCTCGGTACGCCAGGCCGTTGATCTGCTGGCGCAGCTGCCATCCACCACGCTTTGTGCCTGTTCCTCGCTATACCGCAGCGCGCCAATTGATGCGACGGGCGATGACTTCGTCAACGCCGCCGTACAGCTCCACACCCGACTCGATGCGCACAATCTGCTGACCGAGTTGCAGCGTATTGAAAGTCGTTTCGGACGCGAAAGACCCTTTCGCAATGCGCCGCGCACCCTGGATCTGGATCTGCTGGTCTTCGGTGCCGAAACAATCTGTGACAGCACGCTCGAAGTACCTCATCCGCGCATGGCAAACCGCGCCTTCGTACTGCTGCCGCTGCATGAGCTGAATCCGCAACTGCTGATCCCAGGCCTAGGGCCGATCGAGCCACTACTGGCTCGAGTGGAGAATCAGCAGATTGAAAAATTGGTATCGGCGCGCTGAACTCTTTGAACAAAATGGACGTCACGATCAACGGGGTACCGGTGATGTCGTATCATCAAGTGCTATGAGCTTGGCAAAATATCGATACATTGTGGTCGAGGGCCCGATCGGCGTTGGCAAAACCAGTCTCGCGCGTCGTATTGCTGCGGAAACCGGCGCGCAAGCCCTGCTGGAACAGCCGCAGGAAAATCCTTTTCTCGAGAGGTTTTATCGCGACTCGACGCGTTACGCGCTGCCAACACAAATGTTTTTTCTGTTTCAGCGCATGCATCAGCTGCGTGATATGGCACAGACCGATCTGTTCTCAGCGCCGGTAGTCTCGGATTTCCTGCTCGAGAAAGACCCGATTTTTGCGACCCTTACCCTGGCGGATGATGAACT
>CAZZMV010000074.1:0-4252 GCA_964655425.1 uncultured Bifidobacterium sp.
GAGATGGCGCATCCGCTATCGCTGCTGCGCAAGGCTTACGGAATTTGAACGGAGGACTACCATGATTATTTCACGCGATAGCTTAATGAGTCTGGAGACTTACTCCAAGAAGCGCCCGGAGTTTCGTCAGCAAGTGATTGAGCATAAAAAACTGCGCACAGTTCACTTGGGTAACCATGTCACGCTGTTGTTTGAAGATGAAATGACACTGCGCTACCAAGTGCAGGAAATGCTGCGCATCGAAAAGATTTTTGAAGATGAAGGGATTCAGTCCGAGCTGGATGCATACAACCCGCTGTGCCCCGATGGCAGTAACTTCAAAGCGACTATGCTGATCGAGTATCAAAACGTCAGTGATCGCAAGGCGGCACTCGCCAAGCTGATCGGTATTGAAGATCGCCTATTCGTTCAGGTGGAGGGCCAGCCGCGCGTCTATGCAATCGCGGATGAAGATCTTGATCGTGAGAACGAAGAAAAAACTTCAGCAGTTCACTTCGTACGGTTTGAACTGACCGCGGATATGAAAGCTGCGCTGAAGGGTGGGGCGCAAATGATGATCGGCTGCGATCATCCGAACTATCCGGTCCACGTCGAAGAGCTGCCGCAAGAAACATTGGCTGCTCTGCTGAAAGACTTGTCTTAACGCGCTGATGTTGGCTGGTTCGTCGGCGTTCTTTTCCGCTGTATGAACCATTGAGTTGAGGCGCTAACCCGGTATTTTTGTATGGGTAACGCTTGTAGTTTGGCGTCTGCCACGATTCAAGCGGCTCTCAGCCAAATTCGAACCGCGAGGCCACCCCCCTCGCGGTTTTTTAATTCCAGGCGGCCATGGTGGCGTTGTATGACTCGATCAACAATCGCCAATCCCAGACCAGCGCCATTGGCTTGGCTACGCGCGCTATCCATACGCGCGAAAGGTCTTAGCAGGTAAGGAATTTGCGCATCGGGTATGCCCATGCCCCGATCTGCGACCTCAACCAGGACTTCGGTTTGATTCTTTCGCGCATTGATATCAATATGCGCAGGCCCACTGTGCGATGTTTTGCCGTACCTGCGTGCATTTTCGATCAAGTTGCTCAGTGCACGCGAGATCTCGACCGGATTACCCGTCACACGTAACCCCTCGTCGACATAACAATTCAAGACCACGTCTGCATTGCGTTGTACTTCATGAGCAACTTGCTTTACCAACGCGGATAGGTCGATCTCGCCATGCTTATTAGGTTCTGCCGGACGAGCATAATCGAGGAATTGCGCGATGATGGATTCCATCTGTGCCAGATCAGATTGCATGCCAAGCTTGGCATCCTCCGATAGCGTACCCATCTCGACTTCCAGCAGCATGCGTGCTATCGGTGTGCGTAAATCATGCGATATACCTGCCAAGATGACGGCACGGTCAGACTCGACCTGCTGCAGATCTTGCACCATCTGGTTGAAGTTGCGGTTAGCCTCGCGAACCTCGGCGGGTCCGGCTTCCGGTAAACGCGGTGGTACTTTGCCACGCGCAACTGCACGTGCCGCAGTGGATAGACGGGCTAATGGCTGATTGATCAGTCGGCTGATAAATACTGCACCAATTAGCGATAGCAGCAGGGTAACGCCGGCCCATCCTATCCACTGAATGCTTGATGCACCTTCGATCAAATCGGAATCCAGCATCAGCCAGTAATCATCATCGTCGATGTAAAAGCTGACCCAGAATCCTTCTTCGCCATTGACCTCGCCTGCAAATTCGGTTCTCTTATCGAGACGGCGGCGTACATTCTGCTCGACTAGACGAACCAACTCGTTGTCCGGCAGCGCGTCCATCTCGTCGGTGACTTCTTTTGGGTAGATGCGAATACCTTGGGTGAGCGCTAAATCCAGCAACAGCTCGCGACGCAGCATCGGTGCCGAGTGCAGCAAAGCAGCGCGCGTGATGGTGACGATGGATACCACTTGCCCCGCAATCTGTTCACTGCGCGGGGTACGCTCCACGACCCGGAAGCTGGCAACCCACGCGGCCATGCTGACCGCAATCAAAAACGCCAAAAGGAAGAAGGTGCGCCACAGCAGGCCACTGCGCAGCCAGCTTCGCTCACGTCCGAAAGCAACTTCAGGTTTTGACGCCATCCGGAATAAATACATAGCCCAGACCCCAAACCGTCTGGATGAAACGCGGACTGGCAGGGTCGGGTTCGATCAGTTTGCGCAGACGAGAAATCTGAACATCCAGACTGCGATCGAATACTTCGTATTCGCGGCCGCGCGCCAGCTCCATCAACTTCTCGCGCGAGAGTGGTTGACGTGCATGACGCGCCAATACTTTGAGTACCGAGAACTCGCCGCTGGTGAGTGGCACCAGTTCACCGTGCTTGGTGAGCGTGCGTTTTTCCAAATCAAAGCTGAATTCGCCGAATACATAAGTCGCTGGTTTGTCGGAGGGCGCGCCGGGTAGATCATCTGGCAGCGCACGGCGCAGTACGGCAGAGATGCGAGCCAGTAGCTCGCGCGGATTAAATGGCTTGGGGAGGTAGTCGTCTGCACCCGCATCCAGCCCCGCGATGCGGTCGCCGTCTTCCCCCTTGGCGGTCAGCATGATGATGGGTGTTTGATCGCCGCCATTGCGTAGCCGCTGGCAGATTGAGATACCGTCTTCACCGGGCAGCATCAGATCGAGTACGAGCAGATCGAAGCGCTCCCGAACCCAGAACCGGTTCATTTCGACGGCACTGGCGGCGACGTAGACAGAGAAGCCGCTTTCAGTCAGAAAGCGCTTCAGCAAGTCGCGTAGTCGGGCGTCGTCATCCACCACCAGTATTCGTGCCTGATTACCGGGGCTGCGCTTGGATAGTACCGGGGTGACCGGATTGGTCTGGCTCATGGCCGTATGTTAACGTCGAACAGACTGAGTGAGCTTTGGTACCACGGGCAATTACAATGCCTTACAAACTTAGTGCAGGCCAAGCCCCGCGCCGCCATTTGAAAAAGTAAACTAGCAGTCTTGGAGCAAATGACCGCTCGCCGATCGGATCGCCATTGATGAACAAACGGTTTTTTCTGCTGTACCTGCTGGCTGAGCTTGCGTTGGCCGGCGTTGTCATCGCCCAGACCGCGCCATCGGCTCCAGCGCAGGGACAAAAACGGCAGGACACTGCATCACCGGCGCAGCCATCCAAGCAGCGCCGCGATGATGGCCAGCAAGCCGCGCCAACACAACCCGCGCCCGCTCAGCCTGCACAGGATGCTTCAAAGCGTCCACAGCGCCTGACGCCGGAGGAGCGCAAGGAGTTACGGCAGCAAATCAACGAGGCGGGACAGGATATTTATCCCCGTAAGCGCACCGCGCCGTAAATGCTTGCTTTAAGCGTGCTCGGTTGCCGGAGAAGTGCCAACTCGGCTATACTCTCGCCTCCGCGCGGCCGTAGCTCAGCTGGATAGAGTACCTGGCTACGAACCAGGGGGTCGTGGGTTCAATTCCTGCCGGCCGCGCCAAAATTTTTAGTTTGCCAAATCAACGGGTTAGTGTTCACAGCACTAGCCCGTTGCTCTTTTCAGCGGGTAAGGTGTGGGTAAACTTTTCCGCGCTTAAAAAATTAGGTCCTGAAACAGTATTGATCTGCGGTCGTTGGGCATGGGGATTCCAAAATACGAACTAATTTCGCTGTCCGACCTGTTGGCGCAATTCGGCGAGTTCGGAACGGAGTGCGCGCAATTCAACCACGACTGGATCTTCCAGTGGCTTGGGGGACTGTTTGCTTGAGTTTAAGGAATCGACAATTACTGCAATAAACAAATTAATGATGACGAAGGTTGCGATAAAAATGAAAATCACAAAGAACAGCCATGCGTGGGGAAAGACTTCCATGATTGGACGAGCCACGCCTTCAGACCAACTCTCCAGTGTCATTACTTGAAACAGCGTGAACATCGTGGTGCCGAGATCGCCGAATAAATCCGGAAAGCGCTCGCCAAACATATTGGTGGCGATGACCGCAAATACATAAAAGATCACCAAGATCAAGCCGAATACCGAGCTCAGGCTGGGCAGTGAATGAAGCAGGCCCACCACCACCTTACGCATACTTTCAATTTTGTTGACGAGTCGAAGTACGCGTAATACGCGCAGCGCGCGCAGCACCGACAAGCTACCGGTGGCGGGTACTAACGCAATACCGATGACAATGAAATCGAAAACGCACCAAGGGTCTTTGAAAAAACCAAAGCCGCGCGCAGCCATTAACAGCGCGAGCTCGGCAATGAAAATCCA
>CAZZMV010000074.1:4352-8194 GCA_964655425.1 uncultured Bifidobacterium sp.
TGGTGCTTGAGTGGCAAGGAATAAATCCGTTTGCCGGTGGCCGAAAATAAGGCATTCACCATCGCAGGAATCACGCCCCCGATCGGCGGCTCGCCAACGCCACCCCAGAAATCGAAGGTCGGAACCAGCACCGAAATGATTTCTGGTTTGACGTTAATTCGAGCAAGCGGATAGTCATGAAAATTCGATTGCTTTACCGAGCCATTTTCAATCGTGATCTCTTCATTCATGATCGCGGATAAGCCCCAGAATACACCGCCCTCAATCTGCGCTTTGACGGCATCCGGGTGCACCACATGGCCGCTATCAATTGCAACAGCAACGCGTTTCACTTCGATTTCTTTGCCGTTGGTGAGGCTGAGCTCGACCGCCGCAGCGGTGAAGCTGCCGTAAGAGTCAACAACGGCAATGCCGCGATGGACACCTTTCGCGACCGGTTTATCCCAGCCGATCGCATTCGCTACCGCGTCAAGCACGGCCAGGTCTTTTTTACCTTTGAGGAGTGGGCGGCGAAATTGCACCGGGTCTTTACCCGCTGCATGGGCGAGCTCATCAATAAAGCACTCGCGGTAGAACGGATTATTGGTGTGCGCAACCGCACGCCAGAATCCGGGTGGTACATGCACATCTCGAATCACATATTCATTGGTGAAATTCGGTACCGTGTAGGGATTATCTCTGAACACGCGGGTATTAATCTGGTCAACACCGTCTTTGACAAAGTGCGGATAAACCGTAATTGCAATCGATTGATCCGACTGTCGCACGTGCCAGCCTAGCCAGTTACCATCTTTATCGAGCGCGCCGCGAATCTTAACCAGCGAAACCGGCCGGTAGCGACCCTGCCGCATGTCTTCTTCGCGTGACCATTGCAGCCGTATCGGCGTACCAGGCACAGCCATCGCGATTTTGACCGCCTGCTTGGTGAAATCCTGATGCGGGCCGCGTCGGCCAAAACCGCCCCCCGCGTGCATTTTATGCACATGAATTTTTTGCAGGGGCATTCCGGAGGCATCGGCAGCCGCTGCAATCGAGGATTCACCATTTTGCGTGCCGACCCATACTTCTAATTTATCTGCCGTGTAGAGCGCTGCTGCATTTTGCGGTTCCATGGTGGCGTGGTTCATGAAGCCGGTGTAATACTCGGCCTCGAGTACTTTGTGTGCGTTGGCAAATACTTTCTCGACATCGCCATCTTTACGAGCGACCGGCGCATTCTGCTGAACAAGTCCTTCACGTAAATAAGCCTTGATGGAGTCACTGGAGACTTTGTCTTTATTACCGTTTTCCCAGCTCACCTTGATTTTTTGCAGCGCCTGATTCGCTTGCCACCAGTTGGTGGCGAGTACCGCGACCCAATCATCGCCAGTCACCACACGTTTGACGCCGGGCATGGCAAGCGCAGCACTGTCATCGTGACTCTTAAGGAAACCGCCGAATACCGGGCTTTGCAATATCGAGGCATGCAGCATGCCAGGCAGCCGTACATCCGAGGCGTAGATTTGCGAGCCATTCACTTTGGCCGGGATGTCAAATCGCGCTGGCGAGGTACCGGCGATTTTCCATTCTTTGGGTGATTTGAGTGGTGGGTTTTCTGGCACTGGCATGGTCGACGCCAGTGCAGCGAGTTCACCGTAGCGAAGCTTTTTACCGGAGCGATGAGTCACCACACCATTCTCGGCACTGCACTCGGCGGCCGGTACGCCCCACTGCTGCGCGGCAGCGGCAATCAGCATCATGCGCGCGGCGGCACCGCCCTGACGCACATACTCGTGCGAGTCTCGAATACCGCGGCTACCGCCGGTCGACATGTCTTTCCAGATCTTGTTGCGTCGAATATGTTCATTGACGTCAGCATATTCGGCGCGCACCTTGCTCCACTCACAGCCGAGTTCTTCAGCCACCAATTGCGCCAAGCCAGTAAATGTTCCCTGGCCGAGTTCGGAACGGGCGATACGAATCGTGACCGTGTCATCGGGTGCGATCACGACCCAATGCGTCACTTCGGCTGCCGAGTTGGCTGCTTGCGTACCCTGTATGCCAAGTACAAATGCGCCGCTCAGTGCTGCAGATTGCTTCAAAAAGGTGCGTCGTGACGGGCGGTTTGGGGCGAGGCTCATGGGGTGGCTCCGGTGCATGTAATTTGTGTACCTGATTCTAAAGCAATACAAAAATTATTTACGACGGTAGCCGCCGCTCAATACCGCTTCATGACACGGTAAACTCGCACTCAAAGGCGAGGAGACCCTGCATGGATGTCGGTTTGGTATTGGTTTGGCTGGTTGGTTTAAGCATAGGCTTGCTCATCATGGCGCTGTGGATGCGAGGCCGTTACAGCGCGGCGCAAGCGGTAGCCCAAGAGCGCCTGCGCGCGCTGGAATTACAGTTGACACAGGCGAGCGAGCTATCGAATTCCTTGCAGTCACAGTTGTCAATATCGCAGCGTGAATTGGCTGCTGAAACCGCACGCGCTGCTGAGCAGCAGCGTCACGCAGACGAGCAGCTGGCGCGGCTGCAGCAAATGAGTGAATCGGCGCGCAAAACTCTGACCGAAGAGTTTCAAAATCTCGCCAGCGCGATTTTGGAAGATAAATCGAAGCGCTTCAGTGAGCAGAACTTGCAGAGCTTGGGGCATGTATTGGATCCGTTCAAAGAGCGGCTGAATGAATTCAAAAAGCGTATCGAGGAAATTCATTATCAAGACGCGCAGCAACAGGCGATGCTGAAATCCGAGCTCGACAGCTTGAAATCTCTCAATCTGCAAATGACCGCTGAGGCACATGATCTGGCGACCGCGCTCAAAGGCCAAGCCAAGAAGCAGGGTAATTGGGGCGAATTAGTTCTGGAAAACGTGCTGGCGCGATCCGGTCTGCAAGAGGGTAAGGATTATCGGCGTGAGGTGAGTTTCAAGGCAGAGGATGGCAAGCAGCGTCCTGATGTGATTATCTATCTGCCGGATGCCAAGCACTTGATTGTGGATGCCAAAGTATCGCTGAATGCGTACACGCGCTATGTCAACGCGGAAGATGAGTTAGACCGCAAGCAAGCCTTGAACGAGCATGTCAAGGCAGTCGGTGATCGCATCAAGGAGTTGGCTGATCGTCGTTACTTTGATTTGGGTGAGTTGAACTCACCTGAGATGGTCTTCATGTTCGTGCCTGTTGAATCTGCGTTTGTCGAGGCCCTGCGCGCCGATGAGACGCTGTTTCAGCAAGCACTCGAGCGTAATGTACTGGTCGCTACACCCACCACCCTGCTAACCAGCTTGAATATCGTGCGGCAGCTGTGGCGGTTGGAGAAACAAAACGCGCACAGCGCGGCGCTGGCAGAGAGTGCGGGCAAGCTATATCACAAGCTAGCGGTATTCGTACGTTCAATGGAAGAGCTGGGCAGCAAACTCGACGCGGCGCGCAATAGCTATGCAAAGGCGTATGGGCAGCTCTATCAGGGGCGTGGCAATCTGATCAAACAAGCCAAAGATTTCGAGCAGCTTGGCGTCGCCGTCAAAGCCGCGTTACCGCAGGATCTGGTGGACAAGGCTGAATTGGAGCTTGATCTGCTGCCTTTCACCGATCAAGTCGCGCCCGGGTATGCAGAGAGCGATTCAGGCAGTGAGGGCGTCACCGATCAGCAGGACAGGGCAGCTTGAACCAAGGAATAACGGGGCGCTATGCGGACCCGTGGGAATAATGAATACAAAGGTAGTTTTTGAGGGGACTGCATTAATATTCAAATAACTTTATGCATAAAAAAACGGCTCCGTTGGGAGCCGTCTTTCTAAATTCTGCGTATAGCCGGTCAGGGACCGGCCAGCAAACCGCAAATTAGCGGTTAGCGATGTA
>CAZZMV010000075.1:0-3948 GCA_964655425.1 uncultured Bifidobacterium sp.
AGCGACGCCACAGTATATCGGCGCTACATGACGCCCATTCGTTTTTCACCAAATAGTCCAACTCGGCTTCGTACAAGCCCTCGGCCAAGGCTTCTCCCATGTCTGCCAGGTCGTGTTTGTTGTCGAGCAGGCGATGTGTTCGGGTGCCGTAGGCGCGCGCATAGCGGGCGACAACTTTGGCGGGTAACCAGGCGTAGGTTTGTTGCAGCGCATGAATAAATTCATCGAAACCGAGCACCGCACGGTTTTGCGGGGTGCCATAAATATCGCCGCCGGGCAGGCAAGCGTGCTCGGTCCAGGTGCCATGCGTGTTGCCGAGTCGAGCGGCAATCATGTCAACCGCTTCCTCAGCCAGTTTGCGGAACGTAGTGATCTTGCCGCCGAATACCGATAGCAAAGGCGCGCTGTCGCCTTCCAGTGTCAGGTTGTAATCGCGCGTGATTTCGGACGCATTCGCTGAATCATCCTCAAGTAGTGGCCGAACGCCCGAGTATGACCAGATCACATCACTTGGTTTGATCGGCTCGCGGAAGTAACGCTCGGTAAGCTGGCAGAGATAGTCGATCTCGCTCTGATCAATCGCGACCTGATTGGTGTCGCCGGTGTACTCGAGATCGGTGGTGCCGACCAAGGTGAAATCCTGCTCGTAGCTGATGACGAAAACAATACGACCATCCGGGTTCTGGAAAATATAGGCGAACGGATGGTCGAACATTTTTCGCACCACGATGTGACTGCCTTTGACCAAGCGCAGTGTCTTGCCGCTCTGGTGTGCAATCGCATCCTGCAAAAACTGCGCAGCCCACGGGCCGGCAGCATTCACCACACAGCGTGCATCTACCTCGATGGTGTTGCCATCCGATTGGCGCAATAGTGCCAGCCATCGATCACCTACTCTGCGCGCCGACTCGCAGCGCGTATGCGTAAAAACTCGCGCACCGCGCTCAGCAGCGTCCATTGCATTCAACACCACCAGCCGCGCATCATCGACCCAGCCATCGGAATAAACAAAACCTTTGCTGAACTCGGGCCGCAGCGGCGCACCTGCTGGATGGCTGTGTAAATTAATGGCGCCAGAGCCTGGCAATATCTCGCGCTTGGCCAGTGCGTCGTAGAGGAACAGGCCGGCGCGAATCATCCATGCCGGACGTTGACCGCGATCATGCGGCATAACAAACCGCATCGGCCACATGATATGCGGCGCTGCCCGCAGCAACACCTCGCGCTCAATGAGCGCCTTTCTGACCAGATTGAATTCGTAATGCTCTAGGTAGCGCAGACCACCGTGGATTAACTTGGTCGACGCCGACGAGGTGTGTTGCGCCAAGTCATCCTTGTCGCACAAGATCACGGATAGCCCACGGCCAGCCGCATCACGCGCAATGCCTGCGCCGTTGATGCCGCCGCCGACGATCAGCACATCTGTCGTCAGAACCATGAAACCATTCGCCTCGGAGATTGAATGCTATTCAGATCACTTTTCCGCGTAATCGTTTGAGCGAGTGGCTCTGACGCTGGCGGTGCTGGGGAAAGCGGATTGCGATCCCGCAAAATCTTCAGGCGAGGGTTGACCGGAAGATATTTCTGCACAAAGATAGTCGGTAAACGAACAAAAAGCAACAAAACGAACCATCACACAGTTCGTTTCTTTTCTTTTATTCACGCTTTACAGCACGGCGCACGGCGCATCATGAACCTGAACCCTCGTCAGCGCAGCATCCTCGACGCCGTCCGCAGCCAGGTGACCATTTCGGTGGACGAGCTGGCGCAGCAGCTGGCGGTCACGCCGCAGACCGTGCGCCGGGATGTCAAGCAGATGGAGGAGGCGAGGCTGCTGGCGCGTTACCACGGCGGTGTCGGCTTGCCCTCTTCGGTCGAAAATATCGACTACAGCCAGCGCCAGGTCATGAATATCGAGGCCAAGCGCCGCATCGCCGCGGCGGTCGCGGCGCGGGTGCGGCCGGGCAGCTCGCTGCTGATCAATATCGGCACCACGACCGAAGAGGTGGCGCGGGCGCTGCGCCACCACACGGGGCTGCATGTGGTCACCAACAACTTGAATGTGGCCACCATCATGGCCGGCCAGCCCGGATGCGAGGTGATCGTCGCCGGCGGCATGGTGCGCGGGCGTGACCGCGGTATTGTCGGCGAGTCTACGGTGGACTTTATTCGGCAGTTTCGAGTCGATATCGGCATTATCGGCGTATCGAGCATCGAGCCCGACGGCACGCTGCGCGACTTTGATTCACGCGAGGTCAAGGTGGCGCAGGCCATTATTGAGCAGTCGCGCGAGGTTTGGTTGGTGGCCGACCAGGACAAGTTCGTGCGCCAGGCTTTGGTGCGGCTGGCGCATTTGTCACAAATAGACCGCCTGTTTTGCGATGCCGAGCCGCCGCCGGCGCTGCGTCGCTTGTTGCAAGAGTCGCAGGTCGAATGCGTGTTGGCGCCGTGAATCTGGCATCGTGAGGCCAATACACCCAAGAACGGCGCTGCGATATCGGCGGTTTTTGAACGAGTTTCGACGATAATGCGACAACTCGTCCCAAACCTCGACTGATTGCCCTCGGATGTCCACCGCCTTCTCACCCCTCAAGAACGACACTTTTCTGCGCGCACTGATGCGCCAGCCTACCGATTACACCCCAATGTGGCTGATGCGCCAGGCGGGCCGCTATCTGCCCGAATACCGCGCCACCCGCGCCAAAGCGGGTTCGTTCATGGGGCTGGCAACCAACCCGGACTTTGCTACCGAAGTGACCCTGCAGCCGCTGGATCGGTATGCGCTTGATGCCGCCATTTTGTTTTCGGACATATTGACCGTGCCGGATGCGATGGGCTTGGGCCTCTCATTTGCCGAGGGAGAAGGGCCGCGCTTTGCTCACCCCTTGCGCGATGAGGCGGCGGTGCGCGCGCTGCATGCGCCTGATCTGGCCAAGCTGCAGTATGTGTTTGACGCGGTGACGCAGATTCGTCGCGAGCTGAACGGGCGTGTGCCCTTGATCGGGTTTTCCGGTAGTCCGTGGACCCTGGCCTGCTACATGGTCGAAGGCGGCGGTTCCGATGATTTCCGGCTGGTCAAAACCATGCTGTATGACCGCCCTGATCTGATGCACCATATTTTGTCGGTGAACGCTGCGGCAGTCGCGGCGTATCTGAATGCCCAGATCGAGGCGGGCGCACAGGCTGTGATGGTGTTTGACACCTGGGGCGGCGCACTGGCAGACGGGGTGTACCAGAAATTTTCGCTCCACTACATGCGTGAGGTGGTGAAGCAATTAAAGCGTGAGCATGACGGGGTGCGCATACCCAGCATCGTGTTCACCAAAGGTGGCGGGCTGTGGCTGGAAGAAATTGCCGGTTGTGGCGCCGATGCGGTTGGTTTGGACTGGACGGTCAATCTCGGTGCGGCGCGAGAGTTGGTCGGCCACAAAGTGGCGCTGCAAGGCAACCTCGACCCAAACGTCTTGTTTGCCAAGCCAGACCAAATTCGAACCGAGGTTGAGCGCTTGCTGAACAGCTTCGGCAAGCCGGCACCGGGCGTAGGCCATGTATTCAACTTGGGCCACGGCATCTCGCAGTTCACGCCACCTGAGTCGGTCACGGTGTTGGTTGATGCGGTGCATCAGATCAGCCGCGCGTTGCGGGCCTGACCAGCAAAAGTCATTAATCCCTCGCATGCCGGCCACGAACCATCAGCGCTGTGGTGAGTGCGCACTTATACACAGACTTCGCTGGGCAACGATTAATCAAGCACTTGCGGCCAAATTTAAACATTGCCGGCAATTGATCAGCATAAGTGCTTGATTTGCCATGGCGTCCACCGGAGTTTCTGCCACTAGCCGCGCGCCGTTCGCGTTTCTGTCGGGTCAATTTTTTCGCTTCGCACAACGCTTGTCCACAAAGTTATCCACAATTTGTGCGAAGCGTAGTCAGTCTGACATCCTGGCG
>CAZZMV010000075.1:4048-6868 GCA_964655425.1 uncultured Bifidobacterium sp.
CGTTGCAAGGCGCATGAATTCTGGCTTTTGGCGTGTCAAGCCCCAGTTGCACACAAAGTTATCCACATCAATTGTGGATAGTCAAAAAAAATGCTTTACGCATCGATCATTTAAAAAAACTTTTGAGAATTCACATTAAAGCCATCGCCCAAATTGCAAATTCAATCGCGCTCTCGCTGAGGGCCGGTTTGAGCTGTCAAAGTGTCTTGCAGTGCACGACAAATTCAGCGCGAGCGCTGGCATGTCGTTGGAGATTGGCGCGTCCATGCCCGCAACTGGTCGCGTGAGTCAGATGGTTTTATCCGTGGTGCTGGATGCGCCGCTGGATACCGCGTTTGACTACCTTTGGGTCGAGCGCGCCGAGCAGCCAGAACGGCCTCAGGTCGGGCAGTTGGTGCTGGTCCCATTCGGTCGTCGCAAAGTGGTGGGCCTAGTTATCGACATCAAGGAAAGCAGCGAGCTGCCGGCCGACAAGCTGCGTGAATTGATGGAAATCCGAACCCAGCTGCCCGTGCTCAGTGAAGCTTGGATTGCGTTGTGTCAGTTCGCGGCCGAGTACTACCAGCGTCCCCTAGGCGAAGTTGCGCTCCCGAGCTTGCCCAAGGGCTTGCGCGGCGAGAGCGCGGCGGTACTCGAACGCGCCTTGAAAAAGCTCGCCGCGCAAGCATCGACGGCAGTTCCAGCCGGCCACGTGGACCGGCCGCAGTTAAACGCCGAGCAGCAAAACGCAGTCAACGCCATCGTGCAAGGCGAGGGCTACCAAGCGCATTTACTGTTCGGCGTGACGGGCAGCGGCAAAACCGAGGTGTATTTACAAGCAGCCGAACACTTGCTGCAGCGTGCGCGCGATGCAGGTCAGCGAGCGCAGGTGTTGATGCTGGTACCGGAAATCAACCTGACACCACAGCTCGAAGGCAGCGTACGCGCGCGGTTTCCCGCGCTTCAAGTAGTGAGCCTGCATAGCCAGTTGGCAGAGGGCGAGCGTTTGCGCCATTGGCTGTCAGCGCACCTTGGCCAGGCAGACATCGTGCTCGGCACCCGGTTGGCAGTGCTTTGCTCCATGCCGCACCTGAAAATGATCATTGTTGATGAAGAGCACGACGCCTCCTACAAGCAGCAAGAGGGTTTGCGCTACTCAGCGCGAGACCTCGCGGTATGGCGCGCGCATCAACTGCAAATACCAATCGTGCTTGGCTCGGCGACGCCATCGGCCGAGAGCTGGCTGCATGGATCGACCGGCCGGTATCAACAGCTGACACTGACGCAGCGCGCCGCCAGCAATGCGCAACTACCGCAGGTGCGATTGATTGATACCGAAGTCAACAAACCTGTTGACGGATTTTCGCAGCCGCTGCTGATCGCTTTGCGCGAGCGACTGGAACGTGGCGAGCAATCGCTGTTATTTCTCAACCGCCGTGGTTATGCGCCTGTCATGCACTGTGAAGCGTGCGGATGGATTAGTAACTGTCGACGCTGCACCGCATTCATGGTGCTGCACAAGCCGGAAAAGCGACTGCGCTGTCATCACTGCAGCCTCGAGCTGCGTATCCCGTCTGCCTGCCCTACTTGCGGTAACGTTGATGTGCAGCCCTTGGGTCGAGGTACACAGCGGGTCGAAGAATACTTGCAGCTATCATTTCCATCCGCTCGTGTGTTGCGGATTGATGCCGACTCTACGCGGCGCAAAGGCAGTGCGCAGGCCGCGTTCGAAGCTGTACATCGCGGCGAGGTGGATATTTTGCTTGGCACGCAAATGGTCGCGAAAGGGCATGATTTTCAGCGGCTCACGCTGGTTGGCGTCATCAACCCTGACACCGCATTGTTTTCGCAGGATTACCGCGCCGGCGAGCGCTTGTTCGCGCAATTAATGCAGGTCGCAGGTCGTGCGGGGCGTGCAGCAGTCAGCGAAGGTGATCAAGCCAAGGCCGAAGTGCTGATACAAACTCGTTACCCGTCGCATCCCTTGTATCAGGCGCTGATGGCGCATGACTATCCGCGCTTTGCCAACGCGATGCTTTCGGAGCGTCGTGCCGCGCATTTACCACCGTACGCATTTCAGGCGCTGCTACGTGCCGAAGCGAAAAGCCTCACCAACGCACTGGAATTCTTAGCGCATGCGCGCGAGTTGATGCCACATTCTGGCGTAACCATCAACGATCCGGTACCAATGACGATTACCCGCGTTGCCGGCGTAGAGCGAGCACAACTGCTTCTTGAATCATCATCACGCACACAGCTTCAAACTTTTTTGAAGCCGTGGATGCAAGCTTTGCGCGCGCTAAAAACGCGTGTCAGCTGGACTCTCGAGGTCGACCCAATCGATATTTAAGCTTATTGCAGTGGTGTATCGAGACGACCTTGCTGCGCGAGCTCTCGTATCACGCGTACGGTGTCGATATCGGCTTCTTTGTAGGCTTCACGACGAAACTCGTTATAAAACGATTCTTCGTCGGTTTCTTGAGACGTGCTGTGATCGTCATACTCAAATCGAACAAAAAGTGCGCCCGGCTGCGGCTCTTCAATCGTCATGGTCAGATCAGATGCGGGGATAGCCGCTTGTTGCGGGACGTGATAATGCACTAGCTGCTGCGGCGTGAACCTCACTTGATCATGAATCATCAGCGTGCCAAAGCGGAGTGTACGGGACAGCTCTGCGGGTGATCGCGCCGTAATCTCGCAAGCGTCGAGGCCCAGCACGAACAAAGTGGGCTTTTCTGCACGCATAACCAAGCCGTGCCAAAGCTGTTCGCGCGAGATCATCATCACCAGCGGGTTATCCAGCATGTTGATTTCAACAAGATGCGTGAATTTCATGGCAGC
>CAZZMV010000075.1:6968-8182 GCA_964655425.1 uncultured Bifidobacterium sp.
GTCATCACCGCCAAGATTGCTCATTTGATCGAGCACGAAAACTACGAGCCGAAAAATATCGCTGCGCTGACATTCACCAACAAAGCAGCGCTGGAGATGCGTGAGCGTGTTGCCAAGCTATTGCGAAATCCCGCACAAGCCAAGCAGCTCACCGTGTCCACTTTTCATTCGCTTGGTGTACAGATTTTGCGGCGAGAAGCACAATTCGTTGGATTGAAAGAGCGCTTCTCCATTATGGATAGCGATGATTGCTTCGCCATTGTTCAAGATTTGGCGGTCACCACCGACAAAGCCGTGATTCGACGCTTGCAGCATCAGATCTCCTTATGGAAAAACGCATTACTCTCGCCAGATCAGGCGCTCAATCAGGCTCAAGACGAACAACAAGCGCAAGCGGCGCGGGTTTATCGCAATTACATTGCAACGCTCGCCAGTTACCAGTCGGTTGATTTTGATGACCTGATACGCCTACCTGTTGAGCTGTTTCGTACGGATGAGAGTGCGCGCGATCGCTGGCAGAGACGACTACGCTATCTATTAATTGATGAGTACCAAGACACCAATACCTGCCAGTATGAATTGATAAAACTGCTGGTGACAGGCTTGGCCAAAAAGCCCATGTTCACGGCGGTCGGCGATGATGATCAGGCGATCTATGCATGGCGCGGCGCGACGATTGAAAACCTGAATAATCTGCAGCAGGATTTTCCGGATTTGGCGCTGATCAAGCTAGAGCAAAACTACCGCTCAAGTAATCGTATCTTGCAGGCTGCGAATGCAGTGATCGGACACAACCCCAAAGTGTTCGATAAATCGCTTTGGTCAGAACACGGTATGGGCGACCCGATTCAAGTGATCGCCATGGCCGATGATGAGGCCGAGGCGGATCAGGTGGCCGTGCTACTGTCAGCACATAAATTCGAGCGACGCGCTCGCTTTTCCGATTACGCGATTCTTTATCGGGGTAATCATCAGTCACGCGCACTGGAAAAAGCATTACGACGTGAACGTATCCCGTATGTCATGTCGGGCGGCCAAAGTTTTTTCGATCGTGCTGAAATCAAAGACATCGTTGCCTATCTGCGCTTGATTGCCAACGGCGACGACGATCCGGCATTCATTCGTGCAGTAACCACGCCGCGCCGTGGGGTGGGGCAAGCAACGTTGGAAGTGTTGGGCGAGTTTTCGCGTCAGTGGAATTGCTCATTATTTGA
>CAZZMV010000076.1:0-4300 GCA_964655425.1 uncultured Bifidobacterium sp.
GAATGCCAGGTCTCGTTGGTAGTGAGTGGTTCGGTGACGATGACGGCAACGCGGTCATTTGGTGTAGTCACTTCCGAAAAATCCACCGACAGATCTTCATCGGACAGTTTCGCTTGCGTGAACGGATGCTGTCGTACGATATAGTGCAGCCGAGTCGAGCAATGCGCAAATAGCGCTGTGCCGTCCGACAGCATCATGTTGAATACGCCGTGGGCGGCGATGTGTTTGGTCAACTGGTCGATAGCGACACGCAGTGTTTCAAGCCCCGGCGGTGTGTCGCCAAATTTGCGCCGAAGCTCTTGCATTAAATAGCAAAATGCGAGCTCGCTATCGGTGGTGCCCACCGGGCGAAATGCGCCATCGAGTGTGGGTGAAAAATCTTTTAGATCGCCGTTATGCGCAAACACCCAGTAGCGACCCCACAGCTCACGGATAAACGGGTGACAGTTTTCCAGCGCAACATGGCCTTGGGTCGCCTTGCGAATATGTGCGATCACGTTTTTTGATTTGATCGGGTAGGTTTTTATCAGGGCTGCGACCGGCGAGGCCACAGCAGATTCATGGTCCACGAATAAGCGCACCCCAGCGCCTTCAAAGAAGGCAATGCCCCAACCATCTTTGTGTTCATCAGTTAACCCCCCGCGATGTGCAAAGCCGGTAAAGCTGAACACGATGTCTGTGGGTACGTTGCAGTTCATGCCAAGTAGTTGGCACATGATCGGTCCGGTCTCTGAGTGCAATACCAGCCACGGTATCACAGCTGAATGGATTCAAAGTAGTCGCGGGATATCGAGCGAACAGCGCCAAAGCGCGTGGCCCGATGCAGCGTATTTTTGCTCAAATGGTGTCAGCGCACCATGAGCGGGTAGGGAGAAATGCTCGGTGTTGACTTCAAGCCCGGTCAATTGCGTCAAGGCTGCAGCCATTTCATCGATGTAGATCTTCCAGTTGCTGCGGCATTCGATGTAGCCACCCAAGCGCAGCAAGGTCGGAAAGATCGGATGGGCATGCCAGCGTCGCTGCAGCTGGGATTTTTTCGGCCAAGGGTTGGGGTAAAGCAGATATGTCCTGCGTGGTTGAACATGAGCCAACGCCAGCCGCTGCCAAAAATCTACCAGTTCAGCTCGGACGGTAATGAAGTTATCTGGCTCTTGCCCCTCCCAGCGATTGCGACGGCCGAGGCGATGGGCCGATTGATCAACACCAATAACGAAAGCGTCAGGGTTCTGCTGAGCAAGACGCCTGGTTGACAAGCCAACCCCGCAACCCGCGTCAATCATTAGTGCGCCGCCGTGCGATTGCCAAGCTGTCATGGCTCTCTCAAACGGCTGATCGCCAAACGGCGACAGGGGCTTGAGATAGTCGCTGCGCGCGTGCCGCGCCACCATATCTGCCAAGCGCGGGTGAAGTTCGTTTTGGTTGCTGCTGATTGGGCGGGACTCAGGCTGCATCAAAAACTTCAGGCTATTTCAAAAACAAAGATGCCCGCCGAAGCGGGCACGAAAGAGGAGAGAGGAGACAGACAGTAACTTGTTAGTTCAGGGCCATGTTCACTTACTGGAGCACCACCGGCTGCGCCATTAATGGAGTATAGCTATCGAGGAACTCATCGATTTCTTCTTCGGTGGGTCGCCGGGCGCTTAACTCTTTGACGTGCTGACGAAAGCTTTCGGCCAACTCGCCCGCAAGAAAAATTTCACGCCGTGAGGGTTTGTCAAAAATTTCATATGCGCCGAATCGCATAGCTTCAAGCCCGGCTTCGGCTCGAAACTCCACCACTGAGAAATGCTCGCTGTTGTAGATCAGGTTCATCGCATGGGCTCCTGCGCATATGGCGACATAGTGGGTGCTTAGTTGGCGCTGTTTCCCGAATTTTCAATAGCGCCGCTAACCGCAGCGTATGTCTGCGCCGATGGTCAGCCGCTCGCGATATTGCGGTTCTTGCAGAAATGCCAAAATTTGATCGCGATGGGCACTGCTCGACAAGCTCAGGTAAAGACGGCTGGGCGCTCGTCGCAACAAGCGGTTGAGCGTCACTCGCATCGTCAGATTGCCACTGCAGCAGGGGCAGCCGGGTGCAACGCGAACGACCTGCATTGATTCAGATGGTTGTGATGAGCGGGCATCCAGTGCGTCGTCACCGCTCGGCAGGCCTTCGATGATTGCTGCGCAAGTTTCGTTGGCCGGTGCCGCTGTGGCGATTGCGCGCTCACGATCGGCGCTGCTACCGCCTGTGACCAGGGAGACCAGCGTCATCCTGCCTTCTTGGCTTGGCCCTTGCTGGTATCTACGCCAAGTTGTTTCAGCTTGCGGTACAAATGGGTGCGTTCCAGACCGGTACGCTCTGCTACCCGCGTCATGCTGCCGCCTTCGCGAGCAAGGTGATGTTCGAAGTAAGCGCGCTCGAAGGCGTCGCGCGCCTCGCGTAGCGGTAACTCGAACGAGACCCGAAACTCATTTTCGGTGGGTGGGTAGCCGCTGGCATGCATGCCATTGATGTGACCATGACCAATTTGTTGCAGTTGCGGTGCGAGAGACAACTTGTCGGCGTTTACCAACGTGCGCTGTGTCCCGCCCAACAGCGTGCCACGCGCATGCTCTTGGCCACGGCTCAAACCTTGTTGCACGGTGCGCAGCAATTTTTGCAGCGAGATGGGTTTTTCCAAAAAATTCATTGCGCCGATTCGAGTGGCTTCAACTGCCGTATCAATCGTCGCGTGGCCAGACATCATGATCACGGGCATGGTTAGCAACCCATCGCGTTGCCATTCCTTCAGCAGGGTCACACCATCGGTGTCAGGCATCCAGATATCCAGCAGCACCAGGTCAGGCGTACTGGCCAGGCGTGATTCGCGGGCGGCGTTGGCGTCCTCGGCTGTTGTGACGACGTGACCCTCGTCGCCCAGAATCTCGGACAAGAGCTCACGGATGCCCATTTCATCGTCAACCACCAGAATGTTTGCCATGGGGGTGCCCCTTTAACTCATCCCAACATTGCCATAATGCAGGATTGTATTTTTTGCAATTAAAGTTGTCAAACTGAATATTTTGCAAGTTTCATTAATAAAATCAGTATCTTGGCTCCGGGGCCATTTTTCCGGTTCTGTATCTCGATGCGACCGCCGTGCTCTTCGATGATTTTTTTCACTACCGGTAAGCCAAGCCCGGTCCCCTTGGGTTTGGAGGTGACATAGGGTTCAAAGGCGCGTTTGATGAGCGCGGGATCGAAGCCTGGTCCGTTGTCAGACACGGTCAGACGAACCGCGGTCCGGTGCTGCCCATCGGCATCCGGGTAATCGAAGGCTTCGGTGACGATGCTGATGTCGGGACTGCGCCCCAAACGCCGGATATCGGCAACGGCGTCTTGCGCGTTTTGCAGGAGGTTGTGTACCACCTGTCGCATTTGAGTTGCATCGCCGAGGATGATTGGAAGATTTTGCTGCAGTTTCGTACTCATCGCGTCCGAAATCTCCATCCCGGAATACAACTCCAAGATTTCCGTGATCAAGCCATTCAGGTCCAGTGGCTGCAGCAATGGTGGTGGCGTCTTGGCGTAATCACGGAAGTTATCAACCATTTGCTGCATGGCTACCACCTGGTTCACGATAGTGTGTGTGCCACGTTCGAGCAAAGCAACATCGTCGCCTGCCAGCTTGGGTTGCAGCTTCATTTGCAGTCGCTCGGCTGATAGCTGTATCGGGGTCAATGGATTTTTGATTTCGTGCGCCAGTCTCCGCGCAACCTCGGCCCAGGCGATGGAACGCTGACCAGAAATCACGTCCGTGATGTCATCAAACACTATGATGTAGCCACGCCCTGCACCCACCGGTAAGTGCGACCCACGCGCCAGCAAGGTGATGTCGCTGTCATCTAAATCTTTACCACCCTGCTGCGGAATTTGAATTTGTTGCTGCCAGTGCTGAGCATCTGCGCTCATGGCATCTGTCGTTATGCCATCCGCTGCCGCCTGCGCATTGAGTCGGCTGAATGAGCGCATCACCGGTTCGCGCAATGCTGAAAGTGAACCGATGGATGACATCGCCTGCCCAAGCAATGGTTTGAGCTCCAAGCGCAAAATGCGTTCTGCAGACGAGTTGAATGTCACCACTTGCCAATGCTCGTCGAACACCATCACACCGGCCGACATATTTGCCAGTACCGACTCCAGGTAAGCCTTGGCATCTTCCAGCGCGCGGCGATTGCGTTCAACCGCTTCGCGTGCATCCGATAGCTGCATCGTCATCATGTTGAATGACTGGGTCAGTGTACCCAGCTCATCAGGCGTTGCAACAATCGGTCG
>CAZZMV010000076.1:4400-8161 GCA_964655425.1 uncultured Bifidobacterium sp.
GCATCGCCGCGCAACTTGAATAAGGAACCATCGCCGCGTATCGGCACGATGACACGTAATCGGATCTGCTCAGCGCTGCGACCATCTCGGTCTGCATCCGGAATACCGTCAATCACACCGAAACCTTCCGACGAGTGCGCACGCGCCAGCATCGAAGGGGTCGGTAGTTCGGGCAGTAACCGGGTTAGTTTGGTATTGGTACTCGCGACCAGCTTGCCGCTGGCGTTGACCACGATTGCTTCCTGTAACTGATTACGCTCGATTATTTTAGGTAGCCTTGCGGCGATCAGGCTGTCGGATAAATCAGCCAGCTCTTCAGACACACCGGCAGCTTTCAAGCGCAAATCGCGCAGCGACGATTCAAGCGCTGCGCGTCCCAAATTCAAGCCTGATTCGAGCGCGCTCTCTACTCTGACGTTGAACCATGATTCGATCGAGCGCGAAACAAACTGTACCGAGACCAGGTAGATCACGATGCCGGGCACGATGCCCATCATGGCAAACATCAGCACCATGCGTGCCATCAAGCGTGACCCGAATCGCCCGCGTCGGTAACGGCTGTACAAACGCGTCAGCAAAAACAAAACTACCGTCAGCAAGCCGACGCCGACCACGATATTCGCGCCCAGCACCCACGAGTAGTACGAGTCAAATAGTTGGGTGTCGCCGCTGGCGACGGCGAGCAGAAACAGCAGCACGCCGACGGTTGTCGCCGACACCATCAGCAAGTACCGCAGCGCGCGTCTCATTTGGCCTCGGATCGGTAGCTGAACTTATTCCAACCTGAGGACAAGCGCCACTCATCGCTACTCATGGCGCTGACTTGAATCGGTTTCGGCAATTCCGACACATCCAGCGCGAGTTGAATTGCTACCGTGTAGTTTCCGCCGCGATTCAGCGCACCTGGATCGGCAATCAGCCATCGACCTGGCCTCCGCAGCAGTGAGAGCATATCGTCCAAATTGGCGAAATTCTGGTGCAAGCTGCCATCAATCGAGGCGCGGTACTGCTGTGTCAAGACGTTGTATGAGAGCCGTATCTTGCGCTTTGCCTTGACCGAGACTTCATCGAACCAATACCAGCGGTAGCGTGTGACTTCCGCCTGCAGAGAAAAATACAGTGGCACACCGCGCGACAAAGCATCCTCGACCGCGCGCGGCAGTTCGACCGAAAAGCGTGACGAGAGCCGGTACCCCTCTTCGCCCGGTTCGAGCGTCGCCTCGACAAACTCAATGCCCTCAGCCGCGTGCGCAGGCAGCGGTAGCCAGGCTGGCAGTACAAACAGCCAGAACAGCAGAAAAAATCGTTGGATCACGCTCAAGAACGGGCTGATGCCCCGAGGAAAATTTGAGCGATAGTATCAAAGCACCGGTTTTCGCAGTAGCGCGTAAAACAAACCGTCGTAATCGGCGTCACCCGCTGCATGCGGCAGCAACTGCCCGGGCGCGTCGAGTCGCTCGGCCTGCTGCCTGCTTGCAAAAGCGGCAGCTTGCAATTCAGACTCCTCCGGCCAGATTGAACATGTAACGATCAGAAGCAAGCCGCCCGGATTCAGCATGCCCCATAAATTATCGAGTATCTCGGCTGAGCGTTTGGCCAGCTGTTCGCTGTCTTGCGGACGCCGCAGCCAGCGAATATCCGGATGACGACGCACGATGCCTGATGCTGTGCAGGGTAAATCGGCCAGAATGCGGTCGAAGCTTGCACCGTTCCACCAGTCACGCGCGCGTGCATCACCGACCATCAGCTCGGCTTTGAGTGAAAGGCGTTGCAGGTTGTCTGCCACACGTTTCAGACGCTGCGCATCTTGGTCAAGCGCGAGCATCTCGCAGTTGGCCAACTCCAACACATGACCGGTTTTGCCGCCCGGCGCAGCGCATGCATCCAGCACACGCATGCCGTCAGTCACTTGCAATAAAGGCGCGGCAAGCTGTGCCGCAGCATCTTGCACCGAGACCAGTCCATCGGCGAATCCGGGAATCTGTGCCACCGGCAGCGGGCGTTGCAGTCGCACGGCGACATCGCCAACGAGTTCGCCAGAAATACCGGCTTGAGTCAGTTCGTTGAGGTAGGCCGCTACGCTGGTCTTGCGTGAATTGACGCGTAGCGTCAGTGGTGGTTCGCGGTTACCCGCGGCCAGCACGGCTTCGGCTTGCTGTGGCCAAGCACGTCGCGTTTGGTCTATCCACCAGCGCGGATAGTTAAACCTCGCCACGTCATCGCGCAGCACGGCTTCCAGCAGCGCATCGCGCTCTCGCAAAAAACGCCGCAACACCGCGTTCACCATCCCTTTTGCGCGGCTTATCTCGGCATTTTCAGCGCATGCCTGAACAGCCTGATCTACCAGTGTGTGCGCTGCATAGGCCGGCGTGTCATCCGACAGCATGGCCAATGCGCAGCACATCAATGCATGCAAGGTCGCGGGCTTGGGGGGCTTGGGGGTCAGTGCTGCAAGCAGCGCTTGCGCCGTGCCCCAGCGCCGCATGCTGCGGTAAGCGATATCTTGAACCGCGCCGCGGCTGGCCGCAGATAAAGCGTGCTGCTCAAATACATCGTTCAGCGCGGCGGGCAAGGCGCGCCCTGCCACCGCCTTGGCCAACGCTTGCGCTGCATGGCGCAGCGAAGACGATAGCGGTTCAGCCAAACCGAACCCGCCAACTACCCGTGGCGCCAAGCGTTGGGTGCCAAACCAAACCGATCACACCCCCCACATGACAAATTCATGCTCGCGATGCGCTGCCCGCAGCATTTCCAGCAAGGGGTAAGCGCGCGCGCCGAAGCTAACCGCTTCGCCCGGGCCGGTGACGGGGTCAACATGGTTATCATCTTCTGGCGGGAAAGCAGGGTGTGTACCTTTACGCGCCGAGATTTCTGATTCGATACGTTCAATAGCGAGTCCCGTCTCGTCCGCCGTGATCACCCCGCGCTCAATGTCTTTGCCAAGCAAATCCAAGATGGGCTTGGCGTGGATGGCGTACATCAGAATTTCAGCGGCGGCTTTGGATTTGAATGTGACCAGCATGGTGCGACTCTCCGACAATCAGTGCCTCGTGGCCGAAGCTGTTAACGATTTGTAAAGGTTAGCACGGCCGACATCGCTTGGGCAGCCAAATTCAATGCTTCTTCAACGCCATCGACGGCGCTTGTATCGACCACTGCCTAACAAAACGCCACAGCGCGAACACTTGCAGCAGCAGATAGCAAGCCATTGCCATGCGCATCGCGGCAGCACCGTCCCATCCTTGCGCTGCAAACCAATCCACCAACAGCCCAATACCCCACTGCACTGAAAATGCACCGATGAATAGCGTGAGATTGAACGCGCTGTTGGCGCGCCCGACCAGTGAGGTGGGAAACGCCAGACTCACATGGGTTTGGCCCAGCGTGGTGACGGTGATTGCCACCGCAAAAACGATCCAAAGCCACCAACTGTCGGGATAAGGCAAAACCACCATCAGGATTTGCACCAGCACGGCCAAACACAAACCCACCGCAACGACTTTAAGTACCGGCAAACCAGCGCGCTGGCCGTAAGCCACATAGCGTGGCGCCCACCACGATAGTCCAAGGTAGGCGATCAGCAAGGCAAAATTGAACAAGAACAGCACATGCGAGGTTTGCTCGACCGACATGCCGAGCACGGTAATCATCCAGGGCCCGGCCCACAGCGACTGCAGCGCCATGAACCCACCTTGATGCACGGCGCCGAGCAAGGCCATGCGACGAAAATACGGGTCGACAAAAATAGCGGCGTAACCGGT
>CAZZMV010000077.1:0-8089 GCA_964655425.1 uncultured Bifidobacterium sp.
AACTCTTCACGCAGATCATCGATGAAAATATTCTCTGGCTTGATACCAAACTTGACTGCTTTTGCGCGGGCTGGTTCGAGTTCTTCACCCTGTCCAAGATCGGCGGTAAAGGTCACGATTTCACAGTGGTAGTGATCTTGCAGCCATTTCAAAATAACGGAGGTATCCAGTCCACCTGAGTAGGCAAGGACTACTTTTTTGATGTCACTCATGACGATATCTTCCTGGGTTATGGCAATGATTTACTGGTAGCTTGGGAGGATTTGCTTAGGATGGTTCGCTGCAATTAAGAGGAAAAAATAAACGATTTTTGGCACGCTGACCACGACTGGGCCCGGGCGTGAATAGTTCATGAATACGCTTCAGATCTCGCCGAGTACAAGATACTCAAGCAGGGCTTTTTGTACATGCAGCCGGTTCTCTGCCTCATCCCATACGACTGACTGGGGTCCATCAATCACATCGGCAGACACTTCCTCACCACGATGCGCAGGCAGGCAGTGCATGAACAGCGCATCTTTGTGCGCGCGCTTCATTTTATCGGCGTCGACAATCCAGCCATCAAATGCTTTAAGTCTCGCTGCATTTTCTTGTTCATAGCCCATGCTAGTCCAAACATCGGTGGTGACCAGATCAGCAGCTTCGCAGGCATCGGCGGGATGTTTGAATACGGTATAGCGCTGGTTGTCAGATGACACCAGTGCAGGGTTGATGTCATAACCAGCCGGCGTCGATACATTGACATGAAAACCGAATACTTCGGCCGCCTGTAACCATGAATACAGCATATTGTTGGCGTCACCAATCCACGCTACGGTCTTGCCACCAATTGAGCCACGGTGCTCTGTGTAAGTAAAAATATCCGCAAAGACCTGACATGGATGATGCTCATTGGTCAGGCCATTGATGACCGGTACGCGAGAGTAGGCGGCGAAGCGCTCGATAATTTCCTGGCCGAAGGTGCGAATCATGATGATGTCGCACATGCGTGACATCACTTGCGCGGCATCTTCCACCGGCTCACCACGCCCCAGCTGGCTGTCGCGTGTATTGAGGTAAATCGCTGCGCCGCCAAGTTGGTGCATGCCGGCTTCGAAAGACAGCCGGGTGCGGGTCGAGTTTTTTTCGAACACCATCACCAGCGTGCGATCGAGCAGCGGGTGATAGGTTTCGTAGTTTTTGAACCTGCGCTTGATCAGCTTCGTTCGCTCGAACAGGTAGGTGTACTGGTCGAGCGTGAAGTCGGCAAACGTCAGGTAGTGTCGGATTGCCATAAATGAAATCGGCGGCGAGCCAGCGGCTGCCGCCGAATTTTTTAACTTGTTGGATTATAAAGGGTTTTATACCCCGAAGGCTGCTGGCAGCGGGCAAATCCGCTGGGATCGGCGCGAATCAGCGATATCCCGGCTGCTGTTGCGATTCGTGTCGTAGTTGCAGGTACAAGTCGTGACGCACGCTGTCGATTTCACCACGTGCGACTGCCTCGGTGACAGCACAGCCGGGTTCGGCCGCGTGATGGCAATTGGTGAAGCGGCAATTGCCCAGATGTGGCGCAAATTCGCGAAACGCGCGCTCCAGCATACCCTCGGTCAGGTGATGCAGACCGAATTCCTGAAAGCCCGGTGAGTCAATCACCGAGCTATTGTTATCGATGCTGTACAGCCGGGTGAAGGTCGTGGTGTGCTTACCTGTATCGAGCCGCTGCGAGATTTCGCGCACTGCGATATCAGCATCGGGCACCAGCAAGCTGATCAGCGATGACTTGCCCATGCCGGATTGACCGATCAGTATCGTTGATTGGTTTAGCAGTAAGGGCTTTAGCGTCGCCAAGGCCTGGTCTGACTGATTGAGCGCGCTCAGCTCATAGATTGGGTAGCCAAGCTTTGCGTACGCCTCCAGCCGTGCTCGCGCTGATCCGAGTGGTACGCTAATGTCTGTTTTATTGAGCAGTAGATACGCTTTGATACCTGCCGCCTCAGCCGCTATCAGTGCGCGTGACACCAGATCATCCGAGAAGCTCGGCTCGGTAGCGACCACGATCATCAGCTGCGTGAGGTTTGCAGCCAGTAGCTTTGATCGATACTGATCCGAGCGAAAAAGAAAAGTCGAGCGCGGAAGGATTTGTTCTATCACCCCCTGATCGGCTGAGG
This sequence comes from uncultured Bifidobacterium sp., assembly GCA_964655425.1. Classification (GTDB taxonomy): domain Bacteria; phylum Pseudomonadota; class Gammaproteobacteria; order Burkholderiales; family Burkholderiaceae_D; genus Pernthalerella. The sequence continues at coordinate 2,151 of CAZZMV010000077.1, forward strand.
TCGGAAGGAAGCTGACTTGGTCACCGGTGGCGACATCGCTCTTCTTGCCGCGCGTGACACATAGCCATTGCTGCCCGTCAGACTGCGCCAGATAGTGACGGCCATGTGCCGCAATAATCTGGCCCAACCGAACGGTCATGCCCTTGGCAACGCGATTTGGTCTATCTTGGCTGCGCAGATGAAGTCATTGTGCGATATACCACCGCGACCCTGATTGACTGAATGCGTGCTATAGCGAACGGTACAGCGGTTGTAGCCAACGACCATTTCGGGGTGATGATCTTCACGGTTCGCGATATCGGCAACTGCATTCACAAATGCCATCGTGTGGTGATAGTCGGGAAATTGAAATCTCCGCTCCAATTGGCCATCGATATGATACCAATCGCTGAGAATCATCAATGCGTCATTCAGTTGCTGCTCGGTCGCCGCATCGGTCAAATGCCTGCAGGATGTAGACAGCAACTGCTCACGGGTCATAGATGTCATTCGCCTCAAGCAGAGAGTAATCGCTGTACCCGCACACTTGCAGGTGGGTGTGAATCATAGAACGCCGAATGTAAGGGGTCGGGTGTCAGTGTCGAGGCATTATCTTCATACAGCTTGACCAAAGCCGATATCAGATCGCGCGAGTTGCTGTGCTGCGCAGCGAATGCATCTGCTTCAAACTCGTTCTTGCGTGAAGTGATCGACATCAAGGGTGAGAACAAGAAAGTGAAGCTCGGCAGCACCAGCATGAATAAAATCAATGCCATCGCATCATTACTACCATTGAGTAACGGTGTTACACCCAAGCCGGTGTAGAACCACACTTGGCCTTTCAGCCAGCCGAGTAATGCCAGAAAACCTAGTGACATGACGAACATGACTGCCAGGCGCTTGATCACGTGATTCAGCTTGAAGTGTCCCAGTTCGTGTGCGAGTACAGCTTCGATTTCGTTCGGTGCGAGACGCGACAACAGGGTATCGAAAAACACAATCCGCTTGGCGGCACCAAACCCAGAAAAATACGCATTACCATGCGCGCTACGCCTTGAGCCATCCATCACGAACAAGCCTTTGCTGGCGAAGCCGACGCGCTGCATCAAGCCCTCGATACGTGTGCGAAGACTTTCATCTTCCAGCGGCGTGAACTTATTGAATAGCGGTGCAATCAGGCTTTGGTAAAACGCGATCATGAACAGCTGGAATCCGCACCATAAAAGCCAAGCGTACAGCCACCACAGGTCACCGGCTTTTTCCATCAGCGTGAGCGTTACCCACAGCAGGGGCAAACCAATCGCGGCACCCACCAAGCTATGCTTGATCAAGTCGGAGAAAAACAAACCCGGCGTCATCTTGTTGAAGCCGAAGCGCTCTTCCAGCGTGAACTGCTTGTAGTAATCCAGCGGCAGATCGATCACGCTGGAAATAATGCTGACTGCGGCGACCAAGGCGAGCTGATACACGATGCCAACGCCAAATACGGGTGCCAGCATTTCGGAGAGCCACTGCAGCCCGCCCAGCAAGGTAAATCCAACCAACACAACCGCATTAACCACCAACAGCACAATCTTGAGCTTGGTTTTAGCCACGGTGTAATCCGCCGCTTTTTGATGAGCAGCGAGCGGAATTTTTGCAGCAAACTGCTCCGGGACGCTATCGCGATGCCGAACAATATGTTGGATATGTCGAGACGCCAGCCATAACTTGGTGCCAAGCGTAGCAATCAAAAAAGCTGCGAACAGAAGCGAAAAACTGTAAGAATCCATTGGTGACAAAATGCGTGTGGGTTGTGTAGGTATAAGCGTGTGCGAGAATGCCTGCCTGTCGCAAGCCACGAGGGCCGCGACGCGATAACGAATTGGATTATGTCACAAGCAAACGAAGCGCATCAGCCGGCCCCGAGCGGCCCGAACGAGTTCAATTTGGTCTGGATTGACATGGAAATGACCGGGCTCGACCCCGACCGTGACAGGGTCATCGAGCTGGCGGCCATCGTCACCGACGCTAACCTGAATGTACTAGCCGAGGGGCCGGTGTTTGCAATCCACCAAGCGGATGAAGTTCTTGATGCCATGGATGCGTGGAACAAAGGCACCCACGGACGCTCCGGTCTGATCGATCGGGTAAAAACATCCTCCATAAGCGAGCTGCAGGCTGCGTCCGAGATGATCGAGTTTCTCAAGCGGTATGTGCCGGCTGGGAAGTCACCCATGTGTGGTAATTCGATTTGTCAGGATCGTCGTTTCATGGCGCGGCACATGCCCACGCTGGAAGCATTTTTTCATTATCGGAATGTGGATGTCTCGACCATCAAAGAGCTATGCCGGCGCTGGCGCCCCGAATTGATCGCAGGATTCAAAAAACATCAACTGCACACTGCATTAGCGGATATTCGTGAGTCTGTCGAAGAACTTCGGTACTACCGACAACATTTCATCCGCGACCACTAAAGCCTTTAAAAAGGTGTCATGCAAGTTGTTGATCACGGCTTGCCGTACCTTCAGTATCTTGTTAGCAGCCTCCGCCTGACCATTGCGTGCGTCTTGTCCGACGCTCATACCCAGAGACTTTCAATGAGTTGGGCTGTCTGCCTGCTTCAGCCAAAATCGCTGAATCTGCGACACTGACGCTTCCACTTCAATGGCCAACTTATGGCATTTGACCGGGTCGTCGACCAGCACCAACTGCGCCTCGTCAATCTCTTCTGCACCCAGCAAATCAATCGCTCGCAACAGTATTGCCTGCGACGACTCACGCAAGGGCTGCCATGCGGCTTCATTCAAACTAATCGCCTCAAGAAAACCCCAGCACCAGGCTTCGGCGTCGAGCAGTTCTTGGCCTTTGAATTTTTGTACTGAAAACAGTGGTTCGAAATCTTTGGGTGCTACTTCAAAGGTCACCCGGATGTCTTCCAGCGCTCGCGCCAGTAGCTCATGAATGCGTGCGCGCTGCTGCGCATCTCGAAACTTGGGCGCGTCTTGCGGGCTTGGTCCCCAGATGCGCGGCACCCACTGCTCGGGCGGAATGACGACTGGCCCAATCGCGATCGCAGTCAGATAGCCATTCAGCGCATCCATCGCCATCGTCTCGTCGCTGCAGTGCGCAGACATCAGGAAGCGATCGAGTTCATCGAATTCTTGGTCGCTGAGTAGGGATTGGTCGGACACAGTAACGATCGGTGATGGGTAAGTGCTCAGTGTAACAAGACTACAATGCAGCGATGAACAATTCATCATCAGCGGCTTTTCATGCGCTATCGCCGGATGCGGTGCTCGATGCGCTGGCATCCATCGGGCTGCATGGTGATGGTCGATTATTAGCCCTGAATAGCTATGAGAACCGAGTCTATCAAGTGGGTATCGAGGATGCAGCACCGCTGGTGGTGAAATTCTATCGCCCCTCACGCTGGAGCGACGCGGCGATTCATGAAGAGCATCAGTTCGTTCACGACCTGCATGCACAAGAAATTCCTGTGGTGCCACCTTTATTAATCGCCAGTACAACGCTGCACCAATACCAACAGCATCGCTTCGCAGTATTCGCCAGACAAGGCGGTAGAGCGCCCGAGCTGGATCGAAACGATGTGTTGCAATGGATAGGCCGCTTTCTGGGCCGTATACATGCAGTGGGCGCAAGCGATCGCTTTGTTGCGCGTCCAGTACTTGATCCGCAAACATTTGGTGAGAAAGCCAGGGATTGGTTATTACAGAGCGATTTGATTCCTGCCGAGTTGTATGAAAGCTGGTCGGTGATTAGCCGACAAGCCGTTGACGCCGTGCACCGCTGTTATCAGCGTGCGGGCGACATTCGCTCGATCAGGCTGCATGGTGATTGTCATATCGGTAATGTATTGTGGACCGATGCCGGCCCGCATTTTGTTGATTTTGATGACAGCCGCACTGGCCCTGCGCTACAGGATTTATGGATGTTGCTATCGGGTGAGCGTGCCGATATGGTGCGGCAGTTATCGGATCTGCTGAGCGGCTACGAAGACTTCTGCGAATTTGATCAGCGCGAGTTGTATCTGCTGGAGGCTTTGCGGACACTGCGCTTGTTGCACTACAGTGCCTGGATAGGCATGCGTTGGCATGACCCCGCATTTCCCGCTGCATTCCCCTGGTTCGGCACCGTGCGCTACTGGCAGGATCGTATTCTTGAGCTGCGCGAGCAAGTCGCGCTAATGGATGAGGCGCCGCTCTGGCCAATTTGACTGAAGTCAATTTTTTTCAGGGATAAGTTGGTTAGATTCGGCATCATTCCGATCATTCAAGGGAAACGCCATGTTCAAAAAGATTTTGCTGGCAACCGATGGCTCCGCTTTATCAGAGAAAGCAGCGCAAGCGGCTTTTTCGTTTGCAGCGACACAAGGGGCCAGCGTGGTTGGCTTGGCGGTTGCCGAAATCTATCCCTTCATGCTGATGCCGGAGGCTGGCGCAATGGTGGATTTATCGACCTATGAAGAACTGCAAGATAAATCAGCACAGCAAGCGATTGAGCGGCTTAAGGCCATCGCGACGGCGGCCAATGTGCCTTGTGAAACGCTGTCCACGCGCGGCGTTCATCCCTACGAGGAGATCATCAATACCGCGCGTGACAAGGGTTGCGATTTGATCTGGATGGGATCACATGGTCGCAAGGGTTTGGATAGGCTGTTGCTTGGTAGTCAGGCCCAGCGTGTGCTTTCGCACTCTACCTTGCCGGTCATGGTGTATCGCTAAGCGAATAAAGTTTTTAGAGCCAATCTCCTTGGGTCGACGCTGACGCTACAAGTAGCTTAACAAGAGTAGCTCTCAGTGAGCCATCAGCACCGGTACCGTCATCGACTGCAGCAATGTTCGGGTAACACCACCGAGCATTAATTCGCGAAAGCGTGTGTGACCATAGGCGCCGCAGACGATCAGATCGCTTTGCTGATCGGCAGCAATCGACAGTAATGCCTCACCCGCATCACCTCTGATCTGACGAACGACTACATTCGCCTTGATGTTGTGACGCGCGAGAAACAGTGCGAGATCTGCACCGGGCTGATCGCCATGGACATCGTTCGGATGTTCGGTTTGCATCACCAACACATCGACTGTGACGGCACGTTGCATCAGCGGTAAGGCATAACTCACCGCACGCGTCGCAGACAAGCCGCCGTCCCAAGCGACTAGCACGCGCTGCAACGGGAAAGCAGCCTGGCCACTGTGGGGCACGACCAGTGCCGGGCGGCCACCGTTGATCACCACGAGCTCTGGCATCGTTGACATTACGCCGGGTAGCGCAGCGTTCGGATCAAACTGGCCCAGCACAACCAAATCTGCGTAGCGTGCTTGCAGCACCATACCGCCGGCGGCATCGTCATCCACCAATCTTGACTCGACCGACGGTACTCCAGCCGATGCAGCAACTTGTTCGAAGTGATCAAGCACGCTTCGAGCATGCTGCCTTAAATGATCGCGGTGGTGAGCAAATACAGGATCGGTCAGATCGAACTCGGCACGATTGAAAACATGACGCGAAATACCCGTCAGGGCGCTGCCGATCAGGTGGGCATCGAAACTGATCGCTATATTGGCGGCTAACTGAATACGCTCGTCACAGCGCCCGGACTGATCAAGATGAACCAGCACAGTCTTGAAAGTCATCGTACTTCCTTTCGTTATTTGGTGATCTGGTCGATCTGGCAATGGTCTCTCATCACTGAGTCCAGTTGTTCACGCCATTTGGCCATGGACATGCCAATTCTCACATTAAGAGAGCGCCGGCTGAGCACCTGCTCCCGGACAGTTTTGACTTAGGTCAAGGTAATGCCATGACTGGATTCATAGACTTCAAGCGCCCAACAGCCGCATGCCTGCGCTGAAGGCCTGCAGCGAGTCGCCAGCCCTATGAGTATTCAATCGAATCCAATTCATCCCGTCCAGCAGCTCGAATTCGACGCCGAGCTGATTCAACGACTCGCGCAATCC
>CAZZMV010000078.1:0-1749 GCA_964655425.1 uncultured Bifidobacterium sp.
AGCAAGCACCGGGTTCGTCCCGGTGTTTGTTTTTACGTTGCTCGCATCTCCTTGTTTTACCGATTCCGACTAATCTCCATATGGGGTGCCGATAGCATGTGAGCCTGCACCGTATAATCTCGGTTGATTCCAGCGCAGCACGTTGTCAGCCTTCCCATGACCTACAGCGTCAAAGAAATTTTTTACACTCTGCAAGGCGAGGGCGCGCAGGCCGGGCGCCCCGCGGTGTTTTGTCGATTTTCTGGCTGTAACTTGTGGAGTGGACGCGAGCAAGATAGAGCACAAGCAGTCTGCCAATTTTGCGATACGGATTTTGTAGGTACTGATGGCGTGAATGGCGGCCGTTTTGTAGAAGCAAATGCGCTTGCGGCCGCGATTGATGCGCAGTGGCCGGAAGGCGCTGCACTAAAAAAATATGTGGTGTTTACCGGCGGTGAACCGCTACTGCAGTTGGACGAGCCCTTGGTCGCAGCCATGCATGATGTGGGCTTTGAGGTAGCGATTGAAACCAATGGCACCTTGCCAGTGCCTGAGGGCGTTGATTGGGTTTGTGTCAGCCCGAAGCAGGGCGCGACTTTATTGCTTGAACAAGGCAGTGAGATCAAGGTAGTGATACCCCAAGCAGGCCAGGATTTGACGTTATTTGAACAACTGAATTTTGAACATTATTTTTTGCAACCCATGGATGGCCCGGATAAACAACGCAACACCGAGCTTGCGATCAACACCTGTAAACAACGACCGCAGTGGCGTTTGTCGGTGCAAATGCACAAACTGCTGCACTTGCCCTAACAACACATGATCACGATTACGCGCAAGTTGGAATTTGATGCCGGGCATCGGATTCCTGACCATAAAAGCCAGTGCCGAAATTTGCATGGTCATCGCTATGTTCTGGAGATCACGCTGGTTGGGCAGGTGATCGAGCAAGAGGGTAATTCAGACAATGGCATGATCATGGATTTCTCCGATGTGAAATCTATCGCGCACCAGCATTTGGTTGACGTATGGGACCACGCATTTCTGGTGTACGCCAAAGATACGCCAGTGAGAGATTTTTTGGATTCACTGCCCAGCCATAAAACCGTGGTGATTGATCGTATCCCGACTGTTGAAAATCTGGCGCGTACCGCATTTGATATTCTCAATGCGGCGTTTGTAGATCGCTACGGCACGGGGCTCCGTTTGCATAAACTGGTACTGCACGAAACGCCGAATTGCTGGGCCGAGATCACTGAGGCTGCATGACCGATCAAGATTACATGCGGCTGGCGCTAGCGCAGGCGGGCCAGGCGAGCGCTGCAGGTGAAGTGCCGGTGGGTGCCGTGGTGGTGAAACATGGTGAGGTGATTGCGCGTGGTTTTAATCAACCGATAGGCTGTAGCGACCCGACCCATCATGCCGAGATTGCTGCACTCCGTAACGCTGCGAAAGCAATCGGTAACTATCGTTTGCCGGGCTGTACTTTGTATGTGACGCTTGAACCTTGTGTGATGTGTGCCGGTGCAATGATGCACGCACGAATTGAGCGGGTTGTATTCGGCGCCAGCGACCCCAAAACCGGCGCGTGTGGTTCGGTCGTTAATTTATTCGAACATACACAGTTGAATCACCACACTACAGTCGAGGGTGGGGTGCTGGCAGAGGAATGCGGCACCATGCTGTCCGAGTTTTTTGCGGCACGTCGTCAGCAGTCGCGCGTAGAGCATTCATGAACAAGACCTTTCATATTGGTGTGGTGGCGCCTAG
>CAZZMV010000078.1:1849-8074 GCA_964655425.1 uncultured Bifidobacterium sp.
ATTGATTTCAACTTGCTGACACGTAGTGTGCTCGAGGGTGGCAAGCGCTGGGTCGGTCATAGTGATTTCACAGTGATTCAATTAGGTATGCTGGCCACTGCGGGTGCAGGTAGTTTTGCCGGGCCGATGATTTGCGATGATTTCAGTCGCGCAGATTTGAGTGAATTTACACATCAGCATTTCTGGCAATGCGTGACGCAAGATGCCTATCGCGTCGATGTGAGCGTGCAAGGTAACCCCGTCGCTCGTATCGAAGGTACGCTGTGGGGCGGTAACTTGACCATGATCTGCCATTTGATCGGTACGCCGTGGATGCCAACGGTACAAGACGGTATTCTTTTCATCGAGGATGTCAATGAACATCCTTACCGCATCGAGCGTATGCTGCTGCAGCTGGCGCATGCCGGTGTATTACGTCAGCAGCGGGCGATCGTATTCGGTGATTTTTCGGGCTACAAGCTGACCGACTACGATAATGGTTACGATTTCAACCAAATGCTCGGCTACCTACGGTCGCGTTTCGATATCCCGATACTGCAAGGTTTGCCGTTTGGTCACATGAAAGACAAGCTGACCCTGCCGGTCGGTGCGCGCTGTTTAGTAGATTCATTGGATGACGGATTCACCATGACAATGCAGTCCTATCCGTCTCAGTCAGCAAAGTGATGTTGACCATCATTGCAAGGCTACGCTGGTCTAAATTGTATCTGTCTGGAGTGTGTGTTGGAAATTAAGACCGTTGAATTTGAAAAGCCCGACGCAACGGGTGTCAGTTGCGTGACTTCAGCCTGGGCCAAGGTGCCTGCGCCGGTCACGCCGCAACAGCGTTTGGCGCTGAAGGAGCGCGCGCGCGCCTTGTTGAAAGAAAAGGGCGCGGTTCTGGTGGCGCATTACTACGTTGACGCCGATTTGCAGGACCTCGCTGAAGAAACCGGCGGTTGCGTGTCCGACTCGCTGGAGATGGCACGTTTCGGTCGTGATCATGAAGCCAAGACCCTGGTGGTGGCTGGTGTGCGTTTCATGGGCGAGACGGCAAAGATACTCTCGCCGGATAAAACCATCTTGATGCCGGACCTCGATGCCACTTGCTCGCTGGATCTTGGTTGCCCTGTGGATGAATTTGCTGCATTTTGTGACGCGCATCCGGATCGAACTGTCGTTGTGTATGCCAACACCAGCGCAGCAGTCAAAGCGCGCGCGGATTGGATGGTGACCTCGTCGATTGGACTCGATATCGTCAAACATCTGCATGAGCAGGGCCAGAAAATTATTTGGGCGCCAGACCGTCATCTAGGTGCTTATATCCAACAGCAGACCGGCGCCGACATGCTTTTATGGCAGGGGTCGTGTTTGGTGCATGACGAGTTCAAAAGTATCGAACTTGATCTGTTGCGAGCTGAGTATCCGAAGGCGAAGGTACTGGTGCACCCCGAGTCACCTGCTGCCGTCGTGGCACAAGCGGATGTCGTAGGCTCGACCTCGCAGCTTATAGCGGCGGCAGTGTCACTGGATGCGAAAGAATTCATCGTCGCCACCGACAATGGTATTTTGCACAAGATGCGTCAAGCCGCGCCAGGCAAGGTGTTTATCGAGGCGCCAACCGCCGGCAACAGCGCCACCTGTAAGAGCTGCGCGCATTGCCCCTGGATGGCGATGAACGGCCTTCAGAACCTGATTGATGTGCTTGAAAGTGGCGCTAACGAGATTCATGTGGATACAGCCATCCGCGATAAAGCCGTCGTATGTATCAACCGCATGCTCGATTTCGCAGCAGCAAAAAAAGCAAATGTCAGGCCTTCAGCCGATCTTGCTGCCGAGCAGAAGCTGTTCTCTGGCATTGGCCCGGCATGAGTGGCCCCGGTAACAGCGGCCTGTCGAGTTCATGTGCGTCAGTCATTGCGAGCAGAGCGACTTGAGCAATCTAAAAAATCCTTTCGCACCGTTGGATGCTGCATTGGCAGAGGCAATGGCAGTCAATATTCGTGCAGCGCTACTTGAAGATATCGGCAGCGGTGACTGGACGGCGATGCTGCTGCCTGACTCTTCACAGGTTAAAGCAAAAGTGGTCGTTCGCGAAGACGCCGTGCTATGCGGCGCGCCGTGGTTCGAAGGCGTAATGAAGCAAGTCGATTCACAATTAGGCATTGAATGGCATGTCGCCGAGGGTGATTGGATGCCAGCAGGTTCAACGGTCTGTAGCATCTCTGGATACGCTAGATCATTGATGACAGCCGAACGACCTGCACTGAACTTCTTGCAATTACTATCGGGTGTGGCAACGGCTACGCGCGACTACGTGAAGCTCATTGAAGGCACCAAGGCTTCCATACTCGACACACGCAAAACGCTGCCGGGATTGCGGCTCGCGCAAAAATATGCGGTACGTGTGGGTGGTGGCAAGAACCAGCGCCTTGCCTTGTATGACGGCATCCTGATCAAAGAAAACCATATCGCCGCTGCGGGCGGTATCAAGGCGGCGATGGACGCTGCGCACTCGCTGAATGCGGGCGTTTCGATTCAAATTGAGGTTGAAAGCTTGAATGAACTACAGCAAGCACTCGATGCGGGCGCGACCTCGATCCTACTGGATAACTTCACGAACGACATGATGCGTGAAGCCGTTGCAATGACGGCAGGAAGGGCAGTGCTCGAGGCTTCCGGTGGCGTGAACCGCGATAGGGTTCGGGCCATTGCAGAAACCGGTGTCGACCGGATTTCTATCGGCGCACTGACCAAAGACCTGAAGGCGACCGATTACTCGCTTCGGGTGAATAGTCGCTGATCTTGTCGCTGTGATCCTGGGTGATCTGGGTTATGACTGGATTGTCACCCAGATCGGCAACTTTCCCCCGCAATTGATCCCGGGAATTCCTGTAAACATTTAGTTACGAATGGCTGGCAAATTACTTTCCCGAAGGAACTCTCATGTCTGCCGCCATCGCAAAGCAACCCACTATCCTGCCCGCATTTAATCAGCTTGTTGCCGCTGTCACCCCGAAGATTGTTCAATCCTTGCGGTCGCCGTCGATGCGTTCACTGTCGCAGACAAGTAAGGCGTGGAATAACTATCTGAAAGAAGTTTGGGACCTCAACCAGCGTAATTACAGATATTCGGCAAGAATCATAAAAGAGCATCGTATACCTGCATTATGTTTTCTCGACATGGCCGAACGACTGGCGGATGTATCGCCTGCTCAATCGCTTGAACTCATAGATACCGTCTTACCAATATTTAGTCGGCTAGAGGGGTCAAGCCGAAATAGTCTGATGACGCTGTTAAGCTTTAGAACCGGAATGGCCTTATCCGGAAGTTTGCAGGCGTCGCTGGCGGGTGCCAAAGGATGGGACTGTGGCACAGAGTCTGATGAAGAAACCGTGAAAGCGATGGTCTCACGGTGTTTTTCACCGACCAAAGGTAAATACATTCCTTTTCATGACCTGCTCAGGGTGTGCATCGACCTACCTGACAGATTGAAGACCGTAGCGTTCGTTGCCCTGATGTCTGAATTGTGCAATCGCCAGGGATTTAATGATGATGACGGCGCCTTTTGGCAAAACAAAGGGCAGCGTAGAGTATTCCGGACCTTGCTGCCCAAGTTAATTCCCGAGACATGGAGTTCTTGCCTGAAAAGCTCACAAGATACCTTTGGTCTGACCCACACCATCATGTATGACCAATCTTCGTTTGGCATGGCAGTAGAAGCCTGTCTGCGGAAATTCAGAGGCTCCGTTCCGGAGCTTTCTTATGCCGTTTTACGATTGGTGAAATCGTCAGCGAGAGATCTCGACCCTAAAAAACAAAACTGGAATGGCGTGAGTAAGTATCTGTTAAAACGAAATTTGTACGCTGAGCGGAGGCTGATCAAACATTTGATGTATGCCGTCTTTCTTTGGGGAGTCGTCGATGATGAAAAGGTAAATCAGGTATGTAAAAAAATGCTTTGCGACGACGGCTTCCTTACAAAGCTTCAGTGGTCCTCACTTAAAAGTGATGCACGTTCTTGGTATTTTCTTTCCAAATACTAGTGCTCGCAAGTTTTTACTGATGTTGCGCGATTATTTCCGTCGGGGTGTTTTTCTCATTGGTGATAGTACGGTGGGTAGCGCCTTTGGCAGGGTTTCTGGGAAGTCCAGGCTGTAATGTAGCCCGCGGCTTTCTCTCCGCGCCATTGCGCTGCTCACAATCAGTGACGCCACTTCAACTAAATTCCTCAACTCCAGAAGATCACGGGTAATACGGAAGTTCGCGTAGTACTCGTTGATTTCTTCCTTCAGTAGTGCGATCCGGTGCTGGGCGCGCTCCAGACGCTTGGTCGTACGCACGATACCTACGAAATTCCACATCGCGCGGCGCAGTTCATCCCAGTTTTGCGTGATGACGACTTCTTCGTCAGCATCCGTCACCCGACTCTCATCCCACACCGGTAGTTCAGGTGATTTGGTCGTAGGCTGCGACTCGATATCCATCGCGGCGGCACGACCCAGTACCACGCACTCGAGCAGCGAGTTGCTGGCTAATCGGTTCGCGCCATGCAGTCCGGTGTGCGCGGTTTCACCAACTGCGTACAAACCATGAATATCGGTACGTCCGTGCAGATCGGTGATGATGCCGCCGCAGGTGTAGTGGGTTGCGGGCACGATCGGTATCGCTTGCCGAGTGATATCGATCCCTAGCTCCAAGCAGCGTGCGTAAATTGTTGGGAAGTGCTCCTTCAAAAATTCGGGTGGCTTGTGGCTGATATCGAGATCAACATAGTCGAGACCGCGCTTCTTCATCTCGAAGTCGATCGCGCGCGCAACAATATCGCGCGGTGCCAGCTCGGCACGCTGATCATGCGTTGGCATGAATCGCTGACCCGCGGCGCTTCCCGCCGCCGCAGGCAGTTTCAATAGCCCGCCCTCACCACGTACCGCCTCCGTGATCAGGAAAGATTTTGCGTAGGGGTGATACAGGCAGGTAGGATGAAACTGGATGAACTCCATGTTCGCCACTCTGCAGCCGGCGCGCCATGCCATTGCAATGCCATCACCGGTTGCTGTATCCGGGTTGGTGGTGTACAGATAGACCTTGCCGGCACCACCGGTGGCGAGCACAGTGTGCGCAGCGCTGATGGTGCTAACCTGATCCGTTTCTACATTTTGTATGTACAGGCCGTGGCACTGAGATGGCGTATTGCGCTGGCCGAGTTTGTCTGAGGTGATCAGATCGATCGCAATATGGTGCTCAAGCAGGGTGATATTGGGATGCTCACGCACCTTCTGTTCAAGGGTGACTTGTACCGCATGGCCAGTGGCGTCAGCTGCGTGAATAATCCGGCGCTGGCTGTGGCCACCCTCGCGCGTGAGATGAAAGCCGAGCTCGGCAGTTTCGTCGCGGGTGAAGGGAACGCCTTGATCGATCAGCCATTCGATTGCCTCACGGCCTTTGGACACAATGAAACGCGTGGCGGTCTCGTCGCATAGCCCGGCACCTGCGACCAGCGTATCGGCCACGTGCTGGTCTTGGCTATCGTGCGAGTCGAGCACGGCGGCGATCCCGCCCTGTGCCCAGTTGCTGGCACCGTCGTGAAGCGCCCGCTTGGATATCACCACCACCTTGCGTGATTGCGCGAGGTGCAGTGCAACCGACAGGCCGGCGAGGCCGCTGCCAACGATAGCGACGTCAAAAATCATGGGGAGTGTGAAGCTGCGATGACTGCACTATAGGGGATTTGGCCTGGCATCGCTCGGCAGGCTGTCTCAAATGGCCAAAGCCACGCCGATAGATCTACCCAGAGCGGTTTGCAGGGGCCGCGTCAATTGGTCCGATGCTGATCGCTGCCGTATTTGGATTTGGCGCAAACATTTATTTGATTTGTCAAGTTTTAAGCGCATCTCCGGTATAATCCGCGCGACGTTGAGGCTCAGGTAGCAGTGGTGCAGTATTTGGCTGTAATTCCTTACTTGGTTGAGACGGTCTTCCGGCGGATCTTCCGCCTTAACCAGGGTCGTCAGGGATGACCCATAGAAAGGAAATTGCATGGCAACGGGTACTGTCAAGTGGTTCAATGACGCAAAAGGTTTTGGTTTCATCACTCCTGAGGGTGGCGGCGCTGATCTCTTCGCGCATTTCTCCGCGATCCAATCCTCAGGCTTCAAAACGCTGCAGGAGAATCAGAAGGTTGAGTTTGATGTTGTGAGCGGCCCGAAGGGTCTGCAGGCAGCGAACATCAAGCCGATCTGATG
>CAZZMV010000079.1:0-5831 GCA_964655425.1 uncultured Bifidobacterium sp.
AACAAGGTGTTGACCTCACCAAGGACGTGCTGGCCCTGCAGCGCCTGAAGGAAGCGGCCGAGAAGGCCAAGATCGAGCTGTCTTCTTCATCGGGCACCGACGTCAACCTGCCCTACATCACGGCAGACGCGTCCGGCCCCAAGCACCTGAACATCAAGCTTACGCGTGCCAAGCTCGAGGCGCTGGTGGAAGAACTCATCGACCGCACCATCGAGCCTTGCCGCATCGCCATCAAGGATGCGGGCGTCAAGGTCAGTGAGATCGACGACATCATCCTTGTGGGTGGCATGTCGCGCATGCCCAAGGTGCAGGACAAGGTCAAGGAGTTCTTCGGCAAGGAGCCGCGCAAGGACGTCAACCCCGATGAGGCTGTTGCCGTGGGCGCGGCCATCCAGGGCCAGGTGCTGGGCGGTGAGCGCAAGGACGTGCTGCTGCTGGACGTCACCCCGCTGAGCCTGGGCATCGAGACCCTGGGCGGCGTGATGACCAAGATGATCAAGAAGAACACCACCATCCCGACCAAGTTCAGTCAGGTGTTCTCGACCGCCGAAGATAACCAACCCGCAGTGACTATCAAGGTGTATCAGGGCGAGCGCGAGATGGCCTCGGGTAACAAGGCATTGGGCGAGTTCAACCTCGAAGGTATTCCGCCGTCACAGCGTGGTATGCCGCAGATCGAGGTGACATTTGATATCGATGCCAACGGCATTTTGCATGTGTCGGCCAAAGACAAGGCGACCGGCAAGGAAAACAAGATCACCATCAAAGCCAACTCGGGTCTGACCGAAGAAGAGATTCAGCGCATGGTGCGTGATGCCGAAGCGAATGCCGCCGAAGATCATCGCTTGAAGGAGCTGGCCGAGTCGCACAACCAAGGTGACGCCTTAGTGCACTCAACCAAGAAAGCATTGACGGAGCATGGCGACAAGCTCGAGTCCGGCGAGAAGGAAAAAATTGAAGCAGCGATCAAGGACCTTGAAGAAACTCTGAAGGGTACCGATAAGGCAGCGATCGACGCCAAGATGGAAGCGCTATCGGCCGCTGCACAGAAGCTGGGCGAGAAGATGTACGCCGATATGCAGGCGCAACAGGCAGCGGCAAATGCAGCAGCACCCGAAGCCGCCACCGCCGGCGCGAGTGCGAAAGCTGCGCAGGACGATGTTGTTGACGCCGACTTCAAGGAAGTGAAAGACAAGTAATTACCACTGCACGCAGCGACGCTGTGTTGCTTATGCCGGGTCGGGGCGTTTTGTTCCGCCCGGTTTTTTGCTTGAACAGGCCAGTGACTGTTCAACTGTAGTCAGGATATACAACCATGGCAAAACGCGATTTTTACGAAACGCTCGGTGTAGCGAAGAACGCCTCGGAAGATGAAATCAAGAAGGCTTATCGCAAGCTCGCCATGAAATACCATCCGGATCGCAACCCGGATAGCAAGCAGGCAGAAGATAAATTCAAAGAGGCGAAAGAAGCCTACGAGATGCTGTCGGATCCGCAAAAACGCGAGGCCTATGATCGGTTCGGTCATGCGGGCGTTGATCCGAACGTGGGTGGCGCCGGCGGCGCAGGCGCTGGATTCGGCGGTGGTTTTTCAGATGCGTTTGGCGACATCTTCGGCGACATCTTCGGTGGCGGCGCCGGCCGACAGCGCGGTGGCCCGCAGGTATATCGCGGCGCTGATCTTCGTTACAACCTCGACATCACACTCGAGCAAGCAGCCAACGGATTCGAGACGACGATACGCGTGCCATCGTGGGATGAGTGCGAGACATGTCACGGTTCAGGTGCCAAGCCGGGTACGTCGCCCACCACTTGCGGCACCTGCGGCGGCCACGGACAGGTACGCATGCAGCAGGGCTTCTTCAGTATTCAACAAACCTGCCCGAAATGCCATGGCTCGGGCAAGGTGATACCTGATCCGTGCAGCCCGTGCGCAGGGTCGGGTCGGATGAAGCGGAATAAAACACTCGAAGTCAAAATCCCGGCGGGGATTGATGATGGCATGCGGATTCGTTCAACCGGTAATGGTGAACCCGGTATGAACGGCGGCCCGCCGGGTGATTTGTATGTCGAGATTCATATCAAGCAGCACGCAGTATTTCAGCGTGATGGTGATGACCTGCACTGCGAAATGCCGATCTCGTTTGCGAAAGCAGCGTTGGGTGGCGAGATCGAGGTGCCTACGCTTTCGGGTAAGGTGTCATTCAGCGTGCCGGAAGGAACGCAGAGCGGTAAGACCTTTCGCTTGCGCAGCAAAGGTATTAAAGGCGTGCGCTCCGGTTTTCCTGGCGACCTGTTTTGCCACGTCGTAGTTGAAACACCCGTCAAGCTCACTGACCGACAAAAAGAATTACTGCGCGAATTCGACCAACTCACCACCGAAGGCGGTGCGAAGCATAGTCCGCAAAGCAAGAGTTGGATGGATAAGGTCAAAGAATTCTTCGAGTAGCCCATACCCCTTCTCGTTAGGCCGCTTGCTGCGTTGGCAGCATCTTGCGGTACGTCTTGTACTGTCTGCGATGCTGCCGTCTTGCCATCGGCCTAACGAGACAGGCTCTTTAGGCTTCTAAAAGATGTCGCTGTGCGACGTTCATTTTTTAAGAGCTGTCAGAGCTCGCCGACACGCTGTGTTGCGCAATACGCATAGAGATTTGTCAATTTCAATTGCGACGCGGGATTCCCCGTTGCGAGCGCTAGACTCGCTGCCTCCTCAGTCGTTCAAGGTTTCTGATCATGTGGTTGCAAGCAGTTTCTGCGCTCGCACCGTTGGCTACGCCAATCCAAAAGCTATGGCACATCCTGGTTCGCTACCATCAAAGTCGACGTAATACCGAACTAGAGCAAGCTGTTGTACGCATACTGATTGGTTTGCTGTTGATGTACTACTTCGAGTACGTCAATGACACCATTAAAGTATCAACGCCGCAGCTTTCAATTGACCTCCGCTTGGTGGTTGCTTTTTTTCTTTGTGCATCCTTATCCATCTGCATCAGTATTCTGCTGAAACCCAGCGAGGTACCGATACGCCGCGCTTTTGCCATTTTGATGGACACCGGCGCGTTAACCTTGTTGCTGACAGTGGGTGGGGTGCACGCGGCCCCACTGTATTTTCTTTATCTTTGGATCATCATCGGTAATGGCTTTCGTTTCGGCCAGAAGTATCTGCTGATATCGCTGCTGTTTGCTCAAATCGGATTCGGCATCGTGGTATCGATCGAGCCTTACTGGACTGCCGAGAAAAACCTTTCCATTGGGCTCTGGCTGGGTACGTTACTGATCTCGGTTTACTGCAATTTATTGGTTGGACGACTATTTGCAGCGTTGGATCAAGCCAATATCGCGAATCTCGCAAAGCGCCAATTCATCTGTGCCGTAAGCCATGAACTACGTACACCACTGAATGCAATTATCGGTATGGTCGATTTACTTAAGAGCACCCAGGTGAATCGTGACCAGCACGAGATGCTTGACTGTATGACCACAACATCACAGTTGATGCTGTCACAGATCGAGGATGTGCTTGATTTCTCAAAAATCGAGGCCGGAAAAATGGGTGTCGAGTGTATCGACTTCGATTTGTACGGCCTGATAGAAAATATCTTGACTGTGTTCAGTTATCGGATTGACCCAAAGGTCGTCAGGCTCATACGACAAATCGACTGTGTGGTACCGCCTAAATTACGTGGCGACCCGCATCATTTGCGTCAGATACTGATTAATCTGATTGGCAATGCCGTCAAGTTTACCGAGCAAGGTAGCATCACCATCAAAGTCAGTACCCAGTTGCTCCAATCCGAAACGGTAACGCTGCTTTTTGTGATCAAGGATACGGGTATTGGTATACCCGAATCGGTGCAGGGTCAGATCTTCGAAAGCTTTACTCAGGCGGATAGCGCAACCGCCAGAAAATACGGAGGTACCGGCCTTGGCACTACGATCTGCAAGCAATTAGTGGAGTTGATGGGTGGACGTATCAGTTTGCGTAGTCGACCCGGGCTGGGGAGTGAATTTTGGTTTGAACTCACTTTTGGTCGAGTGTTAGACATTGACGATACCTGTCTGCTGAGTCGTGCGCATAGCTTGATCATCGATCCTGAGGGCTCTTGCTGGCGCCTTGCTAAAGAATTGGCCTTTTTGGGCAAAGTGCTCCCCCGTACCGTATCGGATATTAGCAAGGCGGAGATTGCATTGAGCGAGGCACAGTTGCAGGGCACACCCATCTCGATGATTTTCCTGCATGTTGGTGCGCAAGATTATGATGATATCCAGCACCTGCAAACCTGGCTGGACAGTTCGGTACAGCGACTTTGTCAGCAAGCGAATGACCGATCCATCATTTTGGTGCTCGTGAGTCCGAATGAAGTTTCCATGAGCAAAGTAGTGCCGTTAGCCGAGCAACTTGGGTTTTTTTGTGTTTTGCCGGCAGTATTCGATCTAGACCATCTACGTCACTTGCTACATGCACAAGCTGCTTCAATCAGTAACGAGGCAAAACTTAGGCAGTTTGTGCCTGCTCAGCCTACCGCCATACTGAGTAGCGAATCAAGTGCTTTCCAGACTCGATCGAATAGAAAACAGCAAGACGTTTATTCAATTTTGATCGTTGAAGATAATCCAACAAATCGTAAAGTTTTACAAAAAATTCTTGAGCGTGCCGGCCATCAATGCGTGATGGCATCGGATGGCGAGTCGGCGCTGGATATCATCGCCACGCAGCATTTTGATGCCATGGTTATCGATATGAATATGCCCCGGTTATCCGGCACTGAAGTCGTTCGATTTTGCCGAATGATGGGTGGTACAGTTGGCAAGACGCCAATCATTGTTTTTTCTGCCAGTGTGACGCAAGAAGCCCGTGATGAAAGCTTTGCTGCAGGGGCCGATGCATTCATCGCTAAACCAATTGAAGTACAAAAATTTTTACAGACACTGGATCAGTTAGTTACAACCTATCGTCCAATCAATACGGATGAAAAAACTGATGACATTGAGACGGCCAACGAATTTCAAGACCAGAATGGTTCATTACAAAATAAGCTGACTAGGCATTGGTCGCCGCCATCAATCAGTGCCACGGTCTTGGATAAAACCAAGCTCGATAATCTGCAATCCATCAGTCAAGACCCGGTATTCGTTAATGAGTTGATTGTCGAATTCATTACAGAGGGGAAAAGACTCATCGGAAATATCGGTCGAAGCATACGGCGAGCCGACTATAACCAGGCAGCGGCTGCCCTGCACGCACTGCGGGGATCGGCGCTCAGTATCGGTGCAGATGCACTGAAACAATTTTGTACCTATTGTGAAAAACTAGATGACAGTGAATTGGATATCTATGAATCAGATATCCATAAACAACTAGATACTTGCTTTCAACAGCTTTGCGAAGAGCTGAATGTTTATCAATGTAGTCAGCTTGGGCAGCGTATGCACGTAACGTAGAAATTTACGAGTCAATGTTTTGAAGGCTTTGAGTAATCAATGTCGTCATGCTGAAGGCGAAAAATAGGCTCGTAAAAATACAGAGACAAGATGGATAGAAACCAACCTAATGGAGATATTCATCAATGAAAAATTCACTCGCTGAAACAACCGAGCGCCACCGTCAAAAAATCGAGGCATTGCCGCAACTGCAGGCCATGCTCCGAGGTCATTATGGCAAAGCTTCCTACGCCAAGTTCATGATGGACCTTTACCCGATTGTGTCTAATTTTTGCCCTCTGATGGCAGCGGCAGCTGGTCGATGTGCGGATAAACACACCAATTTACGCCAGTATCTTTACGAGCATATCGAGCATGAAAAAGGCCATGAGGCCATGGTGCTGAATGAT
>CAZZMV010000079.1:5931-7908 GCA_964655425.1 uncultured Bifidobacterium sp.
AAATGCGGTGTGACCTCGGTGTAGCGGTAGTTCGCATGTTGTGCGCTCTGGGCCTTGAGTAGGCGACTCATCATTCTCAGATCTTTATCTTGTATTTTCAGCGCAGCGTCGACCCACATGATCGCAATGTCGCTTAACTCCTGATGCGTGATTGGCCAAATATGGCGTCGGCATTCAAAGATACTTCTGAGGCCATTCAGCTGATGGTGGTGCTTACGTATCCAGGCATCGACTGTACGCTCACCTTCGCCGGCAGGTGCGATGATATCGACAATACCCATATCGGCTAATTTTTCAGCCGTATGAATATTGCCACTCAGTAGTATTTTTTCTGCATCGTGTGGGCCGACACGGCGCGCCAAAAAGCTGTACGCGCCCATGCCAGGGAATAAATTAAACAGAATTTCCGGTAGGCCGAGGCGTGAACCCGCTTCAGCAATGATGACGTCGCTCGCAAGCGCAAATTCAAACCCGCCACCTAGTGCATCCCCTTGGACGAGGGAAATCGTGACCGTTGAAGCTTCGTAGCGGCAGAGGCGGGCGTAAATACCATCGATACAGTACATGGCGTAGTTGAGTAGCCCTTCACGGTCTTTTTCTCGGATCAGATTCATGAAAAGCATCAAATCACCACCCAAGTTAAATACACCCTCTCGGCGAGATGCAATCACGGAATAATCAATCGGCACCCAAGAATCGCCATCGATGGTGTGTCCCTGATAGGTGTGCATTTCCGTGAAAAGATAATGCAGTTCTTCAATCATGTTTTGGTTAAAACAAGGTACGCCGATTGGTTTCATGTATGTCCAGAGCGCACGCAAGTCAGCGTCATAGCGCATATCGACTTGTTGCATCATGCGACGTGGCCAAGTGGCAGGGGGCGGCGTTTCAGAGAGCCGTTTGCCAAAATTGAATTTTTCGGTCGTCATCAACATTGATATCTCCTTTGTTGGTAGGACTTCAAACATCATTGCTTGATTTTTCATGGAACTTTGAGCGATGCTTTTTAGCTTTGCTCAAAGTTTTCAAGCGCCGGCCCAGTTTAGAAAGTTCGGCCCACGCTTCAACAGGCGTTAAGCTTCTCGAAGAAGCGACTAATTTTGCTTGCTCATTGAAGTTGTTAGGAAAATGCTGATCGATTTTTGGCCGTCTGTATAAATACAATATTTAGATCGATAGTATTCAGCCTTGGAGTTACAGACTACTTGCGTGTAATCGGTAGTACCTTCAGGGAGAATTCATCGGGTGAGCAACGACAAGATGCTCAGTTAAAATGCCCCGACATGGCCGGAACCGCCGCTCAAGGAAAAACGCATGACCAGTAAAAATGCATTTGATAAAGCGTTAGGCCAACTGGTCGAGAATAATCGGCAGTGGGCAGCAGCGATGGTTGAGCAAGACCCCGATTTCTTTAGTAACCTGGTCTCGCAGCAGGCGCCCCAATATCTCTGGATCGGCTGCTCGGACAGTCGTGTTCCTGCCAACTCGATTGTAGGTCTCGATCCTGGCGAGTTATTCGTACATCGCAATGTTGCAAACGTCGTAGTACATACTGACTTGAATAGCTTGTCGGTGCTGCAGTTTGCGATCGATTTGCTTGGTGTGAAGCATGTGATGGTGGTGGGTCATTACGGTTGCTCCGGCGTACAGTGCGCCCTGGATGGCAAGCGTATTGGCTTGGCCGATAACTGGTTACGCCATGTGCAGGATGTATTTCACAAGCACGAGCACTTGCTGCCGAACTCGATGCATGAGCAAGCGCGACACAACCGCTTATGTGAGTTGAACGTGATCGAGCAAGTGGTCAATGTTTGTCAAACCACGATTGTGCAGGATGCGTGGGAGCGCGGTCAGGATTTGACTATCCATGGCTGGGTCTACAGCCTCGATGATGGTCTGGTACGGGATTTGGGTATGTCGGTGAGTGCAGCAAATGAGTTGATGCCGCAGTTACAGTCATCACTCGCTCAATACCAG
>CAZZMV010000080.1:0-7829 GCA_964655425.1 uncultured Bifidobacterium sp.
GGTTTCGAGTGTTAATGCAAGATCGAGCGCGCGATCAACACACCATCTGCATCTGCATACACCCAGTCACCCGGCCGCACCGTGACGCCAGCCACGTCAACGACCAAATCTTTTTCGCCCAGACCTTTGCGAATACTGCGACGCGGATGGGTGGCGAGTGCGCGAATACCAATATCGCACTGATTGAGTTCTTCGCTATCGCGCACACAGCCATTGACGATGATCCCAGCCCAGCCATTGTTTTGCGCCAGTACACCAAGATTGCCGCCAACCAGCGCGCAACGCAGGCTGGCACCGCCGTCCACAACAAGCACACTACCCTCGCCCGGTGTTTCAAGCGCTGCGCGTACCAGCACGTTGTCTTCGAATACTTTCAGTGTACGTGCAGGCCCATGAAAACGCACACGCTTGCCAAATGCTTGGAACACGGGTGGCAGAATAGCGAGCGAGCCTTCAGACAATTTCTGCTCGTGAGCGTCACACAAATCGCAGGTGGCAAACTCGCTCATGCTTCAAGCAGCCTTCCTGAAACCCAATTCAGAACCCGCCACTTCAATCTCGATCGTATCTTTGGGACCGAAGCGGCCTTCGAGGATGGCTTTGGAGAGCGGGTTCTCCACCTCTTGCTGTATTGCGCGCTTGAGCGGACGCGCACCATACACCGGATCAAACCCGGCTTCGGCCAGCTTGCGTAATGCTGCATCGCTGATCTCGAGACCGATCTCCAACTTGGCCAAGCGCTGCTGCAAAGTATTGAGTTGAATTTTGGCGATGGCACCGATGTGCTTGTCATCGAGCGCGTGGAATACCACCAATTCATCAATACGATTGACGAACTCGGGGCGGAAATGGCCACGCACCTCGGCCATCACCGCGAGCTTGATGAGCTGCGGATCGCTATCTTCCATCGACTGTATCTTGTGCGAGCCGAGATTGGATGTCATGACAATCACGGTATTTTTGAAATCTACCGTGCGACCCTGACCATCAGTCATGCGGCCATCATCCAGTACTTGCAGCAAAACATTGAACACATCCGGGTGTGCTTTTTCGATTTCATCGAGCAGAATCACGCTATACGGTTTGCGACGTACGGCTTCAGTCAGGTACCCCCCTTCTTCGTATCCCACGTAGCCGGGCGGCGCGCCGATTAGCCGGGCGACTGAGTGCTTTTCCATGAATTCGCTCATGTCGATGCGAATCAGCGCTTCTTCTGTATCGAACAAGAACGCCGCCAGCGCTTTAGTGAGTTCGGTCTTGCCAACACCAGTGGGGCCGAGGAACATGAATGAGCCATACGGACGGTTCGGGTCCGACAAACCCGCGCGTGAGCGGCGTATCGCATCGGATACCGCAGTGATGGCTTCATGCTGACCGACCACGCGCTTGTGCAGTTCGTCTTCCATCTGCAGCAGCTTGTCGCGCTCGCCTTGCATCATTTTGGACACGGGAATGCCCGTAGCGCGCGATACCACCTCGGCGATTTCTTCAGCGCCAACTTGCGTGCGCAATAGCTTCGGCTTACCGGTATCTTGCTCGCCTTTATCGGCCTGCTTCAACTTGGCTTCGAGTTCAGGCATACGACCGTACTGCAACTCGGACATTTTCTGCCAGTCACCCTTACGGCGCGCATCTTCCATTTGCAGACGCAAGCGCTCGATCTCTTCCTTGATTTGCTGGCTACCCTGTACGCCCGCTTTCTCGGCTTTCCAAACTTCTTCAAGATCGGCGTATTCACGCTCGAGCTTGGCGATCTCTTCTTCAATCAGCCCCAGACGTTTTTGCGAGGCTTCGTCTTTTTCTTTTTTGACCGCTTCGCGCTCGATTTTCAGCTGGATCAGCCGACGATCGAGTTTGTCCATCACCTCGGGCTTGGAGTCGATTTCGATTTTTATCTTGGACGCCGCCTCATCAATCAAATCAATCGCCTTGTCTGGCAAAAAGCGGTCGGTGATATAGCGATGCGATAGCTCGGCAGCAGCAACAATGGCCGGATCGGTGATGTCAACGCCGTGATGAACTTCGTATTTCTCTTGTAAACCACGCAAGATGGCAATCGTCGCCTCGACGCTGGGCTCATCGACCAGAATTTTTTGAAACCTACGCTCAAGCGCAGCGTCCTTTTCAATGTACTTGCGGTACTCATCGAGGGTGGTCGCACCGACGCAATGCAACTCGCCGCGCGCTAATGCAGGCTTCAGCATGTTGCCTGCATCCATGGCGCCTTCGGCTTTGCCAGCACCGACCATGGTGTGGATCTCGTCGATGAACAGGATGGTCTGCCCTTCGTCCTGCGCGAGCTCTTTCAATACGGTTTTTAGGCGCTCTTCAAACTCACCGCGGTACTTGGCTCCCGCCAGTAGCGCAGCCATGTCTAGCGACAGCACCCGTTTGTTTTTCAAGCTATCGGGTACTTCCGCGTTGACGATACGCTGGGCCAGTCCTTCAACAATCGCAGTTTTACCTACACCAGGCTCGCCGATTAACACGGGATTATTTTTGCTGCGTCGCTGCAGTACTTGGATGGCGCGGCGGATTTCATCATCACGGCCGATGACGGGATCGAGCTTGCCTTGGCGTGCGCGCTCGGTCAGGTCGAGCGTGTATTTTTTGAGTGCCTCGCGTTGGCCTTCGGATTCTTGAGAATCAACATGCTGACCGCCGCGCACTGCTTTGATCGCTGCTTCGAGCGATTTGCGGTTGAGACCGTTTTCGCGCGCGACCCGACCCGCGTCGGATTTGTCATCGCACAGCGCGAGCAGCACCATCTCACTGGCGATGAATTGATCACCATGCTTCTGTGCCTCTTTGTCGGAGAGATTGAGCAGCGCGGCCATCTCACGGCCTACTTGTACCTCACCGGCGCTGCCGCTGATTTTCGGTAGCCGCTCCAGCGCAGATTTCAGCGAATTCACAAGCCCACCCACATTCACACCGGCACGTTGCAACAGCGAGCGGCTACCGCCATCGTCCTGATTCAGCATGGCCGCTAACAAGTGAACCGGGTCGATGTATTGATTATCGTTGCCGACCGCCAGGCTCTGGGCATCGGATAGCGCTTCCTGCAGCTTGGTGGTGAACTTGTCGACACGCATGTCAAAGGCTCCGAGAAGTCATTGCAATGACATGGATTATTGGGCCCAACGCCCGAAATTCAAGCCTGCACGCGCAGGCTTCATGCGCTCAGCCAACGCCAGGTTGCCAGACCCGCGATGCAGAGCGCAATTGAGCCCAGTAGATGCGCCCCGGAGTGCAGAAATGCAGCGATGTATTCACGCTGCTGCAGCAACGCCATTGCCTCGGCAGAAAAGGTAGAAAAAGTGGTCAGACCGCCCAAAAAACCGGTCACCGCCAGCAAGCGCCACTCTGGCGAGAGCTGCGGCCAGTCGTTAAAGAAACCTACCGCCATCCCGATCAGGTATGCACCGACCAAATTGGCGACCAAAGTACCGAGCGGCAGCGTATGCAATCGCGCATTCAGCCAGAGCGACAAGCCCCAGCGCAGCCAGGCACCGACGGTGGCGCCCAGCGCGATCGATGCGAGGCTTAGTGGGAGCGATCCCATTTCGCCATTGCCTCATCGTCTGAGACTCTTGCATCCACCCAGCGCGCGCCGGATGGTGTTTGCTCTTTCTTCCAGAATGGCGCTTGGGTTTTGAGGTAATCGATAATGAACTCGCAGGCGTCGAATGCTTCACCTCGATGTGCGGAGGTGACCGCCACCAGCACAATTTGTTCGAGTGGCTTCATCGGACCCACGCGATGAATGACCAAAGCATCGAAAATTTCCCAGCGCGATTTGGCTTGATCGACGATGTCTTGTAGTGCTTTCTCCGTCATGCCAGGGTAGTGCTCGAGCTCCATCTCGGCCACCTGCTCACCCTCGTTCAAGTCGCGCACGGTACCAATGAAGGTCACCACCGCGCCTACTTTGGGCGAATGCCGCCGCAACTGCGCGACTTCGGTGCTGAGGTCAAAGTCTTCGGTTTGTACACGCACGGTCATGGGGTATTTGCTGTTGACTGAATCGATTGAACAGGCTGAAACTAACCGCCCGTCACAGGCGGGAAGAACGCCAGCTCACAGCCTTCGCTGATGGGTGTATCCGAGGCTGCCATTTGCTGGTTACATGCGATACGCAAAGCCTTGCCTTCAGCGAGCGCATCAGCCCACACGCCGCCACGGCTGCATAGAAACGCGCGTACCTCGCCGGCTGTCTTTACCTCGGGTGGTAGCACGATGGATTCTGCACCTGTGCCGACCGCCTCGCGCAAGCTGGCAAAAAATTTGAGTTGAATTTGCATGCTAATAGAGCAGCTCGGAGAACGGCATGAAGTGTACGGTATCCCCCGGTGCAATCGCTTGCCCGGGCGGGTTGTCGACCAGGCCGTCTCCCCACACGGTCGATGTCAATACTGCCGAGCCCTGATTCGCAAACAGATCTAAGCCACCCTGATCGTTGATACGCACACGCAAAAACTCGTTGCGTCGATCTGGTTTTGGCCAGGCGAAATCTGCACGCATGGCATAGCGCGTTGGCGATTTTGGCTGAGCGCCTTGCAGGGCTTGGATGAACGGCCGCACAAAAATCAGGAACGTCACAAAGCTGGAGACCGGATTACCCGGCAAACCAATGAAGAACGCGGGGGTTGGCGCACTGCCACGCCGAACCTCACCAAACGCGAGCGGCTTGCCGGGCTTGATTGCGATCTGCCATAGATTTAGCTGGCCCTCTGCTTCCACCGCAGGCTTGACATGGTCTTCTTCACCCACCGATACGCCACCCGAGGTAATGATCAAGTCATTGCCTGCAGCGGCCTCGCGCAAAGCAGCACGCGTGGCCTCGCGTGAGTCGGGTACGTTGCCCAGATCGACAATTTCACAACCGAGCTGCTGTAGTAAACCACGAAGCATGAAGCGATTGGAGTTATAGATGGCACCGGGCTTTAACGGCTCACCGGGCATCGCGAGCTCGTCGCCTGTAAAAAATACGCCGACCTTCAGACGCCGATAAACAGGCAGCGTCGCAAGACCCACTGAGGCGGCCAGCCCAAGTTCTTGCGCGCGAAGGCGCGTGCCGCGCGCGAGAATCATGCTGCCGGCACGGATATCCTCACCTTGGCGCCGTACCCATTCACCCGAGCGCGGCGAATGCTGAACCGTTACTTGACCGGACGCCTCGTCGTAGGCGCACTGCTCTTGCATGACGACCGCATCTGCGCCGGCAGGAATCAGCGCGCCGGTAAAAATTCTCGCCGCAGTACCCGGCGCTAGGGGCGCACCGACATGGCCGGCCGGTATGCGCTGCGAGACGTTCAAGGTGGCGCTACCCGATACACAATCGCTGGCTCGCACTGCGTAGCCATCCATCTGGGTGTTGTCCATCGGCGGCACATCGAGCTGTGATTGCTGATCTACTGCCAGCACACGGCCGGCTGCTTCCAACGTCGGCAGGTGGTCGACATCACCCACAGCACGTGCAGCATTCAATAAAAAATCAAGCGCTTCTTGCACGCTCAGCATGGGGTTTTTGGTTGTCATTATTGTGTGGAGATTTCGTCTCTGCGGCGATTCTAATCGCGTATTACAAACCTGTTCGCTGGCTGATGTAGCGCTTGATCTGCTCGACATCCGGCGCCATCACATCAAAACGCTGCGGCAGTGATTCAATATTTTCAAAACCAGCAGGACGTTCTGCATCGTGACCGAGTGCTTCGCGAATCGTCTCGTTGAATTTTGCTGGCAATGCGGTCTCGAGCACGATCATCGGTATTCCCGGCTCGATTTGTTCTCGCGCCACTTTGACGCCGTCAGCAGTATGCGTATCAATCGTCAGGTGGTAGCGTGCATCGACATCTCGAATTGTTTTCAGGCGATCTTGATGAGTCGATTTACCCGAGCTAAAGCCGAATTCTCCAACCTTGGCAAATTCATCGCCCTCACTGCCAGCACGGCCAGACAAATCAAACCCGCCTTGAGTTTCAACTTTTTTGAAGAGCGCTGCAACGCGTGCACTATCACGACCCACCAAATCGAAAATAAAACGCTCGAAATTCGAGGCTTTGCTGATATCCATACTCGGGCTACTGGTGTGCAGTGTCTCGGCAGATTTCCGCACCCGATAAACCCCGGTTTGGAAAAATTCGTGCAGCACATCATTTTCATTGGTAGCGACAATCAGTTGACGGATAGGCAGCCCCATCATGCGGGCAATATGCCCGGCGCAGATATTGCCGAAATTACCCGAGGGCACAGTGAACGATACCTGCTGCTGATTATGCGTCGTGGCACTCAGGTAGCCGCGGAAATAATAAATAACTTGAGCAACGACCCGCGCCCAGTTGATTGAATTGACCGTACCAATTTTTTGCTTTTCTTTGAACACCAGATCGTTCGACACTGCCTTGACCATATCTTGGCAATCGTCGAACACCCCCTCGACAGCGATATTAAATATATTCGGATCTTGCAGACTAAACATCTGCGCGCTTTGAAATGCGCTCATTTTTTGATGGGGCGAGAGCATGAAGACACGTATGCCCTGCTTGCCACGCATGGCGTACTCGGCTGCGCTGCCCGTATCACCCGAGGTAGCACCCAGAATATTCAGCTCGCCTGCCTGCTTGCGCAGGATGTATTCAAACAAGTTGCCAAGTAACTGCATCGCCATATCCTTGAATGCCAAGGTAGGTCCGTTGGATAGCGATTGCAGGATCAGTTGGCGATCTGCGCTCTGCTCAAGGGTACGTAGCGGCGTGATCTGCGTGGCATCGTCGCCGCTGCGTCCGTTGCAGTAGACCCGTGCGGTGTAGGTTTTCGCGGTTAAGGCGTCGATATCCGCTGTCGGGATGTCCGTCGCAAATTTTTTTAGGACTTCAGAAGCCAGCGCAGCATAGGACAGCGTTCGCCAAGCGTTCAACTCTTGATCCGATACCTGTGGGTAGTGCTCGGGCAGATACAAGCCCCCGTCGGGGGCAAGGCCACCGAGCAGGATGTCGGAAAAACCGGGGCTGGCGGGATGACCGCGGGTGGACTGGTAGCGCATGTGACGCAGATTGGATCAGGCGAAGCCCGGAATTATACGAGCCTGCCTGTTTCCGCAGGAAAAGCCGGCACAAGCAAGCCATCAGAAATGACTTTTTCGCATTAAGAGTGGTTGTTTTGGCATGTCAATTTGCTCACTTTCCTTGCCCACCTACGCTCCGCTTGTCAATCCCACGAATTAGGTAGTTTGCGTATTTTTTGACGGATTCACTGCTAAAAAATTCGTTTTGGCAAATTTTTCGTCAAAGCAATACGTGATTTCTGATGATTTCGCCGAGTGATCGGCTGAGTATCCATCAGTGGCCTCTGAGTGACGCGGTTGATAAACCATCATCCGCGCGAAGGAGCCGCCTCATGAACGAGATCTACAACGAAACCGTTGAAGCTAGTGCCGAATCTATTTTCAGCTTTGATCTGTTCAACCAGGTGGATGAAGATGAAACGGACGAGCTCGAGACTGAGCTGGCCGCTGAGGAGGCCGAGCAACAAACGCCAGTAACCTCCCTTCGTCAGCGCGCGGCGTGCTCGCTGTTAGATCCCGCGAATCAAATCGCGCCTTGCGAGCTCGACCAAGAGGCGCTGTTTCGTGAGCTGATCGCCCAACACCAGCGCCGCCTGTACCGCTTTGTGATTAAGTACATCGACCATCCGGATGATGCAGCTGACATTACTCAGCAAGCTTTTGTCGAGGCTGCGCGAACCATCGCGACATTTCGTGGCGACTCGAAATTATCGACCTGGTTGTTTGGCATCGCGATGAATATGGTTAGAAATTACATGCGAAA
>CAZZMV010000081.1:0-7793 GCA_964655425.1 uncultured Bifidobacterium sp.
CATTTATGATGCAAGCATGGCTGATTAAAAAGCCGAATAAAAGTGGGGTGCAGCGCCGGACCAGCATTAGCGGATTCATAGTTTTTCCTTTGGATAGTGGGGCCATGCTGCAAATTCAAGCTATCGAACCATGAGGCAACGCCTTATCTTGCGCCAACTTCATGGATACGATCGAAGGTCGATACCGACTTCTCGAAGGAGTTTATCGGTAATCTCCGTGCGGCGCTTGATGACGTCGGGCAATGGGCGGCGCCGCAGTTGCCGCACTTCATCAGCAGAGTATAGCTTTGGGGTAGCTGGCAACTCCTTGGCACTGAACTCCCTCAACATCCAATTGAGTAGCTCTGCGGTTTCTTGATCGGAGAGCGGCGATTGCGAGGACCCTGGCACTTGCACCAGATAATCCCGACCACCCTCAACCTTCAGAAAGTTACCGATCGTACCGCGCAGATTCGGTATACCCGGTGTGTTATTACCGCTGCCGTCCATCGCATGACACCCGGCGCAGTGAAGCACAAAATTCAAACGCGGCGATCCGACGCTCTGCGCCGCAATCGCCATTGGGCACACAAGCGCCAACAAGAAACACGCCCGTATCATTCTCATTTCGCACCCGGTGTGGTTATACCTGATGCATCCCGCCTCATGCATGGGGCTTCATCATTCGAAGCGGCGAGCTGCGCACATCCCATTTAACCTTTGGGATCACCGACACCAACAATCGCGGCAACTGTGCAGTGGTAGGTATTGCTAGCGTTCGACATACACCAGTTAATGTCGTTGTGTACCCCCATTCGATACGCTGGTCGCTCACGCTCGTTTTTGTTACAAAAGCACTGCCCGCACATCGTCGCGCCACAGCAATCGTTATAGCTGATCAAGTAATCCTTGCCGTTGGCTGGATTTCGGCAGGTCCCGACCCAGGTGACCTTTGATACCTCGGTACCGGGGGGGCACGACGACACGGTGCCTCCGCAACACGTACAAACGAACCCATCTAACGCGCAGTAGCGCCAGTAATCACATGAGGTATCGTCAGGCCCTTTCTTGGGCGCGGCATGTGCATGGGAGCCAACTCGGTCGAATGGCAAGACCGGTAGTACGAGCGCAGTACCTACCAGCAAATTACCCAGCCGGGTAAGCGCATTTCTGCGCGACATTGATTGTGCTGCCTGACGGGTTTTTATCTCGAAAAAATCATCGAACCATTTCACGGCACGCTCCTCCTAATTAGCTGAATTTATCAGGCACGCTGATTAATAAATTCCTGTATCGAGGCAACCCCAGTTTCCTTGGCGACAAACAGGCTCTCGAGTTGCTCTCTTGAGTTCACCAGGCCTTTTCCGCGAATTGATCCTTGCTCATCGATTAACACCGCATACGGTAGCTTTGAAATCTGGTAGGTCATGCCCAGTTCAGTCGAGAGCACGTAGGGAAATGCACTCAAACCAGCTTTGTCATAAAACGCTCTGTGTTGCTGTAATTCGCCATCGCTAGCCAGCACGATGTCAAGCCAACCCTTCTCACTAACAGCGATCGACCGAACGACCGGTAGCAGCTTTTTGCAGACCGGACAGGTCGGCGACAAGAAAAAGAGTAATTGCCCGCGGCCGAGTCGACCACCAATTGATACGGCCTCACCAGCGATCGATGTCAAGGAGAAGGATGGTGCTGCATCGCCGACCTTGGGCCCTTGATCAATCATGAGCGCCCCCATCGGTGCCACTCGCTCGTATAAGACCCCGATCTGCCTCGCCAGTGCCCATACAACGAGCAGTAGTGCGAGCACTACCAGCCAGAGAAAAATATTTGAAATTAGCAGTGCTTGATTCATTGCATGTACCTCATCGCCGATTGACCAGCGGGCTTGTTGAGTTATTGAGCAATTGATTAGTGCAAAGGTATAGACCAACCAGCGCCAGCACCCCGGCAACTAGGGTGAAATAATCCCCCCAGACCAGCGCCCTTCCGATGCCTTGCTGCGCAGCTGGTAATGTGAGCAACGCTAGCACCAAATTACGCACTACCAGCGCCCAGGAGATCGTCTGGCTTGACGAGCCTCCGCAGCCACAATCAATATCCCGCATACCACGAAGCAGGTTGATGGCTACCGCAGTCGTAACGAAGAACAGAATAGCCGCAGCAAGTAAAGAGCCGAGCGCACAGGTAGCTGGAAAAAGTAGTGTGACGCCTGCAGTCAACTCTGCAGCGGGTACCATCAGGGCCACAGGTCTCACTAGGCTAACCGATACCAAACGATAATTTTCGACTGCGGCAGAAAACAGCTCAAAATCACGAAGTTTTTGCCAACCCCCAACCAGCAGAATCACCGCAATCAGTGACGCGCATGCGCGCGTAACGATAGGATCTTGAATAAATTCAGTCAGCATGATGACTACTGTGTCTCTAGCTGTGAGGGGGTATCGCCAAAACCCGCTTTCTCAGCAACTTTTTTAAGTTTGCGCCCACCATCGAACGCCATAATCGACGAATGCTCGGTGTTATAAGCGAATACCCTGTGGGCGCTTCCTTTGCTAACAGCCAAACCAAAAGCGGCCGGTATTTTGTTTCTTGAGAGGCGCTTTTTTGTCTTTGTATCAAATACCCAAATTTCCTGAATCGGGTCTTTGTGACTTCCTTCGTAACCTTTGCTATGAACGCCTGCGTACAGGGTACCGCTGTCAACGTGCAGTGCAATCGGTTGGAAACCCGAAGGGCGCCACCCTTGTCGCTTTTCAGCTGCCGAAGGCATCGACCAACGATCGGTTGGTTTGGCTACATCGCCCCCTACATCTACCGTAACAATATCGCCTTTGAACGATGGGAAGTAGTAGATGTCGCCATCCTGGGCTGGCGCCACAAATAATGCATCATTCGTCGGGTCAAAAAATTCTTGAGTTTTTTGCTTATCAGTTGGCATACCCTCATTGTTTAAACTTATTGTAAGCATGGTACCGTCACCGCACAGCGTTGACAGTCGGAGTGAGCTGCTTGCTGGATACAATCCGAAGCATCCGGGCGTTTGAATCTCGGTAACCATTTTCTCCAACTTTCGGTCGACCACGCCGATCGATGTTGCCGGGCTTGCATTCTGGACGTAGATAAATCGACCATCCGCCGAGGTACGAAGGGTCGCAAGGTAAGGTAATGATTGGGAGTGACGCGCTGGATAAGGTATCTCCGCCTTCAAGGCCAACGTGCTCGCGTCGTACACCAAAATCTCTTCGAATCGCTCACCACGATTTAATTTTGTGTAGTACGTAGTGGCCACATAGATCTCGCTGCGATCTGGCGATAGCGTAGTCTGTGCAAATGATCCAGTAGAAACCATACCCTCCACTTTCATATTTCGCCCATCAATAATGAGCAGCTTGCCATCAGGCAGATGCGGTAGGGCGACGTCAGTGTAGTAGAGCCGGTAGGGATGGGCAGCAGGCAAGCGCTCAATGGTTGTAACCGTTTCAATACCAAGTTCGGCATGTGCTGAAACCGAAACACTGCACAAAGTCATCAGAATTTGAAAAAGCCAAGTTATTCGCTTCACGACCTCTACCTCCCTCTCGCCTAAAACCCTGCGCCAACCGCGTGTTCGCAAGCTTTGTCGGCGAACAGTGTTGCAGAAGGTCCTTTCGGAGTGTTAGCCGAAATCGGAAACAAATCGCTCCAGCCGCACTGGGGCAGTGCAAGGTCCGCCAAAATAGGTGAAAAATTAAAATTTTGCTATTTTTGTCGACTGGGTCTTTCTTCTGCCGCGATTCACTGGTAATGTGGCTACAAACACTAATAAAAACTGGGGATGAATACCTCGGCACTTTTTACGTTTCCTGTCGTTGGCGCTGTTGGCTACCCACCCGTCGCCACAGAAACCAGCTACAGGTACCAACGCATTTCAACCTCCGACTCAGAGCATCACGCTGCGTGCCTCTCTGATTGGGAACAAACATATAGCCAGCTTGAGGGCGGTCAATTCAATGGCGAATTGATTGACATTGGTTTCTCCGACGTTCAAGTTTTTCGGGAATCGACAAATCGCTCGGTTTTTCAAAACGGTAGTCCTAAGGCTGATTGCGTTGTAATTGGTACCGCCGTTGCCATGGAAGGCTCAGCCCTCTTCTCCGGGAAGCAATTCGGATCAGAAGATTTAATTGCTTTCAATGGTAGCCAAGGCTTCAGCTTGGTGACGCCCAAACATTTTGATGTGTTGGCTGTTGCCGTGCCAAGATTGGAGTTGCTACAGTTGCTCGACATAGAGGGGGTGGATGGTACCGCGCTCTCTAATTCAATCTTGGTAAAACCCTCCGCTGACGCCCTTGATTCTCTGAAGCGCTGCCTACTCGACATGCTCAGCCCAGAACTACAGCGCGCTTCATCTTTAAGATACCTGCAGGTTCAGCGCGTGTACAAATCAGCCTTACTGACGACAACGGTGAACGCAATCCGATCATCCAGCCCAGTGGATGAGCCAAGCCGGTGTTTCAGATCACGAAGCCATCTGGTGCGCACCATCGTTGAATGGGCCATGTCACGGAGCGACGATCCGCCGAGCATCTACGACATTTGCTTGAAATTTAACGTAGGCCGGCGAGTACTAAACTACTCCTTTATTGAGGTCGTTGGAACTAGCCCGCTGAATTTTCTGCGTTCAATGCGGCTCAACGGCGCTCGGCGCGATTTGAGGGGTCATGGCCGCAATCAATCAATACAAGAAATTGCGGGGCGCTGGGGCTTTTGCCACCTGCCCCGCTTTTCCACTGAATACCGGAAGCTGTTCGGAGAGTTGCCTTCTCAAACCCGCCAACAACCCTCCTAGTTGGCATTTTTTTCCGAACTCACCCGTCTTGAGGTTTTACGTTATTTCGGATTAAACGCCTCATGCATCGATCAGTCTTTGCTGCCGTTTGCGCCTTGCGATGATCAAAGCGGAGTTTATTTCGGTCAGCATCATCATGGGCCACAGAAAGGTACACGTCATCCCCTAAAACACCCGGCTTCCCAGCGTGTGTGAGTGTGAATCGCCCCGGAATTCGTGGAGGCCAGTTGGTTTAAGTTGAGGCCACCGGCGTGGCCCCACTGGCATGCTGCCGCCAGTAGTTTGCCTCAGCGTCGGCCGGCGGTAGATAACCGATCGGTTCCAGCAGTCGGATGTGGTTGAACCAGTGGACCCATTCCAGCGTTGCCAGCTCCACCGATTCCCGCGTTTTCCATGGCGCACGGCGGTGAATCAATTCCGTTTTGTACAAGCCATTGATCGTCTCGGCCAATGCGTTATCGTAACTGTCGCCCCGGCTGCCAACGGATGGTTCGATGCCCGCTTCGGCCAAGCGCTCGGTATATCGGATCGAAACGTATTGCGAGCCGCGATCCGAATGGTGAACCAAAGATTCAGCGCGTTCAGGTTGCCGATCGTAGAGCGCCTGCTCCAGCGCATCGAGCACGAAGTCGGTATGCATGCTGCGACTCACGCGCCAGCCCACGATACGTCGGGCATAGACATCAATGACAAACGCCACATACAGCCAGCCCTGCCAGGTCGAGACATACGTGAAGTCCGACACCCATAGCTGATTTGGACGCTCGGCCTTGAATACTCGATTGACCCGATCCAGTGGACAAGGCGCCTTGCCATCGCTGATCGTCGTGCGCACCTTCTTGCCCCGACGCGCACCTTGCAGACCCAGTTGCCGCATCAGCCGCTCGACGGTACACCGCGCTACTGTAATACCTTCGCGATTCATCTGCCGCCAGACCTTGTCGGCACCATACACCTGCCAGTTCGCATGCCAGACGCGCTGAATGTGCGCCACCAGCATCTCATCGCGCTGGGCACGTTCACAGCGGAGTTCGGGACGTCTCTGCTGTGCGGCATGGCGGCGATAACATGACGGGGCGATCTGCAGCACCTTACAGATCGGCTCGACCCCGTACTGACCACGGTGCGTATCGATAAAGCGTTTCAGTTCCTCAAACGGCGGTCGAGCTCCGCCTGGGCGAAAA
This sequence comes from uncultured Bifidobacterium sp., assembly GCA_964655425.1. Taxonomy (GTDB): domain Bacteria; phylum Pseudomonadota; class Gammaproteobacteria; order Burkholderiales; family Burkholderiaceae_D; genus Pernthalerella. The sequence continues at coordinate 5,995 of CAZZMV010000081.1, forward strand.
ACGCACTGGCTGTCTTCAGAATCTCGTTGGCGCGGCGCAGCTCCTTGTTCTCGCGTTCGAGCTGCTTGAGCCGGTCACGCTCGGAAGTCGTCAGGCCATCACGCTGCCCGCCATCGACTTCGTCGCGCTTGACCCAGTCGAGCAAGGTCTGCGGAACACAGCCGATCTTGGGGGCGATCGATTCAACAGCGCCCCACAGCGACGGATACTCGCCCCGGTGTTCCTGCACCAGCCGCACCGCACGCTCCCGGACTTCGGGGGAAAATTTGTTCGTCTTGTTCATGGCTCCATTCTCTCAAAGGTTGGAGCCTCCTCAAAACCCGGGGCGATTCAGACCCAGATTTGGCAGGCTAATATGCAGCCATGGAACGCGCAGCTCGTTCAGCTCAAGACCTAGCCATCAGAGCTAACACGGGTATCGTCGTTGCCGTTGATGGAAGGACAGTTATATTAACGGCTGCTGATTTGATAAAGGTGCGTGAAAAAGAAACTCCTCCCCATTGATCCCAGCAGGTATTTCGGTTCGAAAATCACCTTGTGGCAAGCATGTGCCGTACACCTAGTTCGATGGCCCAGCCATATATGTGAAGACCGGCCGCCTCGGTTACTGGATTTCATCTACGCTTTTTTGTCATGAAACTTTACATCGCAACTCCAAGCCCATTCGCTCGAAAAGTCCGCGTCACTCTGCTGGAAAAGCAGATGCCGCATGAGATCATTATCGACAATCCCTGGCAGCCAGGAAGTCGAGTAAAAGATCTCAACCCACTCGCCAAGATACCCACGCTCGTACTGGATGATGGTCGAGTGATTCATGATTCCAAAGTGATCTTCGAGTATTTGGAACTCGAAAGGCCTGGACATCTACCAGAAAATAACGATGACAAAATAACCCATCGACTTATCGAGGTTGTGGCAGATGGTGTTTGTGATGCGGTCGTGATGACCTTCCTTGAAGGTCAACGCCCAGAGGGTTCTCGAAGTCACTATTGGCTCAGTCGACAAGCAGAAAAAATTCGAGCGGGAGTGCACGAGCTGGAGCGAAAACTACTGCCCTCTGGAAGTTTTACTGCTTTGGATATCGGTCTCGCCGAAATCGCAACCGGCTGCGCGCTGGGTTATCTTGATCTTCGCTACCCCAGCTATGACTGGCGAGGTGACGCACCGAATCTGCTCAAGCTCTTCGATAAATTAACGAAAAGAGCCTCGTTCCAGCAGACGGTTCCTACGGCTCAGGAAGTACCGGTGAATCAATAAAATGATGCGCAGTCGGTGCCTATGATGGACAAACTTTCCAATCTAATCAGCGATATTTCTGAGAAGTATCCAGACGGTATTCCCATCACATTGCTGGAATCCTACTGCCGCCGCTACCTTCACTACTATCATCGACATATCCAACCTCAGCCCGCGCGATTTTATGGTGCATGGGGATGGTCCGAAGCCAGGCGTAGAGAATTTCGCCGCGCATTTGATGCATCCGGTGTCATCGCCTTGCGATAGGACGAACTGACTAATAAAGTAATAATCCATGTGCGCCCATTACCACTCAGTTACTGACCCAACCAAGTTGCGGCAATATTTTTATGTTGATGCGCCAACCGACGCCGCAAAATCTGATGTCTGGCCCGGCTACAGCAGCGTATTCATTCGGCGCCATCCCCATGCCGATGTAGGCGATGAGGCAGTGCCTAACCGTGAGGCGGTGATTGGTCGGTTTGGCCTGATTCCGCACTGGTCCAAGGACGACAAAATCAGCCGCCATACCTATAACGCGCGGTCTGAGACTGTGATGGAAA
>CAZZMV010000082.1:0-4143 GCA_964655425.1 uncultured Bifidobacterium sp.
GTCGTATCAGCCTCGGCATGAAGCAGTGCAAGCCAAATCCTTGGGACGATTTCGCAATGTCGCACAAAAAAGGCGACAAAGTCAGAGGCGCGATCAAATCCATTACCGACTTCGGCGTGTTCATTGGCCTGGCCGGCAACATCGACGGTCTGGTGCATTTGTCGGATCTGTCGTGGAGCGAAACCGGCGAAGAGGCTGTACGCCGCTTCAAGAAAGGTGATGAACTCGAAGCCGTGGTGCTGGCGATTGATGTCGAGCGCGAGCGTGTTTCGCTGGGCGTCAAGCAGCTCGAGGGTGATCCGTTCAACAACTACTGTGCGATGAACGACAAAGGCGCGTTGGTGCATGGCACCGTCAAGGCTGTCGAACCGAAAGGCGCAGTGATCACGCTGTCAGAGGAAGTGGAGGGTTATTTGCGCGCATCCGAGATCTCGCGTGATCGGGTCGAAGATGCCGGCACTCATCTGAAAGTAGGCGATACGCTTGAGGCGATGATCATCAATGTCGATCGCAAGGCGCGCAGCATACAGTTGTCGATCAAGGCGAAAGACAATGCAGAGACTCAAGAGGCCATGCAAAAGATGTCGACCGACTCTGCCGCGGCATCCGGCACGACCAGCTTGGGCGCGCTGCTGAAAGCCAAACTCGATACCAAGAGCTAAGCAGGTCTCGCCGATGACCAAGTCGGAGCTGATCGCCCGTCTGGCTGAGCGTTATCCGCAACTGGTTGCCAAGGATGCGGATTTCACGGTCAAGACGCTGCTGGATGCGATGACCGATGCGCTGATCGCTGGTCAGCGCATCGAGATTCGTGGTTTCGGCAGTTTTGCCACCAACAGCCGTCCCCCACGTATCGGGCGCAATCCGAAATCGGGTGAGACGGTGGTGGTGCCGGGCAAACGAGTACCGCATTTCAAGGCGGGCAAGGAGCTGCGCGAGCGCGTCGATGCCATGGTCGGGCAGCCGATCCATGACGACTAAATCTGGCGTAGCTCATCGGCACAAGGAGCGCGAGCATGAAACTTCTGATTCGGTTGTTATCGCTCGCGCTTTTTATTGTGTTTTTCGACTTCGCCTTAAAGAACACCGACGAGGTGGTACTTCGTCTGTTCTGGAATAGCAAAGCGAGTGCGCCGCTGATTTTATTGTTGCTGGGTTTTCTGTTGTTGGGCTTGGTCATCGGCGTACTTGCCATGACCGGCACCTTGCTGCGTTACCGGCGTGAGCTATTAGCCCTGCAGCGCGATGTCGAACAACAAAAGCAAGCGGCTGCCGAGCAGGCAAAGGTTCGCAGCCAGCCACCTTCACCCGAGAACCTGATCGAACAGGTTGGTCTTTAATCAGGAGCCAGGATGGAATTTGAAACCTGGTGGCTGGTCTCCATCCCGTTTTTTTTCGCACTCGGCTGGATTGCAGCGCGAGTTGACATCCGCCACGTCATTTCCGAGTCGCGCCGACTGCCGCGCAGTTATTACCAAGGCTTGAATGCCTTGCTGGACGAAGATCCGGACAAGGCGATCGATGCCTTTGTCGAGATCGCACGGCTTGACCCTGAAACCGCCGAGCTGCATTTCGCCCTAGGTAAGCTGTTTCGTCGGCGTGGCGATATTGAACGCGCTGTACGTGTGCATCAAAACTTACTGGCACGCGCAGACCTATCTCCTGAGATGCGTGCACAATCACGCTTCGAACTCGGGCAGGATTATCTCAAGGCAGGTTTGCTCGATCGGGCTGAAGAAACCTTCCATCAGCTGGCAGGAACACAATTCGCCCCGCAAGCCAGTCGTGCACTGTTGGAGATTTATCAGCGCGAAAAAGAGTGGCGTCGTGCAATCGATGCCGCACTCGCGTTGCAAGCATCCGGCTCCGGCGCTTACCAAAAAGAGATCGCTCAATTTCATTGCGAGATCGCGCAAGACGAGCTGGTACACGTCAATCCGGATGCTGCACTCGCCACACTCGATAAAGCGCTCGCTTACGATCGCAATAATGTGCGCGCTACACTACTCGCTGGTGATGCATTGTCTGCCAAAGGTGATATTGAGGCTGCGCTGCGTACTTGGCGGCGGGTCGAGCAACAAAGTGCGGGCCATGTGGGTTTGGTCGCGCCGCGCTTGTTGGAGGGCTATCGACAGGTTGATCGTTTGCGTGAAGGGTTGAACCTGCTGCGCGGTTATCTCGCTGAGGCGCCGTCTATCGACTTACTCGAGGTGGTGTTTCGCGGCGTGCTTGAGTTGGATGGTGCCGAGACTGCGAATCAATTGGTCAGTGATGAATTGCGTCGCACCCCAACACTGCTCGGACTGGATAAATTAATCGAGGCGCGTCTGATGCATGCACCGCCTGAGCGACTTGCCGAACTCTCGTTGGTCAAGAGCCTGGTGGGAGGCTATGCACAAAAGCTCGGGCGTTATCAGTGTGGTCATTGTGGTTTCAAGTCGCGCCAGTTTTATTGGCACTGTCCCGGATGCAGTCAATGGGAGAGTTATGCGCCAAGACGTACCGAAGATTTGTCGGTGATGGGTCAGTCATGATCAATCACCGCACCATGCAAAATAATCATCCCTTCTTGCACGTTCAATTCAGCTTTCCTCGCGTTTAATGCTGCTGCGGCTGTGTGCCATGTTCGAACGCGGCCGCAGTTCTGTTCAACTTAACGCGGAGAAGATTCATGCTGAAAAAATTCTGTTTGGCTGCCTTGGTGCTGTTCGTCATGTCAGGTTCGGTACTGGCAGCGGTTGATGTGAATAGTGCCGATCAAGCTGGGCTCGATAGTGTTGCTGGTATCGGTCCTGCGACTTCCAAAGCCATCCTCGCCGAGCGCGAAAAGAATGGGAACTTCAAAGACTGGGCCGACCTCGAGCGACGCGTCAAAGGCGTTGGTTCGCGTAATGCAGTCAAGCTCTCCGCGGCAGGGCTAACGGTGAATGGCAAGAGCTACGAAGGTACTGCTGGTACCGGCAAAGCAGCCAAGTCAGCCGAGAAGAGTGCCGACACAGCACCAGAGAAGGGTGGAGACAAAAGGATGGACAAGGCCTCCGATAAAGGTGGCGACAAGCCCGCAGCAGCCAAGCAGTAGATCGACATACGGCTACTACGGGTGGCCGTTGTGATTTTGGGCTTTCCACTACAATGGCGGTTTACTTTGCTCGACGCAAAACACCGCCATGTCATTTCATTCCATTGAGGATCTCGTCGGTAATACGCCACTTGCGCAGTTAAAGCGCATACCGGGCGACGAAATCGCGCGGCGCAACAACATCATTCTCGGCAAACTCGAGGGTAACAATCCGGCGGGCTCGGTGAAAGATCGACCAGCACTCGCAATGATTCGCGGCGCTGAGGATCGTGGCGAGATCAAACCTGGCGACACCCTGATCGAGGCGACCAGTGGCAACACGGGTATAGCGCTGGCTATGGCGGCAGCCATGAAGGGCTATCGCATGATTTTGCTGATGCCAGAAAACCTTAGCCTGGAGCGACGCCAAAGCATGGCGGCTTACGGGGCCGAGATTGTGCTCACACCAAAATCTGGCGGCATGGAATACGCGCGTGATCTCGCAGATCAGATGCAGCGCGACGGTAAAGGAAAAATTCTCGATCAGTTTGCCAACCCGGATAATCCGCGCGCGCATTATGAGACAACCGGTCCCGAGATTTGGCGCGATACCAACGGCAAAGTTACTCACTTCGTGAGTGCAATGGGTACCACTGGCACGATCATGGGTGTCTCACGCTACTTAAAAGAAAAAAATCCGGCGATTCAAATTATTGGGGCGCAACCTGAAGAAGGTTCACAAATCCCCGGCATCCGTAAATGGCCCGAGGCCTATTTACCGAAAATTTTTGACCGTAGTCGCGTTGATCAAGTCGAAAACGTCAGTCAAGCTGTCGCTGAGCAAATGGCGCGTCGCATGGCGATAGAGGAAGGCATATTCGCCGGCATCTCCGCTGCGGGCGCCTGCGAAGTGGCGCTGCGTGTTGCGATGACGGTTGAAAATGCGGTTATCGTGTTTATTGTGTGTGATCGGGGGGATAGGTATCTCTCCACCGGCGTCTTCCCCGCCTAATCGGCTCAAGCAAAAGGGCGCTGGCGTTGTTGGTGCTGACTCGCCGTACGTCGAGTACTGTCTTCGTCAGCCC
>CAZZMV010000082.1:4243-5766 GCA_964655425.1 uncultured Bifidobacterium sp.
TCACTGACTTCGTGCATACGGATCAACAGCGAGGCACCCACGGGTAAGCGACGGTGGCGAATCTTGCTGATCACAGGGGGTGCGACTTCAAGCGCGCGTGACAACGCGGCATCATTTTTAAGATGGAGTTTTTCGATTAAAGAATCCAACAAATTATTAGGGTCGTAGGCGATCTGGTCTGCGAGCCGGTGGCTATCCTGATGATCAGACGGAGTACTCATGGGATCGTGGTTCCGAGTAAGTCAGGTGATTCAAATGCGGCGGTCGCCTGACGCAGCAGGGTTCATCTGTCCGTTCGCCAGAACGGTCGCAACAACCATCGCAGCCAAGATGTGATCAAATTTTATATTTGACAACAAATTCTATGGGTTGTTAGTGACGCTGTAAACATTTTTGCAATTGGTGCGATCAATTGAGGCGAGGATCGCTCACCGCACCGAGCGGATGCTGATCCAATCAGTGCATACGTTGGCGACTGATCGCCTGCCCAAGCTCGATCACCGCCATAGCGTAGTAATAGCTACGGTTGTAGTGAGTGATGGCAAAGAAATTTTGCGTACCAAGCAGGTATCGCGTTGGGTGGTTGCCGTCTTCCAGATCGAACAAGCCATAGGGATACGATACCGGTACATCATTGGGTATGTTCACGCCAGCTTGGCGCAGTTCTTCGAGGCTAAACTTGGCTTCCAGGCTTTTACCAATCAGCGTTGGCCACGGCATATCTGGCGTCACAGTGACCGGAAATGCGAGTGGTTGATCGCGTTGCCAGCCATGTTGTGACAAAAAGCTGGCAATACTACCGATGGCATCAATCGGAGAGTTGCGTAGATCGATTTTGCCGTCGCCATCGAAATCAACGGCGTAACGTCGTATGCTGCCCGGCATGAACTGAGGCCATCCGATCGCGCCAGCAAACGAGCCATGCAGCGAGAGTGGATCGATATTGCTCTCGCGGGCGTAGAGCAAGGTTTGTTTCAGCTCGTCTCTGAAATAGGCCATGCGAGGCTCGCGGTTGGGTGTGTCCGGGTAGGCGAAGGCAAGTGTCGTGAGTGAGTCCAGTACCCGAAATTTGCCGGCAGCCTGACCGTACATGGTTTCAACGCCGAGTACTCCGACAATAATCTCTTCCGGCACGCCAAACTCTTGATGCGCACGCGCCAACTCGATTGCGTAGCGGCGCCAGAATTTTGTACCCGCATTGAGCCGACGTGGCTCGATGAAGCGCGCCCGGTAAGCACTCCAATTTTTGACTGTGCCGACCGGCGGTGGGTTAATTAGTCTCACCACGCTCTCCTGGAAGTGGATCTGACCAAATAAACGTTGTAGTGCATCGCGCTCAAAGCCATGATCGCGGCACATTTCATCCATAAATCCATCAACTGCGTGCCACTGCGTAAAGTTGGCAAACTCCGGCGTGGCGATGACCGATTTGCTCGTGGCTTTGTGTTTGGATTGATTGGCAGACTTGGTCTTGGAGTGACTGGTCTTGGCCGTTGATTTTTTCTTATGGTTTGCGTGCTGAG
>CAZZMV010000082.1:5866-7649 GCA_964655425.1 uncultured Bifidobacterium sp.
TGCCTGCGCTTGGTGCCGCATCGTGGTACGGCGCTCAAGCCGCTGCGCATGATGATCATGGGCATACCGAATGTGGGCAAATCCACCTTGATGAACGCGCTTTTGAAGAAGCGTGTAGCAAGGGTCGGCGATGAGCCGGCGGTGACCAAGACACAGCAGCGCCTACTGCTTGGTAAAAATATCGTACTGATTGATACGCCCGGTTTAATGTGGCCAAAAATAGATCATCCGTCGGATGGTCTAATGCTCGCCGCGAGTCATGCAATTGGTGTTAATGCCATCATCGAGGAGGAAGTCGCCAGTTTCCTCGCCGAGCAGTTGCTGATGAATTACCCGCAGCTACTGGCAGCGCGTTACGGGCCTTTGTCGGACTTAATGGACGGACCGGGTATGATCGAAGCGATTGCGAAAATGCGCGGCTACCGGCTGAAGGGCGGTGACCTCGACCTCGAAAAAGCGTCGCATGCCCTGCTGCAGGATTACCGCAGTGGCGCACTTGGCCGGATCAGTCTGGAAACCCCCGAGCGCCGTGCAGCTTTGTTGGCCAGTTACGTTGTTGCGCCTACCGACGCTTTGCAAGATAGCCTTTGAGCATAATCGTCATGTAGTGCCCAGCATTGGTGGTTACTGAATAGTCGAAAAATCAGGAGAATGTATGGCTCAGCCGCTGACCAAGGAAGAACCGCCTTATCTGCTGCGTCGTGATGAGCGTGGCGTCACCACCTTGACGTTGAATCGAGGCGATCGCTTGAACCCATTATCGGAAGCGATGATGGACGCGCTGCAGCATGAGGTTGATTCGATCGCCAACGACCAGAGCGTACGCGTCGTTGTGCTGGCGGGCGCGGGCAAAGCATTTTGCGCTGGACATGACTTGAAGCAGATGCGTGCCCAGCCATCGCTCGCCTATTACCAAAAGCTATTCAAGCAATGCAGCCAACTCATGCTCTCGCTGCAGCGTTTACCGCAGCCAGTGATTGCACGGGTGCATGGCTTGGCGACCGCTGCAGGTTGTCAACTGGTCGCCACCTGTGATCTGGCCGTGGCCTCGACTGAGGCCAGCTTTGCTGCCTCCGGGGTGAATTATGGTTTGTTCTGCTCGACCCCAGCCGTCCCCTTGTCACGCAATGTGTTGCGCAAGCAGGCCATGGAGATGCTACTCACTGGGGACTTCATTGACGCGCATGAGGCGCAGGCGCGCGGTTTGGTGAATCGTGTTGTTGCACCTGAAGCGTTGGATCAGGCAGTGGCTGAGTTGGCATCATCGATTCTCGCCAAACCTGCGGCAGCCATCGCCATGGGTAAGCGCATGTTCTACCAGCAAGACGAGATGGGCGTGGCAGCCGCGTACCAATTGGCGGGCGAGACCATGGCTTGCAACATGATGAACGACTGCGCACTTGAAGGCGTGCAAGCATTCATTGATAAGCGCCCGCCGGCATGGCGGAGGTAATCGCTGTTAATCAACCGGATTTAGCGTGTAGCGCTCGATTTCTACTTCACCACCTGATTCAGGATTGCCTATCATGATCGCGTCTTTATCAACGACGCGAAAGCGCTGCTGCGCTGGACCAAGGATTTCATGCTCACCCATGGTTTGCTTGTCATGAAACGGGTCAGCGTAAAAACCGCGCCTGACAGTCATTACGCATTCCAAGTTGTAGCCATCTGAAAATTTTGTGCGCGCATAACTGTTGTTTGGGTCACAGCTGGCTGATAGCACGCTGGGAAAGCTGACAAGTCCATGATGCTTGTGTGCCTCTTTTAGCATCGCCAAACGGAA
>CAZZMV010000083.1:0-7572 GCA_964655425.1 uncultured Bifidobacterium sp.
ATCGCGATCTGCGTGATTGAGTTTACGCTGACGATTCAGCTGACTGACAACGCTATCCGGATCAAACAGACTCATCTGTCGCTCGATATGCCGGATCGATTTGACTGCCGCGTTCAGCGCGGATTCGAGCTGATCAGCGTTCTCGTGCGCGGCCTTGATCCACAGCGTGGTACCAAAACCGAGCAAGGCGCGCTCACGCCAGACCAATTTGCCCGCGGATGCAGTACGATCCGCTGCCCATGCTTTTGCGATCAGCGAATTCGATAACCCGACCGTGAGCAAACCCCAACCCCATACCAGACATTGGCGTCGTTTCATCCTGCCTCCACTTTCAACTGCACCGGGATCACGCGATGCTCGCGCTTGCGCTCCTGAATCAGGGGCAGGCAACGCTGATCATCTTGATAAATCGAGACGCAATCCAGGCACTGAAAACACTCACTGTATTGAACCTGTCCGGACGGCGCGATGGCCTGATACTCGCAGCGATGGCGACACGACTGACACGGCGTGCCGCAGGCTTCACGCCGCGGTATCCATGACCAGCGCTGCAGAAAATTGACTGCCGCCAGCGCTGCGCCGAGTGGACAAATATACCGGCAGTAGCCACGATACAAAAATAATCCAAACGCCAAGCAGATGACCGCCCAAAGTATATACGGCCAATCGCGCACGAAATGAAAACTGATCGCAGTTTCAAAAGGCTCCACCTTCACTGCCATTTCAGAGAACGAGGGTGCGACGAATATCGAACCCAATATTGTCGCCAACACCACGTATTTAATCCATTTGAGCTTGGCGTCCCACGCAGCGCGCAAACGCCGCTGATGAACACCGATACGATTAGCGATCAGACTAATCAGTTCCTGCAACGCGCCGAATGGACACAGCCAGCCGCAAAATGTCGCTCTGCCCCATACAAATAACGTCACGCCGGTGAATAGCCAAAGAATCGTACTGATCGGGTCACTCAGCAGGAAGCTTAAATCACCACCACCGCGCAGTGACTCGACTGCCGCAGTGATATTGATGATGGTGAGTTGCCCCTGCGCTGTCCATCCAATAAAGCCGAGCGTAAAAATCAAATACGCCACTCGGAAAAATTGTAGTCGACGTGACGTCGCACTGGTACGCTGCTGGCGAATTAGTGCATACGTAAGTACGCCCAAACCCGCGATCAATGCCAGCACCTCGATCCAACGATTCAGCCAGATACGAATCCAATCAATCGAGTGAAGATCGGTATCGAGCACGTCATAAAAATTGGCACGCCAGCCATGAAAGTCGTAAGCAATTGGAAATTCCCGCCGCTCGATTTTATTCAGCACCTGATTGGTACCAAACCGTCGGCCGAGCCTGAACGACAGATTGAACGGCTGCTCGGGGTCAAGCGGTGTCGCTTTATCTACCACCAAAAAATAGGCCTTAACCTTGTCAGGGTAACCTGGGTGCTTGAGTTTTTTGTCATAGGGGATGATGCTGAATTTGATGACTTTACCGTTCTGCCGCAAGACAAACGGTGTATCGTCAGGCACGCGTAATGCATCATCGGTTGCCGTCGACAGCGGCCCGCGCTCAGTCACCAAAATTGCCTGTGACTTGCGACGACTGGTATTTAAATACCGCCAACCTTCACCATCCAATAAATTTCTTCCGATGGATGGAATACCCAACAACGCAGTGTTAATCGTCAACGCGGCTTCATTGTCAGCAATGCCTTCCAGCTTGCCACCGCCGGGTTGTTTGATGTCGCTGTAGGCTTTACGAATATCTGCCGGGGTAATGACGGTTGTTTGCACCATACCGCGCCAGAGCAAATCATCCCAATTCAGGGGCTGAAAGCTCTCGCGTGTGCTGCGTCGTCGTGCAGCGGCACTGGCAGCGATACTGGCATCGAGTTTTGCGACCGCGACCTTGGCGGCTGAGCCAAAAATCGATCGGTCAATTGCTTTGGTCGTGACCGTGCCATGGTTCACGCCTTGCAGATCAGCGGACTGATCATCGCGCCGCGTTTGCGAGCGATAGTCGTGAATCCGGACCACGTGCTGCAGCGTCAAATCGGTGTATTGCGCGGTGAATACGCCGAGTCGCTTGGTGCCGGTGGGATTATTGAAAAATGGTTCTTTGTGATCGACCAAGCGCAGATCAATGAATGCGCCGGTTAAATCCATCGCCACCAACACGTCGATCGGTTTACCGCTGTAACCGCGCACGGGCTCGAAATCCAATGACTCGAACGCGTAACCCTTCAACTCCGGCTTGCCGCCGGCATCGCTGCCTTTGGCGAACAAGGGGTAAACCGGCATATCCGGCTGTACCTCGCCAACGATGAATTGGCCATCGAGCAGCTTATCGATATCGTCACGATTGAGCAACGCGGCTTGGGCAGGCTGTAAAGAGGCAAACAGCACCCCTGACATCGACGCGATTAGCGCTAGCTTGCAAATCGCGGAAAAAAATCTGGTGATTCCCGGATCAGCCAGCCGAATAAAGCAAGCCGCCAACGCACGTGCAAGGTTGGCACGATGACCGGATGCACTCACGGGCAGCCCCGCTGCGACATCAGCAACAAGAAATCTCTCCCCCGTACTGTCCGTTTTGCAGATTCGCCAAGCAGAACGAACTGATTATTTTTATTTGATTTTTCAGTGAGCCCGTACCGGATTCATCGCGACCGAGCCCTGTGGAAACAATTTAGCACGAAGCTCGTCAATAGCAAACAAACACAGACTCTGTCCGGGCATGGGTGTTTTTAAAAAAGCAATGGTATTTCGTTTATAAACATCTATTTCAGCTGCGGTGCCGGCGTCAAGTTTTTGTCAGGAAGCTGGCGTAGCCTCAAACTTGGACCCAGTGGAATATCAGTGAGTCCAACCTCATACAACCTGAAACAGGAGCAAGCAAAATGAAGAAAAACATACTTGCAGTGTGCGCAATCACGGCAACGCTGGCGGCATCAACAGCCATGGCAGCGCCCGGCGAAACCGAGAGCGTATCGACCGGCCAGCTCAATCGGGCTGAAATCAAGATGGGTGAGGACACCTATTCAGTGGTGAATTTCAAGCTGTTGATGGTTGTGAACAAATCCACACATCAATCCTTCAAGGCAGGTGATGTCATCACCATCAACTGTGTGGGTATCAACAATACTCTGAACAAAGAATCAACCGTCGACGGCAACTGTGTGGCGAAAGATAGTGCGGGCGATAGCTTTGCGACCACCTTCAAGCGCAAGGGTGTGCTTGGGCAACCGGGTACAGGAAGCCAAACCGTAAAAGGCCTGACCGGCAAGTTCGCCGGCATGACGGGCACGTGTACTTACGAAGCAAAGTACGCGCAAAATGATGGCGTATTTATCGCCTCGTTTGCGAAGTGTTCATATAAGTGATAGATGCAAGAAAAAAGCCGCCGGCAGTGATCTGCATGGCGGCTTTTTTTACAGCGCAGGCAGTTCGCCGCGCTAATTACGCCATCAGCTTTGTCCGCCGATTTGATCGGCCTTGGCCAATAAAGCCTCGGCCATACGAATGCTGGCGATATCAATCATCCGACCATCCAGACTGACAGCACCCTTGCCCGCTTTGGCGGCTTCATCCATCGCCTGCATGATGCGGCGTGCGCGTGTGACTTCGGCTTCGGAAGGCGTGTAAACCTGATTTGCCAATTCGATCTGCGAAGGGTGAATCGCCCACTTACCCTCGTAACCCAATACCGCTGCGCGATTCGCTGCAGCTAAATAGCCATCGGTATCACTGAAGTCACCAAACGGCCCATCGATCGGGCGTAGTCCATAAGCACGGCACGCCACCATCATGCGGGTTTGAGCTGCGTGCCAGGGGTCAGTCCAGAAATATTCACGGTGACCATCGGCATCGCGATCGGTCAGCACGCCCGAATCTTTATTCACGCCACCAATCACGGTGGTACGTGCGCGCGTCGAGGCTGCATAATCTGCCACTCCGAATGACATGGCCTCCAAGCGTTTGCTTGATTGCGCAATGGCTTCGACATTCGCCATGCCGAGCGCAGTTTCAATCAATACTTCAAAGCCGATACGCTTGGTGCGACCCATCGCGGTTTCGATTTGGGTCACCATCATATCGATGGCATATACGTCTGCCGGGGTCCCTACCTTGGGGATCAGGATCATATCGAGACGCGGGCAGGCCTCAACAATATCCACCACATCACGGTACATATAATGCGTATCCAGACCATTGATACGCACCATCATGGTCTTGTGACCCCAATCGATATCGTTCAAGCCTTGAATAATGTTTTTGCGTGCCTGCGCTTTGTCGTCTGGCGCAACCGCATCTTCCACATCAAGAAACACAATATCTGCGGCCGACTTGGCTGCTTTTTCAAACATAGCTGGGTTCGATCCCGGCACTGCCAATTCAGAACGATGCAGACGTGCAGTGGCCTGCTCAATAATCGTAAAACTCATAAAACCTCCTGGGATGAATTAACCTGTCCAACCGAGCCCGGCTGCTGCGCAGTTAATGGATGTCAGCAGCGCCTCGCGAACTTCCTGTCCGCCTTGGGCTTCGCGTAGCTGCCGAAGCAGTTGTACCTGTTCACGGCTCACGCGGTTGATTGTTTCTAGCCGACGCGATAGTCGACGCATGAATTGCGGAAAGCGTTCACCGAGATCGGCTTCACCGGAAATCGTTTTCAGCATCTCGGCGGTCAGTTTGTACTCTTGCACGATCTGCTCGAAAATCGCTTCGCGCGTATTTGCATCCGGCACCAGGTTGGCGTACTCGCGCGCGATATCCAGATCCACTTGGCACAGTGCGCGTTCGACCTCATCCATCACGATTCGGAACAGCGGATAGTCTTGAAACATACGCCGCAACAACTCAAGTCCGCGCTCGCCACGCACATCGAGAAACGCGCGCATGCCCGATCCGATGCCGTACCAGTTGGTCACCATGTGGCGGTTCTGGGTCCAGGCAAACACCCAGGGAATCGCTCGCAAATCGGCGAGTGTTTGTGCTTGGGTGCGTCGCGCGGGCCGCGAGCCGATGTTCAGCATGGATAGCTCTTCCAGCGGCGACGAGCCCTGCAGGTAAGTCAGCATATCTGGGCGTTCCATCAGCTTGCGGTAGGCAGTCCATGAGGTTCCCGACAATGCCTCCATCGCCTCTTCATACTCATGCAAAGGCAGCTTGTCCGCTTCCTGCTGGGACAGCAGTACGTGGCCTAATACCGACGCACCGAGTAACTCGGTTTGAAATAGTGCTGTGCCACGGTTGGCATACTTGAGCGAGACTGTTTCACCTTGATCAGTCAGGCGGAACATGCCGCGTATGGTGCCCGCGGGTGTGGCCTGAATCGCGCGATTGGTCGGTACCCCACCACGGCTGACTGAGCCCCCGCGTCCGTGAAAGAAACTAATTGAAACACCAAACTCCTGGCCTACGCGCACCATCTGTCGCTGCGCCTTGGCCAACTCCCAATTCGCCGCAAAATAACCGCCATCTTTATTCGAGTCGGAATAACCGACCATCACTTCTTGTACTTTGCGTTGACGCGCCAAGCTGCGCTGCACCACCGGTACAGACAACAGCTCTCGCAAAATCGCGGGCGCACGACGCAAATCAGGAATCGTTTCCAGCAGAGGTACCACCGGCAACGTACAACCTTCCATGCCCGCACTGTCGGCGTACAAGCCAGCTTCTTTGGCGAGCAAATACACACCCAGCACATCGGTTGCGCTGTGCGTCATCGATAAAATCAAGGAACCAAACGCTTCACGATCAATCGTCTGTCGAAGTTCAGCGATGACACGGAAGGTGTTTAGTGTTTCGCGCGCCTCGACCGATAAATCACCATCATTACGAGTTACGCCACGTGGCTTGGATAACTCGGACAAGATCCATCGCTTCCACTCATCCGAATCAGGTGCGGGTGCATCAGTACTGTGCTGGCGTCGGTAGAGTTCGGCCAGCGTCTGATTAATGCGCAAGGTGTTCTCGCGAATATCAAGCCGCACGGTCGAGAATCTGAAAATACCCACTTCACGCAAGAATGGCAGCAATAGTGCGTCGGCAATATTTGCCGCGCCTGCTGCGCGCAGCGAGGTATACATAAATTCAAGATCTTGAATCAGCGCGTCAGCGGTGCGATAACCTGAATCTGAATCAGGTAATTCACGGTTGGCTGCGTCTTCCAGCGTCGTCATCAGTTTGAGGCGGATGTAACCTAAAAACTGACGAAAAACCTCACCAGGATTACGCTCAGCCAAATAGCGCGCCGCAGACAATCTATCGAGGCAGCTCGCAACATAATTTGTGAATTCTTGCGGAATAGCGAGCGAACGCTCGGAGATGCTCAGCAGGCGTATCAGCGCTGATACTCGATCGATATACCGGCGCAGTACGGCCTCGCGCGTCTCCCACAAAGTACGCCGCGTGACTTCGCTGGTGACATACGGGTTGCCATCACGATCACCACCGACCCATGAACCAAAACTGATCAGCGCCGGCGCCTGGAATTCATGTTCCGGGAAATACCGACGAAACTCGGTCTCGAGTTTGGCCATCACCTGCGGCACGACATCAAACAGATTCTCCTGGAAGAAGTAAAGACTCCAGGCAACCTCTTGATCGACGGTCGGCTTTTCCAGCTTGAGTTCGCCAGTCAGCCACAACAGCTCAATCTCGGTGCAAATTGCATGCTGTAATTGCTCACGCTCGCGCGGCGTCCAATGGTTGGACTCGAGATCATGCAGTTTCAGGTAAATACGTCGATAGCACTCCAGTACCGTCACGCGTTTGGCTTCGGTGGGATGCGCCGTCAAAGTCGGACGAATACGTAATTCATCCAGTGCTTTTTGTACTTGCTCGGCTTTGATGCCGCGCTCGCGCAATTGTTTGAAGGTATGTGCGAAAGTACCCTGCAAACGATCAATGCCTTGGTCGGTCTCGATGAAACGACGGTTGCGCATATCGCGGTTTTGCTCTGCAATCGCCAGCATCTGAAACCAGATACCTTGTGCACGCAATGCTTTGCTCAGCAGTGAAGGATCGATGCCCCCGAATGGCAGTGTGCCCTCAATCAATGGAATGAGTTCGGGCTGTAATCGCTGAAATACCGACAAATACAGCTCGCGCAACAGCGTTGCGCGCGAAAAGCCATCGCTCGCCAGCGGAGAGAGCTCCACTGAATCCACGATGCCGGGGGTCACCATATCGTTCACGTTGAGCTCGCTTATTTACCGATGCTGGCCAGCGCTTTTTTGACCGTCGCACCGAGTTCGGATGCACTTGGCGATACCAGCAAACCGTAAGAAGACATAATCTCCGACTTCTCGCGCGCGGTATCACCCTCGCCAGAAATAATCGCGCCGGCATGGCCCATGCGACGGCCCTTGGGTGCGGTCAGTCCGGCGACATAGCCCACCACCGGCTTGGTCATGTTTTCTTTGATCCACTTGGACGCCTCGGCTTCTTGCGGACCACCGATTTCACCAATCATGACGACGACCTCGGTTTCAGGATCATTCTGAAACCGCGCCATATGATCGAGAAATGAGCTACCGTTGATCGGGTCGCCACCAATGCC